>JBEIQS010000318.1:0-5139 GCA_040376425.1 Alphaproteobacteria bacterium | reverse complement strand
GGCCGGCATCCTGGCCGCGCAGGCGGCCATCGCCATCCAGAATGCACGACTCGTGGATGATCTGCGGCAGTCGCTGGAGATGCAGCGGAGCATCGCCACCTCCTTCCATCGTTTTGTGCCGGACCGGCTGATAGGCCTGCTGGATCGGGAGAGCATCCTGGATGTTCTACCCGGCGATCAGGTTTCCCGTCGGTTCACCGTCCTTTTTGCGGATGTCCGGGGCTTCACCGGCATCGCCGAGCAGCTCCCGCCCGAGCTGACCTTCTACTTCATCAACCAGTATCTAAGCCAGGTACAGCCCGCCATCGACAACAACGGCGGCATCATCAACCAGTTCCTGGGCGACGGGATCATGGCGCTGTTTCCCGAAGATTCCGATGCAGCGGTGGCGGGTGCCGTGGCCATGTTTGAGGGGGTGCGGGCCTACAACCAACTGCGGGAAGCGCGCCTTCCCGAGGTGCGCATCGGGATTGGTCTGAACACCGGCATGTTGGCCCTGGGCACGCGGGGGGTGCCGGAGCGTTTGGACTGTGGGGTGGTGGGGGACCCGGTGAACATCGCCTCACGGGTGGAGGGGCTTACGAAGTACTATGGTGCACCGCTGATTATCAGCGAGACCACCTACACAACGCTGAAAGACCCGCAGCGTTGGACCATGCGGGAGCTGGACCTTGTAGTGCCCGCCGGCCGAAAGCAGCCCCTGCGGGTCTACGAGGTGTTGGACGCAGAAAACACCCCCTTGCGCCAGGAAAAGATCGCCACCCTGGCCACCTTCCGCGCGGCACGGGCCGCTCTGTCTGCCGGGCATTTTGACGATGCACTCTCGGGCTTCAGTGCCTGTGTCCGGGCCTGCCCTGGCGACAGTGCGGCGGTGTTGTTGGCGCAACGCTGCGCACAGCTCCGGGAGGAGGGGCGGCGGGCTGGGACGGAGTGTGGAGACCCCGGGCGAAGTAGAAGGGAGATCGGGACAAACCGGTCCGGCCGGCGTGGGAGGGGTGCAGAGGTCGGAGTGACCGGCCGCGGGCTGGGCGGTCGTGCCTGTGCAGCGCTGGGTGCACAGGGGGACAATCTGTGCAGCAACTCGAAAAAGCCGCACATCTCGGCGACAGGAGACGCACAGCACAGGTAGAGGCTGCGGGCCGGTATTTGGCGCCCATACCCCGGGGCCGCAGCGGCCCGTCGCCGCACCGGGGGCTTGACCCATGATACACGCCAGCATGTATCACGAAACAATATGTAGCATCTATATTTTATTGATGTATCACCGATGTATCAGCGCCACCGCCTCCTCCCTCCCAGGCTCAGCACCCCCACCAGAAGCGCCCCCAGTCCAGAAACCGGCGCCCCGCTGCTGCATCCGCTCCCCGAGCAGTTCTGATCCCGGCCATCGCCCGGGGCATCCTCCGCGCCGGGAAACCAGCGAGGACGCCGATCATTGCAGTCCCCGGCATTGCGGACCCCGTCACAGCTTGGCGCCATCGCCCCAAAGCCGTCCCCATCTCCATCCACCCGCCGGTTCGCCGTTGACAGGTCCACCGTGGCGTCCTGATCATCGGCGACCCCATTGCAATTTTCGTCGGTGTTTGCGGCATCACAGATCTCCGGGGCAGACGGGTTGCGCGCCGGATCGGTGTCGTCGCAGTCGCCCCCGATCACCGCCGTCCCGTCGCAAGATCCGCCGGTTTCACCGAAGCCAAAGCCGTCCCCATCGGCATCGATGTAGCCATCGCCGTAGTAGCGCGTGTCCACCGACGGATCCGCATCATCGGCCACACCGTTACAATTTTCATCTACGTCCTCAGAATCGCAGATCTCCGCCCTCCCCGGTGAAATCTGCGGATCCTGATCGTTGCAGTCCCCTTCGGGGAGCGGGTCACAGAGGTAGCCCGCCCGCCGGCCGGCGTAGCCGTCCCGGTCCAGATCCAGCAGGGCCTCCCGTCGGACTGCATCGTCGATTCCGGCGTCGCGATCATCCGCCCAACCGTTGCAGTCCTCGTCCTGATCGGTAAAGTCGCAGATCTCCACGGCGCCGGGGTTGATGGCAGCGTTCTGATCCGCACAGTCTCCGCCCTGAGCCGCGAGGCGTGCAGCGGTGCAGCTCAGGGCGGCTACCGTCCCATAGCCGTCCTGGTCCTCGTCCAGATAGCCGGCGTAGGCCGTTGACGTGTCAAGACTTGGATCCGCATCATCGACAAAAGTGTCGCAGTCTTCGTCGATCGCTGCGCCCCCACAGCGCTCCAGGGCGGCCGGGCTGATGCCTGGATCCTGGTCGTTGCAGTCCTCTCCCACCTGCACCCGCCCGGCCAGAGGACTACAGGAGGGAAGCCCGCTCTGGTGGTCCCCGTAGCCATCCCCGTCCCCGTCGATGTACCAGCTTGGGGCGTCCGCTGCGCTGCTTTCGTCGGTCACACCATCACAATTGTTGTCCACCCCGTCACAGAACTCAGTCGCCCCCGCGTACATCCGCCCGTCGTTGTCGTCACAGTCATCACCGCCCCAGACAAGGGCATCGTGCCCATCTTCATCCGCGTCAAAGTCACCTTTCCCGTCACAATTCTGATCGACACCATCGTAGTAGATCTCGGTCGCGCAGGGCTGTATCGCCGGGTCCGTGTCGTCGCAGTCCCCGAAGCTGCTCGGCCACCCGTCGCCATCACTTTCCGGGTAGAGGGTCCACGATTGCAGATCGACCACACCCTCCCCCAGATCCCCGCTTAACCAGCCATCCTGGCCGCTCAGGCTCTGCCCGCAGTGGACAAACTCCTGAGCCACCCGCACATTCACCCCGTCCAACTCCAGGATCTCCGTGATCTCCGGGCAGGCAAAGGAGGGGGCCTGGTGCGTCTGATCATAGCACTCCTCCACCTCGTACGCGCTGGCACAGCCGTCCCGGGAGGCCACCTCGCCCACACTCCGCAGCTCCCGCGTCCCGTGATCGGTCAGGGAGTTCCAAAGCTCCAGCTCCGCCTCGTGGAAGCTCCCGTCCGCGCCGGCATACCGCATCGACGCAGACTGATAGGATTCGTAACAAAGATCCTGGAGGCAGCCGCCAAAAGCGTCGGCACGCCAGGAGGTGGACAGCCAGCGCCCCTGCCCGGACAAGGGATCCTGGCCTGTGCCCATCGGCCAGGCAAAGCCCCGCCAGGTTGTGCTGCCGTCCACCAGATAGTCCAGGTCCACCCCATCGTTCTGCTGAGTGCAGTGTCCCCAATTGACCGACTGCCCCGGGCAATTCTGGGCACTGAAGTAGGCTTCGATGCCCACTGAGACCGCATACACCTCGGAAAACAGCGTCGAAGCCTGGTACACGGCCAGCGCCTCTGCTGCGGTGCTGAAGGTCGGACAGCTTTCCGGGGTGGCCGGGTCCTCCACACCATCACAGTCACTGTCGCTACCATCTCCTGCCACTTCCTCCGAAAAAAAGTATATCGAAGCATCACTATCGTTGCAGTCCCATGCCTCGCCGAGCAGCCCGCCCACCGCCCACCCATCTCCGTCCGCGTCGGTCGCTCCGGCGCGGATGTAGCCGGAAAAGAGGAGGTCCGCCAAGCCATCTCCGTTGAAGTCCCCCGCCCCCAGAGGATCTTCATCCACCCACAGAAGGCGTACCCCCGTGGCGCCGTCGGCTATCCATCGGGTGTGATCCACGCTGTCATCACTGAAGTTGTAGGAAGGAGTATCCGTCCATCGCTCCGTCACTGAATCGGCATTGATGTCCCCGAGACGCCCATAGCCGGGCAGCGTCAGGTAGGGATCCATCCAATAGTCTGTTAGATCCTGGTTGAACATGGTGGTGGACGGTCCGCCCGCCCCACCCGCATAGAAGTCGATGCTGAGCCGGTCAAACACAAGGCCGATGTCCTCCAGCCCGTCTCGGTTGAGATCACCAGGTGTTATCAGGCTATCGGGGATCCCGAGCACCGCCTCCTCCCGCCACAGCTCCGTTCCTCCCGAGAGCAGCAGGGACACCCCGCCACTGCCCAGGGCCAACAGATCGTCTCCCTCATCTCCATCCACATCGCCCGGCACCAACAACTGCTGCACCCCGGGTACCGCCCAGGTCCATAGAAGGCTCCCATCCCGGGCGTAGACATAGACCGCCCCGCCCGCCCGGCTGCTGTCCGGCTGGTCGCCGGGGGCCGCCACCGCCAGCTCGCCCACCCCATCCCCATCCATGTCCCCCATCGCTGCCACCAGGCTGCCCAGCGCCGAAGTCGGGCTGCTGCCCGCCAGTGTCAGCACACGCTGCTCCTGATCCACGAGGTAGAAGGCCCCGGCCCCACTGCCCGCCCCGGGGGCCCCCACCAGGATCTCCCCCATCCCGTCCCCGTCCAGGTCGCTGATGGCGAGGCCGGCGCCGAAGTTGTCGCGAGGCGCGTCCCCGGTCAGCAGGCTGGAGCGCCAGACCCACTCGGCGGCGCCGTAGAGGATCTCCAGTTGGTTGGACTGCTGTGCCACCACATCGGCAATACCGTCTCCATCCACATCTCCGGCCAGGTAGGACTGGCTGTAGGTCGTGGTATCCAGCTCTGCCGTGGCCTCCGGAATGTGAATCTCGGTGGCGGAGAGCAGCGGGAGGAGGAGGAGCATCGGTCACCCGGGGGATAGGGACAAGCATGCAAGAATCATGCCAAAGGCGCCAAGCTTGGGCGCAACCACGATAGACCGTCCATCGTGGTGTAGGGAAACTCCCCCTTTGCCCTCAACTCCCTGACAGCGACGTGGTCGGGTCTACCGCCTGGCTGACCACACCGGCGCCCGTCGAAACCAGCGTCGCCCCCACGGCGACCGTAAAGGCGGCGGGGGCACCGACCGTCCGGGTAATAGCTTCGCAAGCAGCAAAATTGGCAACACCGCTGATTGCGCCGCTGACCGTGGACCGCCCGAGCTGGCTGTAGAGCGGGTCACCGTTCTTGGCGTTGGTCACCACCTGGCCCAGATCATTGCTGATCGCGGTGGACAGAGCGTTGGAAGCGGCCGACATACATGCCTGACCCACTTTGTTGAAGGAGGCGGACCCCGGCACCACCCGGGCCAGCCCCAGCTCGCAGGCCCCCGAGATCATTCCGCTCACTGCACCGGTGCCAAAACCCTTGCCCATGGCGGCCAAAAAGCCCTTGACAGACCAGTCCCCCTCGG
>JBEIQS010000369.1:0-3768 GCA_040376425.1 Alphaproteobacteria bacterium | reverse complement strand
ACGCCTGGGCTTTGGCCTCTGCCTGCCCGGCTACACCGAGAGGACCTAGGCATGAACAGTACCACCCGGATCTACTGGATCCACGCCCTTTCTCCGCTCCGCATTGGCGTGGAGGAAGGACTGGATGCCGTCAACCTGCCCACCATGCGCGAGGCCCACACCGGTCATCCGCTGGTGCCGGGCTCCTCCCTTCGTGGGGTGCTTCGTTCGGAAGTGATGGCGACCAACCCGGACTTGAGCAGGCAACTCTTCGGTCCCGAACGCGACAACGCAGGCGACCATCGCGGCGCCCTGGCGATCACCGATGCCAACCTTGTCGCGTTGCCCGTGCGCAGCCTCCGGGGCACCTGGGCCTGGGTCACCTCCCCGTTGGTACTGCGGCGCCTCGCTCGCAATCGAAGTCAAAAGCTCACGGGAACGAACGATATTCCTGAGGTCACCGAGGCCCCGTATTGTGTATGCACCGGGAGTGTCCTTGTGCCTCCGGCGAAGGCTCAGCCATCCGGTGCCGATGTGCCACCGGCCAAGGTCTTCCTGGAGGAGTACGAGGTTTCCGTGGAACAAAGTGCGACCCTGGACAGGGTTGCAGCCACGCTCGCCACGGAAATCTGGCCGGGTGCAGACATGGAACCGGCGCGCGCCTTCTTCGCTCAGCGACTTCTTCTCGTTCCCGATAACACTTTTGGGGTTCTCTGCCAGACCGCGATGGAGCTGCGCACCCGCGTGTGTATCAGCCGTGAAACCGGAACCGCCGACACCTCCGGTCCGTGGACAGAGGAGGCGATGCCTGCGGAAAGCCTGCTTTCCGGGCTGATCGTGGGCCGGGAGACGTTGAAGGCCGATTCTGTGGGGGCTGAGCGAAAGAGGCTGGGAGAAGCGGAGGCTCTCCGCCTGCTTCCTGACAGGTTGACCACCTGCAACCTGCGCTTGGGAGGCCACACCGGTGTGGGCTATGGACAGGTGCTCTTCCGGATCGTGGAGGGCTGATGTCGAAAAAGTTCAAGAAATTTCCGGTTCTTCCTGCTCCGGCGCCTGCTCCCGCGAAGCCCGCTCCAGCCCACCCTCCGGTGGCGACATCGGTGCCTTCTTCCAGGGCCGCTCTGCCGGCACCGGCTCCTGCGCCCGCACCTCCCCCAAATCCGGGCAAGGATCTTCCTGGTCCCCGGTCCAGACAGCAGCGGATTTTGGCGGCATTGGCGGGCCAGAAAGGGGAGCTGACGCTCGGTAAAATCAGGAAGTCCACGCTGAAAGAGCTGCGCTCTCGGGTCCGAAGCCTGCCGGCCATGATCCTTCGACATGGGGTGGTGCAGGTGTTACTTTTTCTCGGGACAAAGGAAGAGGATGAGCAGGGGGAGAATGCCGATGCCTTGCTGGCTCGGGTGTACCTGGCGCTGATGAAAGAGCTTGCCACTGACGGCTCGCCCATCGCCACCTTTGCAGGCACCGGCAGGACAGATGGTGACCGTTGGAAGCTATTTTTTGAGCAGACCGCCGCACAGGCTATAGAGGACCGGATGCAGGACCAGATCCTTGCGGCCGAGGTCGCAACCTGGTTGGCCCGGATGGTGGAGACGGAGTGGCAGTTGAGTGAATTGACGGACGCCCAGCACAAGCGCTCTACAGCGGCGGTGCAGTAATGATGGACATCGCTTGGTGGGACTATTCCAACTTTAAACGTCCACTTCTGGAAGGCAAGGGCGAGGGGGATGGTCCCCTTGCCGGCTGGCGGCCCGAGCACGTGGGTCTGTACCTGGACCGCTGCCTTCCTCACGGTGTCCCCGGGAAGAACGACGAAAAGGCAAATCGGCGGATGCTCTACCGGCATGCTGTGCAGATGTTGGCGGCAGGCGGGGTTGGGCGAAAGGCGTGGAGCGAGCGTTGGCCAATGTTGAGAGCTATGTACCAACCCATGCAGCCCACGGCATTCCGGGAATGTGTACTTCGCACCAGGGGAAGAATGCTGCTGCACCCGTCCAGTAGCCAGAGTGTGACTGACGGGCGGGTGCTACTTCACCACACCTATGGGGTGCCCTACCTGCCCGGCTCGGGGTTGAAGGGCCTGGCACGCGCTCAGGCATGGCGATATGTAGCCCAGGCTACAAAGGACACCGAATCGCTGAACAAGGACGATCTGGAGGTCCTGTTTGGACCGGATCGCGATGGGGAGGATCGCGCCGGGGTGGTGCATTTTCTGGACGCCCTGTGGGTCCCCATCGGTCCCGAGAGTCCGCTGGCTCTGGAGGTGGTCACCCCCCATCATAGCCAATATTACACAAAAGAAAACAAAAATCCGGAGGACACGGAAGATCCCGTTCCCACAGAGCGGCTGGCCATCGCGGACAAGGTGTGCTTCTGGCTGCGTCTGGAGGCACCCGATGTGGCACCGCAGGATGCTGAGCCCTGGTTGAAGCTGGCCGAGAAGCTGCTGATCCAGGGGTTGGGGGATCTAGGATTTTCTGCTTGGACCGCTTCAGGATTCGGGCGGATGGAACAGGTGAGCGACGAGGACCAAAGGAAGATTTTGCCTCCTCCGGTCGAATGGCTCCCAGCCGGCCTCAGCTTCAACCCGGGGAAACAGATGTTGACCGCGACGGTAGCCCCGGGAAAGGTTGCCAACGCCCACAGCAGCTCGGCCAAGGAGCTCTTGGACTCCCTACCGGGCGACGTACAGGCCCGATTGAAGGCCAACAGGACGGAGAAGGTACAGGTCGTGGTGGAGCAACAGGGGAAGAATCTCCTGATTTTGAACGTCCGTATTCCAGGGTGAGGGTCCAAATGTCCTACGAAATTCAAAAGCTCTTTGGCGCGGTTCAGGCGCGGCTCCAGGCGGACCTTCAAGGGGGAACCTTGATCTCCCACCAGGGCGAAAAGGGCAACGCATCGGAAGAGTCCTGGCGGAAGCTGCTGGATGACTATCTTCCCCGCCGCTTTCAGGTCTCCAAAGCCTTTGTTGTGGATTCCAACGGCGATATCAGCCAGCAAATCGACCTGGTGATTTATGACCGGCAATATTCCATTCTGATTTTCGAACAGAATGGGGTGCTGCATGTCCCTGCCGAGAGTGTGTACGCCGTCTTTGAGGTGAAACAGGATCTGAGCCTGGAGAACATCCGCTATGCTGGCGACAAGATTGCGTCCGTACGGAGGCTCCATCGAACGAGTGCCCCTATCGTTTCCAACATCGGCACCAATGTCGGGCGACCTCCCTACCGTATTCCAGGTGGGATCCTCGCTACCCGTTCGTCTTGGACGCCGGCTTTGGACACCTCGCTCGCCCGCGCACTTCAGGGACTCTCCCCCGAAGAGCAGGTGGATCTGGGCTGCGCGGTGCAGCACGGAGCCTTCGCGGCCTCCTGGGATAGCGTCCTCAAAGACGTGGAGGTGGTGGGCCCGGATCATGCGCTGGTGTGGTTCTTTTTGCGGCTGATCGAGACCCTCCAGAAGCTGGGAACGGCGCCTGCGATCGATGTGGGCGCCTATCGGAGAAAGGTGGAGGAACCGAGGAAATTGTCACTGTAGATTCCAGCGGTGCAGCCCATCTTTCACCAGTTACAACCGCCCTCATCCGGCTTCGCCACCTTCTCCCGCGCGCGGGAGAAGGCCCCGCTGAGGCGGTGTTGCAGCGCTACAACACCGGGCCTGCCGCCAACCGCTCTCCGCCTGGGACGGGAGAAGGCCCCACTGAGGCGGTGTTGCAGCGCTACAACACCGGGCCTGCCGCCAACCGCTCTCCGCCGGAGACGGGAGAAGGCCCCGCTGAGGCGGTGT
>JBEIQS010000203.1:0-10457 GCA_040376425.1 Alphaproteobacteria bacterium | reverse complement strand
GCGGATGATCTCGCAGCCCGAACCGCGCTGCCCTGGCGCCTTCCGCACGATCTGGAGTGGGAGAAGGCGATCCGGGGGGTGGACGGCCGCTTTTTCCCCTGGGGCGACCACTACGAGCCCACCCGGGCGGCGGTGGCGGAAAGCAGCGCCACCCCGCCCATGCGGCAGGTGGTGGACAGCTATCCGCAGGACTGCTCGGTCTACGGGGTGCGAGGGGGAACCGGCAATGTACGGGAGTGGTGCCGGTCCCGCTACCAGCGCCTACCGCCAGAGGATCTGCGCCTGCGGGTGGAGCTGGAGCGGGAGGCCGATGTGCTGCGGATGGGCCGGGGCGGAGCCTGGCTGGCTACCGGGCCTTTTTGCCGCGCGGCGAGCCGGACCACTTCCCGTCCGGAGCGGCGGCTGCTGGCGCTGGGCTTCCGGCTTCTTCGGGCGTTGCCACTGCCAACACCTCCAGGCTGTCCACCTCTTCCTCCTCCATCCGCAGATGGTGCTCCATCTCCAGGATCCACGTCCCTTTACCCACACTGAACCACGATTCAGCACCCAGCTTCCACACGCCATTGCCCTGGGAGGCCCCCCCCTGGTATAGGGCGATGGCGCCCTCTACATCGGTGGGGCTGGCGTAAAAACGCACCACCCGCAGCTTCTTTTCGGTGATTTTGGTCTCCCCAAAACCGGGCCACCAGTAGTCCTCGGACAGGGGGAAGGCAGTCTCCCAGTCCGCCGTCTTCTCGATGTCCAGCCCCAAGCTGCTGAAGTGGGCGTACACCAGCCCGTGGACCGCCGAGGGGCGGTGGAAGGGGTACATCCGCCAGGTGGAGGGCAGTCCGCCCGGCGGCTGGCGCCAGTCCTCCCGCTTCTCCCCGTCGCTGCCTTCATAAAAGCGGGCGTAGCCCACCATTTTGGCCCCGCCGCCATCCTCGGTGCGGGCGTAGAGCTGCTCGGGATCCCCATCGGTGAGGATGAGCAGGCGGCTGCCGTTTTTTCCGGGCTCCAATGCGGTCAAGTTGCCCCCCCAGGACCAGAGCCCGAAGGCGCCGATGTCGATCTGCATAGAGCTGGCATGGTGCATGGTGTACCATGCCCGGTACTTCCGCTTGATGGTGGCCAGGTTGAGGCGGGGCATGGGGACTCCAAAAGCGAAGGGGAGGACACCGAAGCCGGTGACCTCCCAATGGTATCACTTGCAGGACACGATCATCCGTAGGGTGTCAGTGCTGCTGCTGGTAGCCGCCTGGATCCAGATTTTTTTGCTGCTCTCCAACTGCACCGCGTCGTAGGCGGTACCGCTCAGCTCCAAGCCGGCGGTGCTGCTGCGCACGGATGCGTGGATGTCGCCGCCATTACCGCAGAGGGCATCCGTCGCATCCAGGCTGTTGTCGGTATAGATCAGGCCCAAGATGTTCCGCCCGGTGCTGAGCGAGCCCCACTGGGTGATCGAACGTGTGGTGGGGGTCAGGTAGTCGTTCACCCCCTCGAAGTGCGCTGCGACGCAACTGTATTTGGTTCCCGCTGCAAGCTGCCCGCCCAAGCCCACAGGCGTGACCGTTGCAGTCACGGCGTTGGTGGGGCCCCAGTACATCGAGCCGATCGCGTTGTAGACTGTTCCCACCGCCATGTTGGAGGCCAGCACATCCACCGAGAGGGGGGCCACCAGGGTCTGGCAGGTGTTGGTCTCCGGGAAGGACAGGATCAGGCCGTTCTCGATCATCAGCGGGTAGCGGCTCTCCACATGGGCGCGGTCCAGCGAGGGCGGTGCATTCCCGATCACCACACCATCGGAAACGGAGTCAAGGATGCCAGCATAGGAGATGGAAAGGAGAAGGAGGCTCATGGTTTTTTCCGTTTTGTAGTATAGATTACAAAGTTGTTTTGCAGAGGATCAGTTGCAGGAGGTGATGACGCGGATGGTGTCCATGTCCGTGGGCGTGCGGCTTTGCATGGTGACGGTGTTGTTGGCGCGGTCGATCTGCAGGCCGTCGTGGTTGCCGGTGTCCAGCTCCAGCCCTTCGGCGATGATGCGGGGACCGGTCGCGAAGATGTCGCCGCCGTTGCTGCACACGCTGTCCCAGGCGTCCAGGGTGGCTTCTTTGTAGAGGACACCGAGGACCGTCTTGTTGGGCTTGCCGGTGCCCCACTGGATGATGTCGTCCAGCGCGGGATCCTGGAGGTTGGGGCTGTTCATGTAGAAGGTGAAGCACTGGACGGAGGTATTGGCCGCCAGCATCCCGCCGTAGGCATTGCCGGGCCGAATGCCGTTGATGGCGGTGCCGGTGGGGGTCCAGGTGAGGTTGCCGCCAAAGGTGACCCCATCGACAGCGGGGTTGTTGTAGGCCAGGATGTCGTAGGGCAGCGCGACGGCACTCTGCACGCAGCCCGGAGCCTCGCGGAAGCCGTGGATCACGTCGTTCAGGATGTACGCGGGATAGCGACTATCCAGGGGGTTCCCGGCAAAGTCGGTGACCGCGGTCTCGTCCAGGGTCTTGGGGGCATCGCCCACAAAGAGGCCACCGCCCACCACGGTCAGGGCCTGCGCCTGTGCTGCACTCAGGGAGAGGGAGAAGAGAAGGAGACTGCGAAGAGAAAGGTTCATGGCTGTGATTTCCTTGGTTGGCGTCATTGCTGACCCTCCAAAGATAGCCCCTGGCCCGAAATCCGATCTTACAGGCAGTTTCAGGGCGGCGGGCCGCCCGGGTCTCCCCTCGACCGCCTCCTTCTCAGTCCTCCAATAATATGTCTTCTACCTTCATAAAGCGCCGCTGTTCATCCAACTCGATGGCCAGGGCGGGCTGCACCGGAGGCCGCGCCCACAGCCCGGGCAGCCAGGCCTCATAGGCCGGCAAAAAACTCTCGGCATAGCTGCGACAATCCTCCTCGGACATCGCCCCCTCTCCGCGCCGCCGGCACTCCCGCTCGGCCTCCATCCGCCAGGCCACAATCTGCGCCAAGGCCGGCGCTTTCAGCAGGATCAGGCCGTGCAGTTGCTCCAGCCAGGCCCCATAGGCCCGCAGCGCATCGTTCGGGCCCTCCAGCAGCGGCGGCGGCTCCTCCAGCGGCACAAAGCCCAGGCACCATCCCTCCAGGATCACCAGATCGGCCTCCTCCACCAGCGGCCAGGCCGACGATGGGTGGCGATCACCCTGCCCGCCGAAGGCGCCTTTGTCGTAGCGGGGAATGTGGGTGGGCCGCCGCTCTTTCAGATTGTTCAGCGTGCGAGTGCCCAGATCCACATCGTGGGTGCCCGGATAGCCACGCGCCTGCCACAAGGGATGGTTAGAGGCGGCCAACACGCATTGATCGGCGTTGGACAGATAAAAATCGTCGATGGAGATCGCCACCACGCGCAGAGGAGCCAGTGCGGTCACCAAGTGTGCAGCCAGCGTGCTCTTGCCGGCACCTTGGGGGCCGTGCAGGCCGATCACCGTGCAGCGGCCGGGCTGACAGCGGGCGCGACACCAATCCAGGAGCAGGTCCATGCGGGAAGGTAGTCAGGAGGCGGCAGAGCGGCCAGGGGCCCGGTTGTAGGGGCACCGGCGGAGCACGTTATGGATCCGGGGAACCACTTCGGGAGGGCGCCCATGGACACCAAACATCTTCATGTCTTCATCCAGGTGGTGGAGGCCGGATCGGTGCAGGGCGCGTCTCGCAAGCTGGGCATGCCGCGATCGGCGGTGCGCCGCAGTATCGACGAGCTGGAGGCCGAGGTGGGTGCGGCGCTGCTGCACCGGGATCCTTCGGGGGTGCGCTTGACGCCTGCGGGATTGGTGATCTTGGAGGATGGAAAGCTGCTGCTTGCCTCGGCCCACAACCTTGTGAACAGCGGGCGGTCCGCCCAGCGCGAGGCCTGGGGTACGCTGCGGGTGATCGAGCCGGTGGGGATGCCGCTGTCCATCCATGTCCACGCGCTGCTGGCCACCCACCTCGCCTTCCCCAAACAACGGCTGGTGATCCGACACGTCGAGAACCCATTGAGCAACCTGAACGAACCCTTCGAGTTGCTCCTCCACGATGGTCCCGCGCCGGATCGGAACGCATGGTACTCCTGCGTGATTCTGCGCGCGCCCATGCGTGTGGTGGCCACCCGCGCCTACCTGGAGCAGCGGGGGACGCCCACCACGCTGGCCGATCTGGCCAATCACGACATTCTGGGCTGGAGCCGCCCCGGACACCCTGCCGAGCAGTGGCCGCTCTTGGCGGGCGGCACGGTCGATGTGGCCCCGTGGCTGAGCACATCGGACGCGCACCTGCTGGCCACCGTTGCGGCCCGCGGCGGGGGCCTGCTGCTGGTGCCACGGATGTCCTTCTTTGACGACGGAGAGGTGGATCCATTCGAGACGGTGTTGGAGGATGTGGTGGGGGCCGAGCTGGTGTTTCGGGTGACTACACCCTTCCCGCACCGCGCCGATGCCCGCACCCGGGGCGCCTTGGAGACCATCCTGGCCCAGCTTGCCGAGCTGCCCCAGGACTGAAGGGCGCGGGGTAGCCGGCTTGGCTGCGGGGGCGCCACGTTGCAAGTATGCAAAACCCGGCCGGCAGCACCGCGACGGGATAAGCCGGAGCACCACCCGGAGGTTCCCCGATGTTGCCAGAAAGCGTCCGTTCATGGGTCGAAGAAGTCCGCGCCCTGTGCCAGCCCGATGCGGTGTACTGGTGTGACGGATCGGAAGAGGAGCGGAAGCGCCTGACGGCCGAAGCGTTGCGTGACGGGATTTTGATTCCCTTGAACCCCGAAAAACTCCCGAACAGCTACCTCCACCGCTCCGACCCCAGCGACGTGGCGCGCACCGAACACCTCACCTTCATCTGCTCCCACAACAAGGACGACGCCGGTCCCAACAATAACTGGATGGCGCCAGAGGATGCCCGGAAGAAGCTGACCGAGCTCTATCGCGGTGCCATGCGCGGTCGCACGATGTACGTCGTGCCCTTTGTCATGGGACCGGTCGGATCTCCCTTTTCCAAGGTGGGCGTGGAGATCACCGACAGCGTTTACGTCGTGCTCAACATGCGGATCATGACCCGGATGGGCACCGCCGCCTGGGGGCAGATGGAGATGACCGGCGGCGAGTTTACGCGCTGTCTGCACAGCCTGGGCGACCTCTCCCCCGATCGGCGCTTTATCTGCCACTTTCCCGAGGACAACACCATCTGGTCGGTAGGCTCGGGCTACGGCGGCAACGCGCTGTTGGGCAAGAAGTGCCTGGCCCTGCGCATCGCCAGCACCTTGGGCCGGAACCAGGGCTGGATGGCCGAGCACATGCTGATCCTGGGCATTCAGAATCCCAAAGGCGAAAAGCACTACATCTGCGGCGCCTTCCCCAGTGCCTGCGGCAAAACCAACCTTGCCATGCTGATTCCGCCCAAAGCCATGCTGGAGCGGGGCTGGAAGGTGTGGACCGTGGGCGACGACATCGCCTGGCTGCGTCCCGGACCGGATGGGCGCCTATGGGCGGTGAACCCCGAAGCTGGCTTTTTTGGTGTCGCTCCGGGCACCTCTAACAAAACGAACGAAAATGCCATCGCATCGGCGTCGGCCAACGCCATCTTCACCAACGTCGCGCTTAAGCCCGACGGAACGGTGTGGTGGGAGGGCCACCACGAGCAGCCGGTGGAGGGCATGCTGGACTGGCGGGGGCGACCCTGGTCGCCCGGCGGGCCCGAGCGGGCGGCCCAGCCCAACAGCCGCTTCACCGCACCGGCCGACCAGTGCCCGTCTATCGCGCCGGAATGGCAGGATCCCGCTGGGGTTCCCATCAGCGCCATCCTGTTCGGCGCCCGGCGCCCCAAAGTGGTACCCCTGGTCTACGAGGCCCGGGACTGGACCCACGGCACCTTTTTGGGGGCCACGCTGGCCTCTGAGACCACCGCCGCCGCCACCGGCGCCGTGGGCGTACTGCGGCGCGACCCGATGGCCATGCTGCCCTTCTGCGGCTACAACATGGCGGACTACTTCGCCCACTGGCTGAACATGGGCCAGACCGTGCCGCGTCCCCCCAAGATTTTCGGCGTCAACTGGTTCCGCACCGGCGACGACGGGGCCCTGCTGTGGCCTGGCTACGGCGAAAACCTTCGGGTGCTGGAGTGGGTATTGGAGCGCTGCGAAGGGCGAAGCCCCGGCGTGGAGACCCCCATCGGGCGGGTACCGAGCGCCATCGACGGCGTAGAGCCGGAGCAGCTCGGCGCCCTGCTGAAGGTGGACCGCAGCGAGTGGGCCGCGGAAGCCAAGGTGCAGGACGACTTTTTGAGCGGCTATGGCGACCGGCTCCCCAGCGCCCTGTGGACCGAGCACGCGCGGTTGGTGGAGAACACGGCGGGCTGAGGAGGTGTTGTAGCTCTACAACACCTCAGGGAGAGGTGGGGGAATACCGGCAGGGGATCGTCCAGATCCTGTCAGGCGCGTGCGGCCCGAGCGCCGCAGGCGCCGCGTGCAACACGACGATCCCCCGGAGGTCCAGGTTACTCAGGCTTACAAGTCGTCGGGAGGGACTGAGTATTCTTCTTGGCGATCCAGTGCGGGGGGGGCCACGCCTGCCGGGGGACTGAGGTTGTAGCGACGCAGGTGGTCATGCTCGGCCGCAATCAGCAAGGTTTGGCGGTGAAGGAGGAAACTTTTCTCCAGCGATTCCCGCGCACTTCCTTCCTTACTGTTCACGGCACGCAGCAACTCCAGCCCTTTTTCGTCGATGTGCAGCCGCGTCAGCCACCGAGTACTACCTTCACCTTCTCCGGAGAGATCGATCAGCCGCCTGATGGCTAGTTCTCGTCGTGAGATATCGGGATTATCCATGCTCCACCAATCAAACACTCGATTAGCCGGAGAGGACAGCAATTCCTTCAATTCGGGGTCGGTGGTGGTGCTCCTGGGGCGGAAGATCCGGATGAAGCAATCTGCTCCACCCACATTTAGATGTCGCCCCACCTGCCGCAGTTCCTGCTCCTCCATTTTCCAGGAGACGAGATCCGCCCACTGGCTGGCCACCACGCGTGCCGCTCGAAGATCGTGCCGGCTGGGATACGGGGTTACGGCCGCCCTGGGGGAAACTTTTGGCAGCGGCTGCGTATACTCTGTATCGCGGCCGGCTTTCTGGAGTGCCCGCCACACTTCTGTAGAGCGTGAAGGATTACCGTCCGCAAAGCCGGCAAATGTGGCGTGCCAAACCCACTCTCGCAAGCACTCCCGTTCCTTCTCCGCGTAGGGCCCCTCCCTGCCCCCGAGGTAGCAGGCGATCCCCACCAGGATACCGCTGTAGGGCAGCAGACGCAGCGACGGCAGCCCAACATCGGTTTGGAGGTAGCGCAGGCCGGTAAGCAGCCCCTTGCGGCTTCTGGCTACTGCATCATCCAGGTTTTTTCTAGCTTTATTTAGGCTTTTTCTTCCAAGCTGAGACCAGTCGGTCCCGAAGGGGTCCAAGTCCAACTCCACCAGGATCAGCCTCAACACCGCAGGTCTGTCGAGCGGCCCGTAGCCGGCATCGCGCACCTCGCGGAGAATGCCGTCGATGTGTTCGGCAAGCCGCGGGCCACTACCATCACTTTCCGAAAGGGCCGAGAACATCTCGTCGGCCGTGATATCCATTCCGCGCCGGTTCAGCCGGGTAAAGCTGTCCACGGCAATATCCAGGTCATCCGTAAGAAACTCCACATAGGGTAGCCGGTAGGAGGTCAGCGCTGTCGCCGCCGCTTGCCAAACTTCCATGATCCGACCTGCGCGATCCTCCTCCTCCCTGGGTAGCTGCGTCGACAATCGTTTGCCTTCCTGTAAGAGCTTCCCCATGTGAAGAAGGTCACGAACGAGAATGGAAGACGGTGGCGGAGAACCGGTAATGTGCCGAAAAACTTGCCCGTCCTTTCCTTCAGCGTCGAACCATAGGTCCCACATTCCAGGATCTTCGATATCTTCAGATGCCTCCATCCTTCCTTTGAGCAAAACGCCCGCGATTGCAGACACTCGCTGTTGTCCGTCGATCACCAACATGTCGTCGCCTGGGCTGTTTGGAAGCTTTAGCGGCCCCAATGCAGGTCGGCTTGGACGCACCGTTTGCGACTTCCAGATCAGCAGCGTCCCAATAGGATACTGCTTGAGAATTGAGTCAAAAAGCTCTCTCACGCGTGCACGGTCCCATCGAAACGGGCGTTGAAACATTGGGCAGCGCAGCCGCCCCTGTTGTGTCCATTTCAGGAGGTCGGCCAGATTGGCAATTTGTGGCTTGACCTCTGGTGTAGTCTCGCGTTCTTGATCCACCTTACAGCTCCTCTACAATCCAATTTGCGATTCGGCGTAGATCGCCGGGATGATCACGATGGCTCAGGTCCCCCGACTGAATCCTCCCTTGTCGAACGTAGTTCAGAAGCAGACGAACGGCGTCCACTTTCGCCGGGGGAGAGCTTCCGGGCTGAGCAAGGGATGCAGCATCACCAGGGGAAATCGGAATTTCCTTTAGATTTCGGTTTTCCGCGCGGGCGAGAACCGCGATATCATTGGGTGATAGACTTGGATTTGCGGTATTCGAGCCGTCGAAAAGGGGACCAGGAACACCGCCTGTCTTGAGGCGCCTCTCATTCTTCATGTCGAAATGGTCCCGCTGATCCCGGCTGAGGCGCTTCAGGGCGTCTACGACATCCCTGTAAGACGAGTGTGGAGTCTGCGACAACCACAGATCCCAGAACGTATCAGGAATATAGTTCTCAATCTCACGAAGCTGAAGGACGATCAGCGGGATGGGATCGCTCCCGATGGCCGCAATCACCGTGTCCAGCTCACGCTGTTTATCGCCAGTCGATGCCGCGGAGTCAGGGTATCTCCATCCCGCAGTACCAACAGCCGAACCGGAGGCTGCGCCTTCTGCGCACCAATAAAATCCGGCATCTGGCCCCCACCTCCCGCAGGGAGGAAATCCCAGCCGCGAGGTGCGGAGTTCTTACCTGCTTTCCAGCGGCGCTGGGTATCCGCATCCGCAAAGGCTTCCACCGCCAGCTCCACAAAGGCCCCGTCCGAGAACTGGTTCTCTACCAGGATCATAAGCGGGCGATTTGCAAAGCGGACCGCCATCGGAATATCACTCGGCGAATCCACACGATACTCTTTCCGATTCCTGGCTACACCATCCCAGGCGGCGGCTTCGATGGCACGTCGCACCAGCTCCTGCCGATGTGGACGGAGGGACGTGAACCAGGGGCTGTTCTCCACCTGGTCGGCTTCCTGAAAGGTCACGGTGTGGACATCTTCGGCCATCCGGGTCAACAGGGAGTCCAAGCTCTCCAGCAGCTCCCCGATCGCATGCAGCGCCGGGGTGTGCAGCACAAAGCGCATCTATCCTGCCTTCTTGTGAATCGCGCGGTTGATGGCTTGGACCTCCCGGTAGCGCTCCAGAAAGACGCCTTCGGGCCACCACGTCGGTTGTCCATCTCTGTCCAGTGGAATCGGTCGTAGATGACTCTGTACCCCCTCCCGCTCCACAAATGCCAGGGCAACGTGTGCGGGGTCCACCTCCCCTTCGGCGATACGTCGTCGCACCCGAAGCAGCAGCCCTTCGGAGTGCGTCTCCACCAGAAGGCGATAGCCACCATCCGGCCGAAGCTTGGCGCCAGGCTGTGTGGGGAGGATTCCTGCCGCCCGGAGCAGTAGATCTCCGACATCTCCGTGGACGGCATCGTGCAGGTGCAGCTCAGGCTGCTCGATGCAGTCCACGCCGGAGATTGGCTCCAGGCAACGGGATTGGAGCAACGTGATCACGGGCAATAGCTGCTGTACCCCCTCTGCCGCATCACTCAGGTTTACCTGATTCGGCCCGGAGCGGTCCAGCAGACGCAGCTCTCCCCCGCTGCTGTCCAGATCCAGGCGCAGCGGCGTGAGTGGTGTGGACACCCAATCCCGTGTCGCCAGCCGCAGGCGCTCGGAGTGATAAAGCCACTCCGCAGCCCCCTCTCCACTGGCGTGCATGCGCTCCCGGCGACCTTGGGGAATCGGGTAGCTTCGCTCGATACGCCCACGTGTGCCGCCCAACGCCGTAGATCCACGCCAGAGGGCGACGAAGGCGGCCCGGAGTTCCGCCCACGGCGAGCGATTCCAAGGGACAGAGGAATCCTCGCCCTCCACCCTCTCCGCCCCCTGCATGAGAGTGAACTGCAGAAGTGTGACCCGTTTTTCCGTCTCCGCAGGTTGAGGAGCTACAAAAGTAGCGTCCAGGCTTCCGGGATGGCCGCGGAATTCCCAGCTCAGGTACACCTTAAGCGGGTGAGCCGGGCTGCGAAAGTAGAAGTTATCTTCTACATTCGTTGCAAAAGTGTATGGACCGCTCTGATTCGGGAGCCAAGGTCCTGGTACTCCTGCTAGTCCGGCAATGATCTGGTGTAGCAGCCGAAGCACCTGACTTTTTCCCGCGCCGTTGCGGCCGATCACCAATGTCAACGGTGCCACTGATAAAAGGTTTCGGCTCTCCTCGAACAAGGGGCCG
>JBEIQS010000312.1:0-5288 GCA_040376425.1 Alphaproteobacteria bacterium | reverse complement strand
GATCACGATGGGGCGGTTGGAGAGGCGCTTCAGCAGATCCTCGGCCTTCTGTTCAGCGGCGGCGTCGCTCATGCCCAAGTCGATGTAGGCTTGGGTGAACAGGTCTACAAATTGGTCCTTTTGATCCTTGGTCATCAACTTGCCGTAGGTGACCGGCTTCCCGCCTTCCATGAGATGCAGAACGCCTTCTACGGGCACCACGGTCCGCAGCTTGCCACCGAACTTCGCCTGGGCCTGGGCCTCGCGGAGGGAGAAGTTACCACCGGGGAAGTCGGTGATCAGGCGCTGCCGCATCTGCGCGACGGTTTCCCCGCCGGCGGGGTTGTAGCGGGCGCCCGACGCCCCGATGCGGTTGCCTGCCAGATATTCGGTGAGCAGGTCGTCCACCGTCATCTTGCCGTTGGGGTTCAGGGTCTGGTACTTCTTCACCTCGTCGCGGAAGGCGTTGCGGTCGGCAGGGGTCATGCCCTTGGCCTGATCGCTCAGCATCTCCAGCCGCTCTTTGATGCGGGATTCAGGGACGGACAGCAGCAGCTCGGCCTCGCTGCGGCGGCTCCAGGACTTGGTGGGGGGGTTGTAGCGGACGCCGTCCTGGTAGTCGTGGAAAAGGCTTGACACATCAAGACCAGGGTTTCGGGTGTTATCCAGATAGTCGACCAGATTACGGCGAAATTCTCGGATGTCGGCATCGCTCATTCCGGCGGAAGCCGCCGGGAAGATGCTGCGAATGCGGTCCACGAAGTCGCCCGCCGATATGGTCTTCACCCGGTCGATGGGCAGTGTGCCACCCTCAGAGCGGTTGTAGCCGTCGCTATCGCTGTGGTGAGACAGCAGTGCCAGATCCTCCGGCGTCGGCATGGCCGTACGGTTGAACAGCCCTTCCTTGACGGTAAAGCCTGCCATACTCTCGATCGGGCCCTTCCACAGCAGCACCGGACCGGAGCGGATCTCCACCTCGGCGCGGATGCGGCCATCGCTGCCTACCGTCGTGGAGACAATGTGTACGTCGATGGTGGGAAGTGTTTTGTCAAAGCCCGCTTCCACCTTCTTGGTGGCGGGGTTGTAGCGGTAGGGCGTGTGGACGACGTGGTCCTTGATGCCGCGGGCATGGACAAAGCCCAGGTCGGCCGAGGAGGGCAGCAGGGCGACGTTGTTGCCGATGTCGTCCAGGATCTGCTCGACGCTGTCGCCGCCCTTCAGATCCAGGGCTTTGCTGCTGCCATCCGGGCCCAGGGTGGGGTGCGAGTGCGCCAGGGCCACCACATCGGGGTAGCGACCCCAGTCCACCGCGCCGTGCTCGCCGCGGATGATCACCACGCTGCCATCGGGAAGCTGCCCCAGACCCCACTCGATCTCGTGCGCGTTGCGGCGGCCCACGTCGGTGTCGAAGCCGTCTCCCAGGCCGTGAATGCCGACGGCCTCCAGGGCGCTCAGGTCGCCCTGGGTCAGGCGCCGCAGGATGGCGTGGCCCTGGTCCACGTCGGTGAGGGGGCTGCCCACCACCACGTTGCTGCTGGTCTGGATGGTGCTGTGATCGGAGGTGCCGGTCAGGTGGAGTGCGGCCTTCTCCTTCCGCTTCTTGAGGGCGCTGCCCAGGTTGGACAGGTCGTAGCCGTAGGGCAGGCGCACATGGATGCTGCCGTCGGGGTGCCGCTGGTAGTTGGGCTCGCCGCCGCTGGTGCGGGTGATGGTGACGCCGGCGCCCAGCTCGGCGGAGGCGGTGCTGAGCGCACTCTGCTCCTCGGAGGCCAACTGCCGCTGTAGATCCTGGCGTACCTGGTCGGCGCTGCGCCCGGGGGGGAACTCGACCACGAGGTTGAAGCCCTCTTTCACGTAGCGGGCTTCGGGGCCGCTGCCGGGGCGCACCAGGTCGATGGTGGTGTCCGGTCCCATCGCCCCGTGCAGCTCGCCTGCGGTGGGCGGGGGCGCGGGCGGGGTGGTGGCCTCCTTGGGGGTGCCGCCGATGCCCAGAATGCCCTTCATCCAGCCCAAGAGCCCGGCTTCGGTGCGGTCAGGATGTGTATCGGGGGATACAATCGGGGCCGGAGCGGGTGCGGGTGCGGGCGGGAGGGGGTGGCCTAAGAGGCGGTGTTTCAGCTCGGGGGAGAGGTTGGGGTCGGTCTCCCAGCGCGGGGGGCTGCCGTCGGCGGGGTCCACAAAGCGGGCCACCACAATGTCCACCCCATCCGCACCACGCAGCTTGAACATCGAGCCCACGGGAATGGTGGCGCCGTTGTTGCCATTGGCCCGATCGGTGGCGATCTGAAGCTCCTGGTTGGCGGCCACCTTGGCATGGGGCAGGTGCGAGCTGGTCACCGTGCCGCCGTGGCCCGCGTAGGGGTTGGTGAGGTCGCGGTTTCCGGTGGCATCGCGGCGTACATCCTGCCAGCTTCCGCCCATCAGCAGGCCCCGATCCTTCAGCTCGCGCACATCGGAGTCGGTGGAGGTCTCCGCATGTTGGTGCATGCTCTGGTCCATCGGAACCTGGGCTTTGCTGCGCATCTCCGCCGTGATCGGCATGTCGATGAACAGCACCTCCTCCACCGGCTTCTTCCCGCCGGCCCCGTCACTTTGCAGGTAGGGCTGGTTGCCGCCGCTGTCGGTGTAGTCCAGGCCCAGGCGCTCCACCATCTCGCCGCCGGTCAGCCCCTCGGTGTTGCGGGCATCGCCCACCGAGCCGCCCACATGCTGGTAGGTGCCGGCCAGGATCTTCTGCATGCCGTCGACGGGCACCACCTTGCGCATGGTGGTGGCACTCTGGAAGCTCCGGTAGAACTCGGCCTGCGCCTTGAGCACCGTGTCCTTCTGCTGCGGCGTCATGTCGCGCGGGTCCACACGCATGAGCTGCTCGTAGTCGCTGAAGAGCTGCAGCAGGCGCTGCTGCTCCTTGGGATCGGTAACCGAGCTTACATGATCCACCAGGGCCCCCATGCCGCCCTCGGCGATGCGCTGCTGCAGGTGCTTGGGCACGTCGGCCAGATCGATATGGGGGAAGCCGGTCGCGGTGTTGATCCACCGTTTTCCGGTGGGATCGTAGCGCAGGGGCGGGCTGTCGGCCTTGTTCTTGCGGTGCAGGACCGGCGGCTTGCCATCGCCCGCCGACACCCAGTAGTAGCCGTCGGGAGCGCCCGGCCAGCCCAGGGCTTCGGCCTGCTGCGCGCCTTTGGAGCGGGTGACGGGCGTTTCGACAGCTTCTCCCGGCACATAGGGCTTGTTTGTACCCTGGACTACAAAAGTGCCTGAGGCGGGGTCGTAGGCCAGCTTGGGACCGGTGAAGTTCTCGTCGCGGCGCAGCTTGGGGCCATCGGGGCTGTTGTACCAGCGATAGCCTTCGGGCGGGTTGGGATAGCCAAGCTCTTTGGCCCGTTTTTCGCCCGCAGACAGGGTGGGCGCCTGTGCGCTGCTGTCCACCACGGGTGCCGAGCTGTCCGTGGAGGCGCTGTGATCCACGGGGGCGGGCGTGTGGTCCAGCGTGGGGGTGTGGTCCGGGGGCGGGTTGTTGGAGTCGGTGGAGGGAGAGCCGGTGTCGTCCACGGGAAGCGGGGTGAAGTCCGGCGGGGGGATGGGGTCCGGGACGGGGGTGTGATCGGGGACCGGGGTGTGGTCGGGAACGGGCGTGTGGTCGGGCGGGGGGGCATGGGGGTCGGAGGTGCCGCCGGTGCCATCGGGGGGAGGACCGTTGGGGTCGGAGGTGCCGCCGGCGCCTTCGATCGGGGGGCCGTGGAGCTCGGGGCCGGAGCTGCCGTCGGGGGGAGGCGTGTTGTCCGTGGAGGAGGTGCCGTCCACCGGCGACTCGTTGGTGCTGACGCCGTCGCTGTTGGAGGTGGCGTCCAGGTCGTCCTGGCTGCCGTCCGGGTTGCCCTGGCCACCGGCTCCGGCACCGTAGAGAGAGGCGTGCAGGGTCGGGTTGCTCTGCTTCAGGGATTCGGCATGGACCGGGTCCAGGTTGTGGAGGAAGTAGGTCCGATGTTCGGGCTCCAGATCGGTGATGCGCTTCCAGTCCGCATCGGTCATGGTGGAGCCCTGCGGCGTCTTTTTGGCGTTCAACTGGCCCAGCATGTGGCTGCGGACCTTGTTGGCGATCCCGGCGCTGATCACGCCGGTGGCCGCAGCTTTCAAAAGCTCCCAGCCGAAGTCCGGGTTCTCCCACATGCGTGGGTCGGCCATGACCGGCAGGGTGTTTTCGATGAGCTGTTCCAGGATCCGGTCGAAATTGCGGAGGCTGCCGTCGATGTCCAGGGTCTTGCTGAGCTTGCCCGACGCCATGTTGGCAGAGGCATTGGCCACCAGGCCCAAAAGCAGGTTGGTGGCCATGGTATCGAAGTCACCGCTGTCCCAGAGCTGCTCGTCGGTGAGCACACTCAGGGCTTCACCGGGCAGAGCCTTGCCCACCTCGGCCAGCACCTTGACGAAGAAGGTGGCGTCATCCGCCACCGCGAGCAGTTTTTCGAGGCCCTTGAACTTGCCCGCCCCCTGGGTGACCACGTTGAGCACCGCGTCGGCCAGGGTCTTGGCGATGTCGTAGAGCTGCTCCTCGGCCCCGTAGCGCTCGCCCAGGATCGCCAGTTTTGCGCCAAAGGTGATCGCCCCCGCCGTGACCGTGATCGCGGCAGAGAGGAGCCCGGCCGAAGCCCAGGTGGCCGTGCCCAGGCTGACCACGGCAATGGCGATCGCCGCGACCACCGCCACGATGGCGGTGATGGCGTTGACGAGCTGCTCGTCGTGCTCCTTGGCCACCTCGCGGGCCCGGTCCACCCGCTCGCAGACCCGGCTGAAGCCGGTCCACCAGGCCTTGGGCGCGCCCTCCGGCTCATTCTTGCCCTGAGGCACCTTGACCCAGCCCGTCGCCGGATCGAAGTGTCCGGCCACTTTGCCGACTTCGTACAGGTTTTTCAGGATGCGGTAGTGGCAACGGAGCTGGTCGTCGGCGGAGAGGCGGCGGCCCGCATTGGCCTCCAGGCGTTGATCCTCCGTCATCGTCGCCTGTGCCTTGAACATCGCCTCCGCGTCGGCATCGGTCTGGTTGATGAAGGCGGTGGCGGCGGTCTCGTCGTCCCAGTCCTCCAGATCACCGTCGCCGGTGAGCTGTGCGCGGGCGCGGGCAGTGCCCAGCGCCAGGGCGTCGTTGGCGTTGTTGGTGCGGGCCGAGGCCTGCACCACCTTCCAGATCCAGTCCAGGTAGGTACCGCCGACGTTGCCCGACAGCCCGTGGCAGGGATCCGGCACCGTCTCCCAACGCAGAACCAGGATGATACCCTGGACCGCCTTGCCGATATCGGCGCCCGGAG
>JBEIQS010000213.1:0-9916 GCA_040376425.1 Alphaproteobacteria bacterium | reverse complement strand
GTAAGGTGTTTTTTTGGCGGGTCATGGGTCGGTCATATGACCATCAGATGGTGACCATATGACCGCAGATCAGGCGGTTTTTTCACTGGATGGGGCAGGAGGATCGGGGGAGGGGCTCGCGGACAGGGGCGGGTCGGACAACTCGGCCCTGAGGTTGGATGCTCGCAGGAGCACGTCGGCGACACGACGACGTGCGTCGGCAGCACCGGCCCCGACCGGCACGAACACGACACGGACGGCCAGCCGCGCCCTACCCGCCATGGGCCACCTCCTCCGCTTCCTCCGGCGGGGCGCGCCAGAGGTCGTCGGCCGAAAGCTCCGAAAAGGGCGCGTGGCTGAGCAGCCGACGCCGGACCTTCGGGGAGAGCGTTCGCCGACCGGCGAGCAGTTGCGAGAAATAGGAGCGGGATACGCCCAGCTTCTCAGCGCCTTCGGTGATGGTCAGGTTGCGCCGACCGAGCAGCGCGCGAACGCGGTTGCCACGGAGGAGGTATGCAGATCGGGAAGAAGGGAGACGTGAAGTGGTATTCATGTGTCCAAAGTGGCACAGCGTTTCCAAGGTGTCCATCGAATTGCTCCAAATTCAGATCAAGTTGTGTACTTTTCGCTGACGGTGGGCTATGGTGGGTGCATGTCCACACGATCACCGACCGAGATCACCCTCAAGAACCCCCCACCGGGATCCAAGCCGGTGGGCGTCTCCAACCTCATGTGGGAGGCCCGTACTTCTTTTGGCCCCTACCTGCGTGGACTTCGCGCCGCCGCGCGGTTCTCGCTCCGGGCCGCCTCCGAGGAAATGGGCGTTTCTTTCAGCTACCTCGCGAAGTTGGAAACCGGGGAGAGGTCGTCGCCGCCCACCCTGAAGGTGCTGAAGCGGATCGCGGAGGTCTATGGCCGGGATCTCCGCGAAGTCATGCACGAAGCCGGCTTCGTGTTCGAGACACCGGAGGACCTGGACGCGATGGAAGGGAGCCTGGATGCTCGCTTTATCCGACTGGTCACCTTCCCCGCGCTGCGACCTATGCGGATGGATGCACAGGTGATCGAGATGATCCCCCCGCTGGTCAAACGACAGTGGATCGAATTCGCCAGAAAAATGGCGGAATATTTGATTGATTCGCCGCGGGAGGTGGACGCCATCCTCAGCAGCAAGCCCGAGGCCCCGCCACGGAAAAGTGCCGGCACTCAAGACCCCACTCCCGAAAAACCGACAACCAGACCAAAATTGGCAATACGATGAAATGTGTCATCTACTGCCGCGTGAGTACCGACCGCCAGCGGGAAGCCGGCACCATCGAGTCTCAACGCGAAGCTCTGCTGCAATTCGCCCGGATCAACAACTGGACCGTCGTGTCGGTCGAGGAGGACGACGGCTTCAGCGGCACGGTGCCCGCCTGGGAGCGACCGGGCATGAGCCGCGCGCTTCGGCTGATCGAAGGCCGGAAAGTGGACTACCTGCTTGTCGTTGACCTCGACCGCACCTCGCGCGCCGAGGATCCCTTCGAGCGCGCCATCGTGCGGAAGGCGCTGCGGGACCATGGGGTGCTGCTGGCGACGCCGAAGGGCATCCTCCGGGACATCACCCCTGAGGAGAAGCTGACCCAGGACATGCTTTCTTCGGTCGCTTCCTACGAGCGGTCGAAGACCCGAGAGCGCACCGTGCGCGGTCGCAAAGACGCGGTACTTCGCAAGGGTGGCCGCCCGCTCACCCAGACCCCGCTGGGCCTGCAATGGTCGGCCGAGAAGCATGGCTACATCGCCTCGCCCGTGGAAGCCCCTGTGGTCCGGGAGATTTTCCGGTTGGCGGCCGAGGGGATGGGTCCGTTCCAGATTGAACGCGAGCTTGTACGCCGGAACATGCCGTCGGGACGGATGCAGCGGTACCGACCACGGGGCACACCCAAGGGTACGCCGAAGGAGCTGGGCACCAAATTTATTGTGCGACGCTCCATTCAGGACATGTTGACCAACCCGGTGTTCTGCTCGGATCGCTGGGCTCCGAACCCCGGCTGGGATCCCAACTTCACGGTTCCGGTCGAGCCCATCGTCACCCGGGAGCAATGGGAAGCTGCAAACACGGCCCTGCGGAACCGTCCCCGTGCGCCGGCACGCCCGCTCAAGTTTGACTACCTGCTGCGGGCCGTCGCCTATTGTTCGCATTGCAGCCGGAAATTGCGGGGGCACACCACGAGTCGGGACGCCAACGCCTACTACCGCTGCACCTTCGCCAACCGTGATCAGGTCAACTGCGAGCGTTGTACGGCCCGGAAGAGCATCCGGGCCGATGAATTGGAGGCGCTGGTCTGGCGCTACGTCAAGCAACTGATCACCGAACCCGGCTACTTCCGGGCCGAGGTCGAGCGCGCCGTGGATGCCGACGCAAAGAAGAACGCCCTGGGGGCCGACGTGGCCCGCACTCTCCGGGCCGAGCTGGAGCGCCTCGCGTTGGAGCGCGGCCGGGTGCAGGCGGCCTTCCGAAAGGGACTCTACTCCGAAGAAGAGCTGGCAACCGAACTTGAGACCATCGAGCGGGAGCGCGTGCCGCTGCTGAACCGCCTGGAACTCTCGCAGATGGATGAACGCAGTCATGGTACACGCTCGGCGCGGCTCGCCGCCGTGGACAAGCGCCTTGCGTCCATGCGCGCCGCCGTCGAGACGGTGGACCGGGACCAGCAGCGGGCAATCATCGCTGAGCTGATCGAGCGGGTCATCGTGGACACCGAGACGCGGGAGGTCGAGATCCGGGTGCTGGTCGGGGACGCTCCTGCGACCGACGAAGCGGGGGGGCCGGGAGCGGCAGGGGGAGACAGCGGGGCTGGGCCGGCGCCGCACAGTTCGAAAGGCGGGCGAAGGAAGGGTGGGGTGGCCGCGATTGGTTACGCAAGCGGAGTCTCTGGTAGATCAGGCCCCCACCGCCCAATCTCCCCGATACCGCGGTCCTGGCCTTGCCCGCTTTGTAGCGTCGCTACAGGAAAAGATGGGAGGAAAGCTCGGGGAGCACGGCGGCGAGTCGCTCCAGATCGGGCATCCCCCCGATCTGGAGGCCTGCCGCCGGTGTGCTCAGTGCGGGGTCGCTGAGCAGGCTGCGCAGTGCGGACGGGCGGAGGGGCGCGTTTCGAAGGCCCCGTGCCATCCCCTGCACCGAAGCTGCCACGCCCGCGATGATGGCGGCCGCAGCCGAGCTGCCGGAAAAGGCTGTGGTCACCCGAAAGGGGGATTTACGGCCGGGTGGCGGCAGGGCGGTGGTGGTCACCCGCTCCCCCTCCGCAAAACAGTGGATTCCCGGCCCGTAGTTGCTGCGGGGACTGCGTACCCACCCTTCCCGTTCCCAGCGCCCCCCCGCGACCACGATGCTGCCCGGATCCTCCGTCGGCTCCCATCGTTGCCCCCCGTTGCCCGCAGCCGCCACCACGCTGATGCCCTTGGCCACACAGGCCACAATCGCGTCCGCCACCGGAGCGTCGGCCTGTGCAGGCAGCAGGGCGCCCCCCACCACCGCGCGGGTCTGGGCTTCGATCAGGACAATGTCGCCGGGCGACAGCAGAGCCAGGGCCTCCCCCAGCCGCGTGTCGGTGGTCTGGACGTCCCGGCGTTTGGGGCCCGGCTGCAGGTTGCCCAGCAGCAGCATAGGCAGGCTATCGGGCGCCAGTCCCCGCACATCCATGGGCGGATCCTGGTGCAGGCCGAGCAGAATTCCCAGCACGCGCGTGCCATGTTCGGCAAACAGGGGTGCGTTGGCTTCGCCCCGGTACCAGATGGGGGCCTGCGGCAGGTCCGGATGCCACAGCCGACCTTCCGACAGGCCCCAGCCGTGCTCGATATCCGCGAGGCGCACCCCCTCTCCCCGCGCGCCGGGCGGCCCCGATGGCTGCTGTACCCGATCCGCACCCACCCCTCGGGGGGCCGCGTCTCGGAACGCCTGATCCCGTGCTTCTCCCGATGGAAACACCCAGGCGTGTCCGGTGGACGGGGGCCCGGGGCTATAGGACACCAGGCAGATGTCTTCCACCTCATCTGGACAGTTTTGTAATTTTGAATACAGAGATAGGGTGGCGGCGGTATCCGGAAGGCGCAGCCGATACCACCGCTGCAGCCGCTGCAGGGCGGCAGCCAAAATCCCGGCGGACCCTGTAAGATCAACGCCGGGAAAGATAGGATCCAGTCTGCTGAGGCCGTGGTCGTCAGCCCACCGCCGCAGCAGCTGGATAATGTCGCATTTTCGGGAGGATCGCAGACGCACATTCAGAAATGGCGCCAGCGTTGGTAGAAGTGGGTCCGTCGGGCACCGGCTCCGATCGGGGAGCGGGTGCCGGACGGGCCCGGTAGGGTAGGTCAGAGAACATCCCAGTTATACTGGGTTTTTACGTAGGTGCCCCCCCCGTTACTGTGGGTGGAGAGGAACTGGTTCAGCGTGCCCGCCGTCACCGGGCTCAAGGTCAGGATGGTGCTGCCGTTGGCGGTGGGGTGGGGCGCCTCGTAGCCCGGGTACAGCCGCCAGTGGTCGATAAAACCTGTGCTACCAGGAAGGGTTTCGCGGAACAGGCCCCCCTGCGGAGCGGGATCGTCCGGGTCCCCGCAAAGCACGGTGAACTGCGTGTTGGTCGCGCCACTCGCGGCCGTGGCGGTGCCGGGCGGGCTTTCGTAGTGGATGTTCATGGTGGCCACCTGCAGCCCACCCTCGGGAAACTCGTCCTTCAGGGCGTCTTTTACTGCGGACCAGTCGCCATCCCCGTTGGAGGCCCAGTCCACCACGATGCTGCCCGCAAGTATGGCGGCGACGGCGCCCTCAGCCACCGCCACCCAGTGTTCGATGCGGTCGCCCTGGTTCACTCCTTCATAGGTGTAGCAGCGCCCGATTTTATCCAGGTCCAGATTGCGCACCCACACGGTGCCGGGATCCAGCTCTGGGGGTGGCGTGTGGCCGAGGTAGCGTTGGGTCATGGCGTCCTCACGTTGGGAATCGAATACCACGACCCGTCCGGAAAAAGACCTACAAAGTCCTACACCGAAGCCGGCACTCCTCAAAACTTAAGATTTCCAGCCGATCTTTCCAACGGGAGGGGGGCCGGGTGGCCAGCAGGTGGGTGATCTCGGCAGCCCATGTGCCCGGCCAGCGGTCCGAAAGTAAGGCGAGGCCCTGGATCAACAGACCAGGCATCGAGCCTTTTCGGAGGGTCTCCGCCAGCTTTTGCGCATCCTCCCGCTCCCCGCCCGCCAGAGAGATACGCAGACAGCCCGCCAGCGCTGCGCCCATCACATGCCCCCCGGCCAGCAGCTCTTCTGCACGTTGAACCAACGCAGTGGCCAGCTCTCGCTGCTGCTGGTGCCGCGCAATCGCCGCATCGTTGAGCGCCAGCAGTCCCCCAAGGGTCGCCCCGATCGTCGCCGCAGCCTCGATGCGCTCCCAGTCCGGAGCGGGCGGGCGGTCCATCCGCCAGGCCACCGACCGCTCCAGCCACTCCGCCAACGCTTCCAGGGCAGGACGCCCCAGCGACGCGGCACCCTTGCGCACCGCCACGGCAAGGGCGTGAGCGCGCTCCAGCTCGCCCTCCTCCATCCAGGCCGCTGCGGCGGCCCGCTGGGCGGCCAGGCGCGTATCCAAGGTCTTTCGGTCCGCCACCGCATCCTCGTGCAGGTGCGCCGCCTCCATATATTTTTGTTTCCGATAGATAAAATTCGCCTTCCAGCCCTTCCAGTGGGCGAGGCGCTCCGGGCTTCGCGCCCAGGTGCGGGCCTCCGCGAGGGCCTCGGCCTCTCCGGGTTTGCCTTTCAAGGCCAGAAAGCGGGTTCCCATGCGCCATAGCTCTATGCCCTCGGGCAGGGGTGCCAACCACCAGTCCAACATGGGCAGCGCGTCCGCACCGCGCCCCTCGTAGGCCAGCTCGGCTGCGCGGAGCAGGCGATCCACGGCCTGTAGGCGGGGCGAGGGAGGACAGCGACGCAGCAGGCAGATCGCCCGGTTCAACCCCGCTGCGGACTCCAGGCGACCCGCGGCTTCAGCCGCAAGCAGCGCCACCTCTTCGCTGCCGGGGCCCAGCTCCAGCGCCCGCTCGCAGAGGCGCAGCGCTCGCTCCACCTCGCTCGCGTCCAGCAGCCGGTGGGCCAGCTCGATCGACGCCCGGTAGAGGGTGGCATGGGCCTGGCCGGCCTGAAGCCGCTGGGCCAGATCCTCCTCCTCCCGCCCGCTCCATTCGGCCACACTCAGCCGGTCCAGAACCATGCGCTCGCCTTCCCAGTGTCCCACCCCCTGTTGTTCCCAGGTGTGCAACAGCGCCGGCACCTTGGACAGGTCGCCGCCCGTTTGCTCGCGAAGACGCTCGGCTCCCCGCTCCGGCAGGTGCAGGTAGTGGCTGGGTCCGTGGAAGAGATCCTCCAGGGGCTCCGCCACCTTCCAATGGCGCGGGGGCCGGCCCAGCCCCAGGGCGGCTTCTTCGGCCGTAGCGGGCCGCAGACGTCGATCAGCCGCGACCATCCGGTCCAACATTTCCGCTACCAAGGCTGGAAGATCGGAGGGAAGGGGAGCCAGATCGTCGTAGACGCCGGTGAGCACCTGGCGGAACATCACCCCCGCCGCGTACAGATCCGTGGAAAAGTTGGGTTGGGCGCCACTTCTACACTCCGGCGCCAGGTACATCCGGGTGCCCTCGCGCGGGTCCTTGCGCAGGTCAGACAGGGCCTCCCCCGAGGCGATCCCGAAGTCCAGCAGCACAACCCGCCCGCCCTCGCCAACAAAAACATTACTGGGTTTCAGGTCGCGGTGTAAGACTCCGGCGCGGTGCACGCCACCCAGAATGTGCAGCAGCCGCAGCGCCAGCGGAGCCAATTGTTCCCAGGAAAGGCGAATTTGGCTGCCGGGGAAAGGGGAGCCCCGCACCAACTCCATCGCGATCCAGAAGCAGTCCTCCTCCTCCCCCTCGTCGAAAAACCGCACCACACCCGGCAATTGGAGCCAGCGAAGCGCGGCCACCTCTACCTGGGCGCGGTGGCGATCCGATGCAAGCACGCGCGGCAGCACCTTGATAGCCACCGGCGAGGATCGACGATCCAGCGCCTCCCACACCGAGGCATTGCCCCCCTGGCCCAGACAGCGGACAAGATTGTATCCCCGAATACCGTTTTGTAGAAACGGAAGGGCGTTGGTGGGAAGAGTGGGATCCTGGTTCAAGACTCCTCTTGCACCTGGATGCGGTCGGGTGGAATCCCGATCCGGCGCTTTTTCCGCCTCGACTCAATGATGTTCTTCCCGTCGCTGACGCCCACACGCTCCACCAGGGTACCCACCCGGCTCAGGTAGATCTCCACCGTCCTCCAGTCGTAGGTTCGGACTTTACGTGTCAAGTCCTCGGTTTCCATCCAACCATCCCTGTCATTCAGGCGCTCCCGCGCCAGGACCAGAAGGGGATAAAACTCTGCGCGATAGCCCATATTTGCTTCCCACGCATCGCTACGCAAAATGAGTCGCACATGTTCCATGTCTCGGGGGTGCCGAAGGATCACCTGGAGCTGATCCAGGTTCGGGCTGGCGCCCACGGTGGGAGGGTCCGGCGAGGGAAGGTAGAGTTCCCAATCCCCAATTTGCAGGTTGAAGCTCAGGTTGCTGCCGACACCCCGGCTGAGATCGAGCTTGTGGAAACCGGCCTCGTCCTCCAGTCCCCAGCCCTGCCCGGGGCGCTGCCCCACCCGCCCCTCGGGCAGCAGCAGTCCGGCTGCATCCGCACTGCGCTGCTCGCCGGTCAGGCGATTGCGGGCGATGAGCTGCGGCGGCTCCACACTCTGCACAACGAGGTCACAGCCCGGCCGTCCTACGGCGATTTCGTCGCCTTCCTGTAGGATAACACGCTCGCTCAAGCGAAGGGGGCGTCCGTTAAGCCAGCTACCCGATGTGGTGCTCACCGCATGAATGGTCCAGCCTTGCAGACCCCAGCGCAGGCTCAGGTGGTCGCGCGATATCTCTAGCCGATCCAAGCGGATCGTGGCATCGGTTGCCCGTCCGATGGACGTGGAAGGGGAGAGGAAGTGGAGCGAACCATCGGCCCGGCGGAGTACGCTGCCCATGCTGAGAAAGTAACCGGTCCGGCCGCCGGGGGCTGAGGCTCAGCGATAGCGCAGGTACAACACCCCCGGCACTGGCAGAAGGGCAGTCCCCGCCACCGTTCCACCCGGAAAGTGGAAGTCTCCGGCATGGTGCATCCCCAACTTCTCCATCACCCGGCGCGATGCTGCATTTTCCGGCACCGTCCGGGCCGAGACTGTGCTGTCGCCCAGCTCCGCCCAGGCGGGCTCAAAGCGGTCGCTACGAAGGTGCATCCAACCGCAGAAAAGTCCGTCTTCCTCCACGGCGAAGAAGCCCAGCCCTGGCCGCGTCGCTGCGGCCAACATCCGCTGTAGCAAGGCCTCGGACAGGGCAGGGGAGCTCGGCTGCCCGCCGGTGATATGGCGCATCACCTCGGGATCCTGGTCGAGTCGCCAAAGCTGCTCCAGGTCGGAGAGGCCGATGGGGCGGAGGGTGGCGGCCATCTCAGGGCGCCGGTGCCGGCCGACGGCGGCGAAGACCGACGGAGAGGAGAAGGGGCAGGAGCAGGGCGGAAGAGGCACTGCCGCACCCACAGCTTTTTTCCGGTTTCTCCGTGCTGTCTTCCTGCTGCCCGCAGATCCCCAAGGCCGTGCCCCCAAAGGTGGTGAAGGTCTGATAGAGCGCGCTGCAGGTGCTTTCGGTGCAGGCCCCCAGCTCGCTCTGCTCCATACAGGCCATGGCCTCCCAGAAGCGGCCATCGCGGGTGCGCCCCACATCGAAACCATCGGCAAAATGGTCAGCACAAACCCAGGTCTCGTCTCCCACGGTGGTCCAGCAGCGTACCAGAGGCGCCTCGCTGCTCACCTCCGTCCAGCTCTCCCCCCCATCCGTTGATCGCCAGGTTCTTCCCAGGTACGACGAAAGGAAAATCTGCTCTCCCACCACAGCCATGCCGGGAATGGGGTCCTGCCAGCCGCCGGTTTCCAGCGTGCTGCGGAAGCTGCGACCGCCGTCCGTGCTCAAAACAAGTGCGGGAACAACGCTGGAAGAACGTGGCTGCGCCCAGGCCAGCACCCGGTCCCCGTCCACATGGAGCAGGCGAAGGTCCAGGCTGCCATCGGCCCAGGCCGCGCGGAGCTCCCAGGTCCCATTTGTGTAACGGTACAGTTCCGAAGCGAGGTCGGCCTCGTGGACCACCGTCGTCCACAGCGCGTTGCCATCGGCGAGGAGAGACTTGGAAAACAGGCGATCCCCCTCCAAGCCTACCAGGCTCGTGGGGCTGCAGGAGGAAAGGTCGCAAGCCCACACGCCCGCCGCACCCGGCGCGGCCACGGCCGCAAAGAACTGGCTGCCAAGCTGCTCAAGCTCACCCACCTGAGCCAGCTCTGGCAGGCCTGAGAGCGCCTGAGTCCCGCAGGTGGTCCCGTAGAGGCGGATCCCGTCCGACGTCCCCACCATCAGGCCCCCCTCGTCCAGAGCCTCCAGGTCGTAGACCGCGGTCACCCCCAGTCCCTCCTCGCAGATCCACTCCCAGGCGCTACCTTCGGTAGAATGCAGAACTCCCCAGCCATCCACCAGCGCCCAAACATGACCATCAGCCGACGCGCTCAACCGGGTGGTGTAGTAGGAGGAGCCATGGGCCAGGGCGTCCGACATCAGCAGGGAGAGGAGGATCATGGCGGAAGCACTATAGCTGCGCCGAGGGGCGGCGTCATGTGGCCCGGGGGCCATATCCGATTGCCCGACGCCCAGCCGTCGGCGACGACGCGGGAACGCCCACTGAATGAGGCTTCATTCAGAGGAAGTGGTGGGTATACGAGGAGGATTCTCCCTACCCTGCAAGGCGCGTGCGGCCCGAGCGCCGCAAGCGCCCTTGGGTGGACATTCTGGGGTCGGCGGCGG
>JBEIQS010000456.1:0-2008 GCA_040376425.1 Alphaproteobacteria bacterium | reverse complement strand
AGGCGCTTGCGGCGCTCGGGCCGCACGCGCCTTGCACGGTGTGAACGATACTCCCCTTAGTTCCATCCTCTTTTCTGAATGAATGTTCATTCAGCGCGATGCAGGCGGGCCACCGGGGACTGGCGAGCGCTCGATCAACTCGCGACGTTCGACCTCTACGCCGCCCACTTCCACCGTGATCCGCAGCGGGGGGCCGGGCAGGCTACGGCCGTACCAATAGCGCTGCACCTGCGTTCCCCAAGGATCTTCCTCGGCTTGTACGGTATACAGCAGGGTGTCGATGTCGCCGAAGGCCGTCGAGATTCTCGCCTCTTCAATGGTGGTTTTTTCTATTGGAAAGCTCATGTTTTTGCGTAGCTGTTCCCAAAGTACCCGCTGCACCAGGGGCTCGGTGACGGCGCTGCCGTCCTCGGCCTGGATGTGGCGGCGGTAGCTGCCATAGTCCATGTCAGAGGCGACAAATTCCATGATCGCGTAGACCACGGGACTGCCCTCGCTCTGGATTCGATAGCGTAGTTGCGTGCCGACGGGGAGCGCCTCCCGGAGCTGATCGGCGCTGTAGGGGCTGGGGCACAGGCCATCCGCGGGCGCCACCGCTGCGTCGGGCGCCGCTGCTGCCCGGTGGTGACTGCATGCGGGGAGCACGAACGATCCAAGGACAAAAGCTATTTTCAGGCAGTGCCGGAGTCGGGAAAATCGGAGTTCGGGTGGGTCCACACCCCGGTCCAAAGGCCCCTTAGAAGCCACAGACATCCACCCCCGGCTTGACCACTGCCCGCAGGTTCTCGTCGCTGTCCGCCAGCCGCATCGCCAGATCAAAGCTGAGGTTGGCGATGGAGGCCATACTTTCATAGTCCAGTGGATCGGCACGGTCGCAGCGCTCGTGGTAGCACTCCAGATCCTCGGTCCACCAGAAGACGTAGGGAATTCCCCGCTCGCAGAAGGGGACATTGTCCGATTCGTCGCTGATATCACCCAGTCCCACATCCAGCTCCGGGTAGTCCGCCACCAGCTCCTGCAGCGCCGACATGGCCGGCGTTTTGGGCACGGCCCCCAGCGCATAGACCTTCTCGGTGGAGTCGTAGCTGCCGATCATGTCCATATTTATGTTGTACACAACATCATCGGGGTCAAGCTGTGCCGGTGGCTCGTCCACCATCACATAGGAGCCTTCAAGGCCGATCTCCTCTGAGCCGAAGACCGCAAAAACCAAGGTTCTCCGCGTACGCTCCGCCTCCGCTGCGGCCTGCGCTATGGACAGCAGCCCACTGACACCCGAGGCGTTGTCGTTGGCACCCAGGAAGCCGCCGCCGAAATGATCGATATGGGCGGAAAGTACGATCAGCTCGTCGCGGACCTGAAGGTCGGCGCCGGGTAGGAAGCCGATCACATTGCCCGTCTCGTTGCCCTCGCTGTCCACAAAAATCTGGTCGTAGCCGTCCAAGTCGGCCATGGGCTCCAGACCAAGACAGGCAAAGCGATCGGCCACCATCTGCCGGGCCGCCCAGTCCCCGTCGGAACCCGGGGCGCGCCCATCGAGTTGGGGAGAGGCGAGATAGTCTACTTCGGACCACATTACATCGGGGTCGAAGGTGGGCTCGCCACAGACAGGCACCGGAACGGTCTCGCAGCCGGCAAGGAGCAGGACAAACAATGGGCCAACACTGTACATCTCCACTCCGTCGCCTCTTCCCTATGCCGCAGCGGCCCGGGCCGCACCCGTATTTTTGCGGTGCTCCGAAATCGGGTGTTGCTTAAGGCGGTGCGCCACCGGTCCCATGCCCCACAAAGGCCACGGCCCGGCCGCAGGCCGCGATGGCTGTGGTTTTTGTAGGCACGCGCATCGCCCGCGCGGATCGGCAGGGGGCCGCCGCCGACCCCAGAATGTCCACCCAAGGGCGCTTGCGGCGCTCGGGCCGCACGCGCCTTGCAGGGTAGGGAGAATCCTCCTCGTATACCCACCACTTCCTCTGAATGAAGCCTCATTCAGTGGGCGTTCCCGCGTCGT
>JBEIQS010000232.1:0-8742 GCA_040376425.1 Alphaproteobacteria bacterium | reverse complement strand
TGGCGATGGCGTCGACAAAGGCGTACTGCAGGGCGAACCAGATGCCGGGGATGATGACGATGTTCCCCAGCCAAATCAGGCTGTAGGCCGTGGCGTGGGCGCGCATCACCCGGTTCAGTCGGGCCAGGGCGTAGTTGATGGCGTTGTAGAGGGAGCCTTCTTCGCCCTTTTCATGCCGCACCCAGAAATACAGGGCGAACGCGACCGCAAAAGAGCCGACCGTACACCCCCAGATCAGAACGACGAGCGAGCTGGGCAGCTCGGAGGAGAGCAGGGCCACTTGCGGGTTGTTGGTGGGATTTTCCTTCAGCCACCAGTCGTGCACGGTGGAGCCGGTCCAGCCCGCAGCCAGGGCGCCCAGTCCGCCGACCAGGAAGGACATCAGCGTCAGCGGCATGAAGTTCTTCATGAAGACCCGGGTTGCCACGCCCAGGGCCGAAAGCAGTCCACGTGGGCCATCCGATGTGGCTGGCGAGGTCGCCGCCAGGCCGCCCAAAAGAAGGACCATGACGGCCACGACCACGCCAAAGATCATCATGGCATCGCCCGATCCGCCGAAGCCGCCAAGCATCCCGCCGGCGCCCCCTCCACCCTTGGACTGAGCCCAGACCAGCCCGACCTGGAGCGTACTCAGCGCCGCCACTATCAGAGATGCACGCAAGAACCTCAATTTGCACCCTTTGTCCGCAAGCGATGGCAGCTAACCCACCGATGCGCTCCCCGCACCTGCACCAGACCCCGGACCCGGCTATGTTAGACAGAATGCGACCTGACCCTCTGCTGCTGGACGAAAGTGAACTCCCCTTTTTCCCGCCTCCGGCCCAAAGCCGTCTGGAGAAAGATGCGGTACTGCTTGCTCTTTCTGGTGGATCAGTGGTGGACTGGAGCGGTGTTTCCTTCCGAAGCCGGGAGGATGTGAACAGCTTCCTTCGCCTGTGGCACTGTGATGTGGAGCGACACCCGTGGGCGCAGCGCCGGTTGCACTACATCTATAACCAAGCCGTGGTCTTTTTGGAGGAGCAGCTTGGTCTTACCTTTCGCGCCAACATTCGTCGTCTTGCGGATGTCCGGGACGCATTCATCGGTGCGTCGAAAAAGGGCTTCGGGCGCGATCGGATTCAGTACTGCGCCATTCTGAAGCTGATGCATGTGGTGAACCACCTGGAGATGCAGGAGCTGCGCAACTCGCTCCCGATTCGCGAAGTCGACCTGTTGGAGCGTGCGAATCTTCAGGTGTTGGCCAAGGCAGAGGAGATGCGGGCCTGCGGCTTCCCGTTGCGGGCCTTCTATGGAAACCGAAAAGCCCGGCCGTCTGTGATCAGCAAGTTGCTGGCCAAAAGAGAGGCGACTGCGGCTCCGATTTTCGACAAGCTACGCTTTCGCCTGGTGACGGAGCGCCGGGAGCACCTGGTGGATGCGATTGCGTGGTTGTTCCGCAATTTGATTCCCTTTCCCGCCATTATTCCCGGAGAAAGCCACAACAACCTCTTGGATCGCGACGAGGTGCTGCGCGCAACGGACGCGATGCCGGAGCTGGATCGCATCCTGAGCAAGGGGGTGGATAGCCTGCGGGCGCCGGCCAATGGCTACTCGGGGGCTTCCTACCGGGTGGTGAACTTTGTTGTGGACCTGCCGATACGGGTCTACGATTTGCCAGGAATACCAGCCTCTTCTCATCCTGAAGTGCTGGGAGAGGCGGTGCCGATCATGGTGGAGTTCCAGCTTCTGGATGCTGAGACGGATCACATGAATGAGCAGGGAGAAAGCCGACATGATCTCTACAAGGCCCGGCAGATCGAAGCCGTGTACTCCCGGCTGGGGCGCTCGATTCCTCGCCTGAGTCGTGGCATTGGCAGGTGACAGGGAAGGGCAGACGTGTTAGCTGCCGCCCCCTTAGGAGTTCCCATGCCGAAGAAGACCGTCGCCCGCAACCGCAACAAGACCGCCCGCGCCCGTGCGAAGCTGCGCGCCAAAGCCGCCAAGCGCAACGCGCGTAAGGCCGGCCAGCTGCAGAAGCGTGTTCCGAACGGACGTCTCGTCCGCTAAGGTATGAAACCGCAAGCCCGTCACGCGGGTGTGCTCCTCCACCCCTCCAGCCTGCCAGGGCCGGGTCCGATCGGTGAGATCGGTCCCTACGCGCACGCTTTTTTGGAGTGGATGAGCCAGGCCGGCCTCGACACCTGGCAGATGTTGCCCCTGCATCCTGTGGGGGGCGGCTATTCGCCCTATGGTAGTCCGTCCGCTTTTGCGGCCGATCCCCGCCTGATCTCGCTGGAGGCCCTGGTCGCCGAAGGGCTGCTGGAGCCGGTGGCACTGCCCTATGGGCAGGGCATGGTCGACGTGGATCTGGTGGAGGCCTGGAAGATGCCCCTGCTTCGGCAGGCGGCGGCCCGGATCACTGACAGTGCGGAATGTCGAGCCTGGGTGGCCACGCAGGCCGACTGGCTGGCGGACTGGGCGCTCTATGCGGTGCTCTATCGTCTCTATTCGGACGGTTGGTGGGTGTGGCCCAAGGCGGCTTCTTCCCGGTCGGCGCTGCGCGCGGCCCGCGAGGCCCATGCCGAAGAGATCGCGGTGGAAGAAGGGCTGCAGTACCTCTTCCATGTGCAGTGGTCGGCCCTACGCGAGCACGCAAAGAGCCGGGGAATCCGCCTCGTTGGGGATATTCCCATCTTTGTGAGTGGCGATGGCTGCGACACCTGGGCCCATCGCAAGCTCTTTCAGCTTCGGCCGGATGGGCGCCCGGACCCGATCGCGGGCGTTCCACCTGACTATTTTTCACCCACTGGTCAGCGCTGGGGTAACCCGGTCTACCGTTGGGAGTCCCACAAGGCAGATGGATTCTCGTGGTGGAAAGCCCGGATCCGTCGTGAACTGGACTTGGTGGACTTGGTGCGGCTGGATCATTTCCGGGGCTTTGCGGCCAACTGGATTATCCCTGCCGATGAAGAGGATGCCCGCCGGGGCCAATGGAGCCCCGGTCCGGGGCGTGCGCTCTTCGATGCGCTACGCAAGGATCTCGGCGAGCTGGCCTTGATTGCGGAAGATCTGGGGGAAATCACTCCGGATGTGGAAAAGCTCCGGGATGATCTGGGGCTTCCAGGGATGAAGGTGCTTCAGTTCGCCTTTGGCACCGACGGAAGTCATCCCTTTCTTCCCCATAATTTTGGGCACGACCGCTGGGTCGTGTACACCGGCACCCACGACAACGAGACGGCGGCGGGCTGGTACCAGAGCGCGGACGAGCGTGTGCGCCACCTGTTCCGTGCCTACACGGCGCGGGATGGCTCCGCTCCGGCCTGGACCTTGCTGCGGGAGGCATGGGCCTCGGTTGCAGGCCTTGCAGTCGCACCGATGCAGGACTTTCTGGGCCTGGGCAACGAAGCCCGGATCAACACGCCCGGGGTTGCCAAGGGAAATTGGCTGTGGCGCCTGCGTGACCTGCCCTGGTATGCCTGCGACGGCCTGTGGCGGATGTCAGCCACCTATGGGCGCACCAGTCCCCGCTAGTTTTTTCCGGAGCCTGCATGTGGTGGATTTCCCTCGCTTTTGCTGTGGAGGGCATGTGGCTGCCCGAAGATCTCCCTTCACAGGCCACCGCGATGGCGGAGCAGGGCTTCACCGGTGATGCGCGGACCTGGGCCGATCTGGAGCGCGGGCCTTTGGCTGCGATCGTGAGTCTGGGTGGTTGTTCGGCTTCTTTTGTATCTGCAGACGGTCTGATCGTCACCAACCACCACTGTGTGACCGGCTACCTCCAGCAGGCATCCGTGGACCAGGAAAATCTGGTGGATACCGGCTTTCTGGCCGGCTCGCGCGCCGAGGCGCGCTCCGTGGGACCGGGAGGTCGGGCGATGATCCTCCAGCGCAGCGAGGATGTGACGGCCGCTATGACCACCCGCCTGCCGGAGGATCCGCTGGCCCGCTCCGATGAGCTGGAACGGCGCGAAAAAGATCTTCTCCAACGCTGCGAACGCGATGGGCTTCGTTGCCGCGTGGTGGGAGACTACGAAGGCCTTCAGTACCGCCGCCTCGCCTGGATCGAGCTGCGGGATCTCCGGCTGGTCATGGCGCCACCGATCACGGTGGGCGGCTATGGGGACCAGATCGATAACTGGCATTGGCCGCGACATTCGGGTGACTTTGCCTTTCTGCGGGCCTACGTGGGGCCGGATGGGAAGCCCGCCGCCTATGCGAAGGAAAATCAGCCGTGGAAGCCGCGTAGCTACCTACCCGTGGCCGCTGCGGCCCCGGGCGAGGGGGCCTTTGTGGCGGTGTTGGGCTATCCCGGCCGGACGAGTCGGTGGAAGACTGCGGCAGAGCTCGATTTTGCCGTCTCCACCGAGATGCCGCAGCGGGTGGCGGAGTTGGACCACGTCGAGCGGCAGTTGGTGCAGACCTACACCGAAATGCCGGCCTTGAAGGTTACCTTGTCTCCCTGGCGCGAGGGGGTGGCCAACCGTCTCAACAAGCTCCGCGGAATGCTGGAGGCGCTGCGGCGGCCCGGGCTGTTGGATGGGCGACGGACGATGGAGGCTGCCGTTCGCGCGAAATTGGCCGAGAGCCAAGCTTCGAAGTTGGCATTGGACAACCTGGACCGGCTGCAAGCGCAGGCCGAGCAGCGGTGGTCGGGAGATTTTGCGGTGGAGATGGTGGAGGGGGCCTCGCGCCTCTTCAACCTGGCAAACCAGCTCGATGAGCGGGCGCTGCAGCGGGTGAAGCCGGACCAGCAGCGGCTGATGGGCTTTCAGGAACGGGACGAGAGCCGCTTCCTTTCGGGGTTGGAGACCTTTTCTCGTCGCGTGGTTCCCACCACCGATCGGCAGCTCCTGTCGCGCTACCTGGGCCGGATGATGGCGCTGCCGGAAGGGGAGGGGATTCCGGAGCTTCGACGCTGGGTTGTGGAACAAGGGGGCCTGGAGCCCGCGCTGGAGCGCCTGTATGCGGCTCCCATCCTGATGGAGGCCTCCCAGCGCCAGCGAATCACCGCGTTGACGCCAGCTCAACTTACCGCAGAGAAAGACCCTTTTCTGCAAGTAGCCGTCGCCCTGCGGGGATGGCGGGAGCGCAGTCGGCGGGAGGACAAGCTGCGCGGTGGCGAGGCGAACCGTTGGCGCCCTCAGCGGGCCGCGGCGCTACGCAGCCTGTATCCGCGTCTGGCCTACCCTGATGCCAACGGCACGCTGCGGGTCACATTCGGACGGATTCAGGGCTACCAACCCCGAGATGGGGTGCTCTATGGCTCCCGAACCACGCTGGCCGGCCTGGCAGCCAAGGCCGGGCCGCCGCCCTTCGATGCGCCGCCACTGCTGGTCGAAAAAGCGAAGCAGAATCCTGCTCTTCCGGTGAACTTCCTGTCAGACCTGGATATCACCGGAGGCAACAGCGGATCGGCGACGGTCGACGCCGAGGGGCGCTTGGTGGGGCTCGCCTTTGACGGCACCTGGGAGTCCATCGCAAGCGATTGGATCTTTGATCCACAGATCAACAGGACCATCCATGTGGATATCGCCTACGTCCGCTGGTATCTGGCGGAGGTAGCCGGTGCGCAGGCCCTGTTGGCTGAACTGGGACCTTAGAGCAGGGTGATTCCCGCCGCTTCCATCTCGAAGGAGGGCTTGACTTCGGTGATGCTGTTGGGGTCTTTGCCGGCGTCCTGGGCATAGTGGCGGGCTTCCTCCAAGGGGAGGGTTTCCACCGAAAATGTACCTTTGACAGCAATTTTCCGGCCAGCGCAATCCTTGGGAAGGAAGATCTCGTATTCCTTGTCCTTGACCCGTACGCTGGTGTCGGGCGATGCGGTTGCAATGGTGTGCCAGCAGCCCTTTTTCTGGCAGACTTCGCGAACCGTTCCGGTCACCGTCAGCTCTTTCCCCGCATATTGGTCCGGTGCGCCGACCACCTGGTCGATGGGGATGGCGTTGGCGAGGTCCACCGGGGCACCAAAGCTCTGGGGGCCGGAAGCAGCCGCCAGTGCGTCGGCCGCGGGCGCGGCAGGTGGCGGGGCTGGTACGGCCACCGGCGTGGGTGCGGACGGGGGAGAAGCACAGGCGAGGAGAAGGAGATAGATCATGCGACCTTCTACTCAGGACAGGGTTCTCAGTCCAGAGTGCGGAATGAGGGTGGGATTTCCTTGCATGGCGGCAGCGAAGGGGATAAGCCCCGGCGCCAGTTTCATTACGGAGTATTTCATGGCCGAAGAAGGCACCAGAGTAAAGCAGAGCGACGAGGCGGCGGACTACAAGGATCCTTCCCGGCTCAAGAAGTTCCTCACCGAGCGCGGCAAGGTTCTCCCCCGCCGTATCACCGGGCTGTCTGCCAAGCAGCAGCGCGATGTTTCGCTGGCGATCAAGCGCGCACGGCACCTCGCCCTGCTGCCTTACGTGAACCGCGACTCCTGAGAAGCGGCTGATTTCGGGCTACCAGTTCCGAATCCCGCTGATTCCAACGCTGCTGTGCCTCGGTGCGGCAGCGTTGTTTTTTTCCCTGGGACGCTGGCAGTGGCGGCGCCTGGCCGACGCCGAGGACTACCGGCGGGTCTTCCAGGCGCGCATAGCTGAACCACCCGTCGATTTGGCGCATTCCCCCGCCGATCCGACGGATCGGCAGGGCTCGATTCAGGGCACGCCGGATTGGGACCGCCTGATGTGGGTGGCCGGAAAGCAGATGTTCCTGCAGGCCGGCTATCAGCTCATTCTGCCGGTAACTACCGGTGACATCACGGTGCTGGTGGACATCGGCTGGGTGCCTCAGGACGAGGCCGAGGCCATCGTGGCCAACGAACGTGTGGTGCCTGGTGAGCGCCGCTATCAGGGCCTGGTACGCAGCTTTCCCAAACACCCGCGCTCGCGTGCCGAGTTTGCGGAGGAGAACGGGTTTCAGCGCCTTTGGGCCGAGCGCGACCCGCCGGAGATGCTGGCAGAGCTGGGGCGACCGCCGGTGGACTGGCTGCTGGTGGATGGCGAAGGGCTCGCCGCACAGGAGGAGATACGCGACCGCATTCCGCCCGTCAGCGGCTGGCGCGCTGAGCCCTACGCGCCGCCCCATCTTCACTACGCCATCACATGGTTTTCCCTGTTCGGCCTAATGTTCTTTCTTTGGCTGTCGCTTTGTTTTCGGAAGATTGCACCCCCCGCATTGATCGCGGGTGACGGACCGCATCTTGGAAGAAATATTCATGATTCGTCGCCTCCGCCCGTGACGGGTGGTGACAGATGACCTTGCGTATGCGTTCGGGCCGGGGTAAACAAGTGACCCTTTCCAAAGGCGAAGCGCACGATGTGGCTGGAGGGCAGTGGTGAGTAGTGTCGAGGCGACCATGGACGAGGTGACTGGGGTCCGCGCGCAGTTGAAGCTGTGGTGGGACATGACCCGTCCGCGCGTGTTGGCACTGGTGCTCTTCACTGGCCTGCCGGTCCTGGGGATGGTTCCCGGGGGATGGCCGGAGCTGTCCCGGGCGGCTGCGGTGCTGTTCGGCACCGCGCTGGCGGGCGCAGCTTCGTCGACCTTGAATGCCTACCTGGAGCGGAAGACGGACGCGCTGATGGCGCGCACCCGCAATCGCCCTCTTCCGGCTGCCGAAGTTGCGCCGCAGCAGGCGCTCTTTCTCGGCGCCTTCCTCACCATCTCTTCCACTGCGGTGTTGGCGCTGGTCGGCGGTTGGCTGTCGGCTATGGTGGGTCTGGCCACCATTGCCTTCTATGTGGGCGTTTACACGCTGTGGCTGAAGCCGCGTACGCCCCAGAACATCGTGATCGGCGGGGCTGCGGGTGCTACCACCCCCTTCATCGTGGAAGCGGCGCTTACCGGCGGGCTTAGCTACGCCAGCTTCCTGCTCTTCCTCCTCATTTTTCTCTGGACGCCGCCGCACTTCTGGGCCATCGCGATCTTCCGAAAGGAAGAGTATGCCATGGCGGGATTTCCGATGATGCCCAACGTCATCGGCGATCGCGCCACCCGGCGGCAGTCCCTGGCCTACACTCTGGTGCTGGTGGGGGTCAGTCTGAGTCCGGTTCCCCTGGGGATGCTCAGTCCTCTGTACGGAGTGGCGGCTTTGTTGGCGGGCGCGTGGTTCACGGCTTCCGTCGTACACTCTATGAGGAAGGACGACTCCCGTCAGGACTACAAGACCTTCCGGGTTTCCATCGCATACCTCTTCCTTGTCTTTGCTGCAATGCTGATAGATCTTGCTCTATGAGGCATTGCCAATTTTCTGGTCACGACGTCTGGACAAATTGTCGCCCCGCTGTGGTATACAGCCCCGCGATAGTCTGGCTTACCGAATTTAGGAACACATGATGACGCAATCCCGAATTCTCCCTCTGCTTCCGGTCCTGCTGGTCGGGCTGGCGGCGTGTCACTCGGGCAACACGATGGACACCCTGGTGGCGCATTCGGATATCACGCAGGATATCCTGGCCATCTACGAGCGGATCTTCTGGTGGACAGTGCTCCTGTTCATCGGCGTCCAAGGCGGGCTGCTCTACATCATCATGCGCTTCCGCGCGCGCGGCGACGAGACCACGCTGCCGGAGCAGGTGCATGGCAACTCGCAGCTCGAAATCACCTGGACGGTGCTTCCGGTCGTGATTCTGCTGCACATCGCCATCCCGACGGTGCAGTTCATCTTCGAGAGCCAGGCCCCTCCCGGACCCGATGCGCTGAAGGTGAATGCCATCGGCAAGCAGTGGTGGTTCGCCTTCGAATATCCGGCAGAGGGTGTTGTCACCGCGAACGAGCTGC
>JBEIQS010000046.1:0-31730 GCA_040376425.1 Alphaproteobacteria bacterium | reverse complement strand
CCGGAGGCACCGGCACCTGATCGTAGACCGCATTGAAGAGCGACGACAGGATCTCGCCGGCCTCCCCGATCTCGCCATCGAAGGGAAAAAGCTGGGGATCGCGCGCCAGACCTTCGCGCACCGGTAGGCAGACCACCACGCCCCGGTCCCCCTCCCGGTAGAGACCCCACACGTCGCGGTCTCCCAGCCGGGTATCCACTACCGACTGCCGATCCAGCGCCCCCTCCAACATGCGCAGCAGATCGCGCAGACGCGCCGCCTCCTCAAACCGTTCTTCCTCGGCAAATGCGGTCATCCGCTCTGAGGTTCGTCGCAACAGCTCCTTGCTTTTGCCCGACAGGAAGAGCAGGGCGTCGGAGGTGATGGTGGTGTAGTCTTCCTTACTGACCTTGCCCACACAGGGTGCCGAGCAGCGGTGGAGCTGAAAGAGCACGCAGGGCCGACGGCGCGCCGCCAGCGCCTTGTCCGTACAGGTGCGGAGCGCAAAATTCCGAGAAAGGAAGCTCAGGGTGCGGCGGGCGGTGGTAGCGGAGTGGTAGGGACCAAAATAGCGCGCGCCGTCGTCACGCACGCGACGTACCAGCGTGAAGCGTGGCCACTCGCTTGTTGGATCCAGGCGAAGATGAAGGAAGTTTTTATCATCTCGCCACTTGGTATTGTAGCGGGGATGGTGCTGTTTGATCAGAGTGCTCTCCATCAAGAGCGCCTCCCGCTCCGAGCTGACCGGCACCACATCCACCGATGCGGCGGCCGCCACAAGGTAGCGCACCATATAGCGCTCGTCGTGACCACCCAGATATTGGCGTACCCGAACCCGCAGGTTGTTCGCCTTGCCAACGTAGAGCACCTGACCTCGGTGGTCTTTGAAAAGGTACACCCCGGGTACCAGTGGCAGCGCCTCGACCTGTTCCTGCAAGTCCATGGGGCGTGGCTAACCTGGAACTGGCGGTGGCGACGGGGCTATCGCCCCCACACGCTCTGCGGCTACACTATCTGCACGCGAGGGTGCAGATGCTTGGATGGGTTTTGTCGGGTGGCGGTGCGCGTGGGGCCTATGAAGCCGGGGTGTTGCGCTACATCTGCGAGGTGCTGGGGCCGCGGATGGGGCAGTCGGTCTTTCCCAAGGTGATCTGCGGCACGTCGATCGGGGCGCTCACCGGTGCGTGGCTGGGGGCATGGGGAGAGGAGGGAGCAGGCCGCCTTTCGGCCATTTGGCAAAAAATGGAGCCCAGCCATGTCTTTCGTTTGAATACTCTTGACTTGGCAAGGGCTCCTTTGAAATTATTGAGGAACCAGGTTCCTCTTGGAGAGAGGCTGTCACTGCTGGACCCGACTCCGGTCTACGAGCTGGTGAAGAACACCCTCCCCTGGGACCAGCTCTATGCCCGCATGGAGCGTGGGGAGCTGCGCTCCCTGGTGGTGGCGGCGACCGAGGTGAGCAATGGGCGCTGTATTCTCTTTGCAGATGGCGTGGTTCCCCGCCCGAAAACCACGGCCACCAGTCGCTTTCACCCGACGCGGTTGCGCGCCGAGCATGTGCTGGCCAGTGCCGCCATCCCCTTTGTATTCCCGGTGGTGGAGGCGGAGGGGCGCTGGTACGTGGATGGGGCCTTGCGGCAGAATACGCCCCTTTCACCGGCCATCGAGTTGGGCGTGACCCGTGCCCTGGTGGTGGGCTGCAAGCCGGCGGACAACAGCGAGCAGCACCCGCCGGTCCAATCGGAGCCCACCCCCGCCTTCCTGGCCGGAAAGGCCCTGTCTGCGATGCTCCTGGATCCGGTCGAGGAGGATATCCGACGTTTGGAGGCCTTCAACCGCATCCTGGCCTGGGGGGAGCGGGCCTATCCCGACTTCAACCAGCGGCTTGCTGCGGAATTGCGTCCGTACCGGCAGGTCCGCACGGTCTATGTGCGGCCCTCCGAAAATGTTGCGACGATGGCGGGGGAGGCATTTTTGAAGTGCGTGGACACGCTGCCCTGGCCCACACGAACGCTGCTGTCGGCTATCCATTCCCAGGAGGGTGATCAGGAGGCAGACCTGATGAGTACGTTGTTGTTTCATCGGGCCTATACGGCACCGCTGGAAGAATTGGGCTTTGCCGACGCGCGTCGGCAGGAGGAGGCATTGGTGAGCCTGATGGCCGGTCCCGTTGGGGATTGAGCCGGTGCGTAGTTGTCGGATTTCGGAAGGCTCAGCGGCTGTTCCGGCTGAACGGGTTAAAGCGGGCGCATGCGTGGTTCGATACCGGCAGTGTTGGAGCTGGGGGTGGGTGGAAGCCAGCGGGTGCGTCTGGTCGACGGGCGCTCGTCTGTAGATGGTTCCCTGGATCTCCAAGGTCTGGAGCGGGTGGGTGCCGAACTTCGTCCGATGATCCTCGCGGGTGCTGACCGGGAGGCCGCACGGCGCTTTGGCATGATCTTCGACGAGCCCGGGATGGCCGAGCTTCGGGCACGCCTGATGGCGCTTCGCAACCAGGCCGATGCCGCGCGGGTGCCCTTGCGGGTGTTGGTGGATGCGCCCACCGAAGGGCTGCGGGCGCTGCCTTGGGAGCTGCTGGAGGAATCTCGTGGACTTCCGCTGGCCCAGTGGCTCCGGGTGATGCCGCTGGAAACGACGGCCTCCTTTGGGCACTCGGGTGCGGGACGTCGCTATGTGAACCTGGAAGTGGTGTTGTGCAGCGCGGAGCCCGAAGACATGGTGCTCCGATCGCAGGTGGTGCGGCAGGAAGCGCAACTGAGGGGTATCAGCGGCATCACGGTGCTGACGCTGCCGAGAGATGCCGACCTTTTGGCGCCACTTCCGGCTCCCGGCACCTTTCGGGTGCTTCATATGGTGAACCGGTCCCTGCCCGATGTCGCTCGGAGCGGTGTTCGGGGTGCCGGTCTGGTCTTCCTGGATCAGATCGGGGCGGAGCCTACAGAGCTGTTCCCCGCGGTGGTGCGCCAGGGGGCTGCGGCCGTACTGGGACTGGCCTCCGAGCCGGATGTCAGCATCAACTTTGCGCGCTCCCTGTATGAAGCCCTCGTACATGGTCAGGATTTGGTAGATGCCGTAGGGGAGGGGAGAAAGAGCCTTCGCGGGCACCCACGGCTGCGGTCTTGGACGGCCCGCCTGATGGTGACCTCGCAGGCGGCCGTGACCCAGCCCGCGCCTCTGCGGCGGCATCCGCTGCCCGGCCAGTGGCCCAGTGCGGCGTTGGAGGCGAACGAGGTGCTGGATCAGGCGGTGGAGCTAGCGACCGGGTCGGGCTTCCTGGGGGTAGAGCACCTCGCGGCGGCGGTATTGCGCGCCGGCAGGCCCAGCCCGCTGATCTCGCTGTCATTGCCCTGCCTGCAACTGGTTGCGGCGATGTTAGTACCCACGGAAAGTGACGGACGATTGCGGATGAGTCCGCGCATGGATGTGGTGGCCAGACGCCTCAAAGAGGGTTTCACGCTGGATGAGCTGGTGGCCCAGATCTTGATGGTGCCCTGGGTGGCCGGCATCTTGGGCGAGTCCATGTTGCGACGGATTCGGGAGATATTTCCTCCACTTTCTCCCACTCCAGACGAAGCTACGGAGTCCGCTCCGGTGCGGGGCGGGGGGCTGGCGTTGGAGGTGATGGGGGGGCCGGACGACGGTCGGGTGTTGCTGCTGACCGAGCCTGATCAGGTGTTGGGACGCTGGGACCCCAGCGTGGGCTCGCCCACCACGCTCAAGCCTGGTCCCATCTTGGAGGCGGTGCCCGAGCCGGTGGCGCGGTCGGTGCCGGTGAATGCCACCCTCTACCCGGGCGTGAACCTGGGGGCTTTCCTGCTCCCCAGCACACCGCCGGATGACCGGTCCCGTCTGTTTGTGGGCGGACGGGTCGTGGAACGGACGGTTTCCCGTCGTCACCTGGCCTTTGTGCCGCCGCGCTCGGTGCGGGTCACCGCGCCCACGCAGCGCCTGCACGACCAGGGCTCTGAGGTGCTCACCGGTGTGGTGGAGCTGCGCCCCGGCGACCGGCTCCTTCTGGGCATCGGAACGCGGTTGAAGGTGTTGGGGTAGTAAATCTGACCGACGGTCGATTTTTCGACCATCGGTCGAATCACATCCCCGTGCCGCGCCACCAGCTCACCAACACGGTGCGTGCAAAGCGCAGGCCATAGCGCCAGTTGGTGCCCTTCTTGGACTCTCCGGAGTAGCGCGGGAGGATGGTGATGGGGGCTTCGATCAGGCGCAGGCCGGCGCGGGCCGCCAACAGAATGGTCTCGGCGGTATGGTGGCGGTCCTGCACCAGGGGCAGCTTAAGCAGGGGTGCCAGCCGGAAGGCACGGTAGCCCGAGGAGCAGTCGGTGATGGTGCGCCCGGTCAGGAAGGAGATCAGCAGGTTGAACAGGCGCAAGCCCAGGGCGCGCACCGCTTCGTGGCCCACACTCTCGCCCAAGTGCCGGCTGCCGATCACCATGTCCGCCTGATCCTTGAGGATGGGATCCAATAGCTGGGGCAGATCGGCAAAGCGGTGCTGCCCGTCAGCGTCCATCGTCACCACGATGGTGGCACCCAGGCGCTTGGCCGCCAGAAAACCCACCTGCAAGGCATGACCGCCGCCCACGTTGATGGGGGTCTTCAGAACCAGAGCCCCATGTTTGCGGGCGACCGCCGCCGTGTCATCCTCGCTACCATCGTCGACCAGCACCACCAGGATGGACTGGCCGGCGTAGTCCTTGGGGGCACCCGGCAGCACTTCTGCCAGGTTCTCCGCCTCGTTCAGCGCGGGCATGATCAGGACGATCCCCGGGCGGGGCCCCTGCCAGCTCTCCACGCCGCTGTCCACGGCCATTCTTTTGAGAAGGGTGAGGAAGCGAAGTCGAGTTTCTCCAAGTTGGAGCTGTAAAAAGAGGACCCATGCCCCCATCCCCAGTACCGCAAAGGCGAGCACCGAGGTGATGCGCGCCAGGGGACCGGTGAAGCCGGTCAGCCCGGGCAGGGCATCGGCGAGGCCGGGCACGATGCCAATGGCCAGAACCAGGATCGAGGCCATCCACCCCGCAACTTCCAGTCGTCCGAGGAGCTCCGCTTGCCGACGGCGCCAGAGGAGCAGGAGCAGACCGAGGCTGCCAAGCAGGATGCCCAGCAGGCGGAGGGTAGACAGACCCAGGATCACCGGTAGCTCCAGAAATTCTCAAGGTGTTTGGGGTCGCCGAAGGCGCCGCGGCGATAGCTGCGCACCTGCCCTTCGCCGTTGAGCGCTTCGCCCACGTCCATGTCAAAACCCTGGCCGTAGATGTGCACACTCACCACCTGCGGGCCATCGGGGCGGGTGGCGACCCGGTGCCAGTCGGCGTGGGGGGGGCAGAAGAACTGGCCGCCGCCGGTGCCCATGAAGGCGGAGCGGGCGTGGACCACCTTCCCCTCCACCTCGTTGTAGTCATCGACATAAAGGGCGCCGCGCAAAATGAAAAAGAGGCCCCAGGTGCGGTGGGCATGGATGCCACCGACGTAGCCTCGCGAGAACACGTCCAATTGCAGGTTGAAGCGACCTTCCGGGTCTGCATGGATGAGGTAGCGCCCGTAGGGCAGCTCCCGGTCGGCGAGCTCCAGCCGTGACGCCGCATCTAACAGGCGATGAAGCATGGGAATGCCGCGCTCCATGGTCACGGGGCTGGCGGCGACGGTCTGCGCAACGGGTTCAATCAGACTGGGAATCATGGGGTCTCCTCCGAGCGACGATAGAGCTTCCAGCCCTCCACCACTTCGTCGGTGGGGGTGAAGGCGGCCAGGAAATCGGCTTCCTTCTGGAAGGGGAGGGTATCCGCCCCGGTCAGGGCCAGCAGGGTGCAGCCCAGCCCGCCCTGATCCGGCGCAGTAAAGAGCACTTTCAGGTCATCCAGGCTGGTGGCAGAGGGGTAGATTCCGTGCACGCCGCCATCCGTGCGCGCGCGTCCCATGCGTGTGGGCATGCTGGTACAGATGATCTCCCCGGGGGGAAGGACAGCGGCCAGGCGTTTTGCCCGCGCCCAAAGCCGATCATCCCGCCCCTGTTCCTCTTTGGTGTCGGGCAGCTCGTTCAGCCCCTGGCGCACCGAGGTCATCAGGAGAAAGAGCCCCATCAGGCGCCACGCGTCGCTGCGTATCAGGAGCTTCCAGGTGCAGAATCCGAAGAGGAACAGGCAGGGCAGCGCATGCCGCATCCCGAAGTTCCACTCGGTGAAGTAGGCCTTGTGCAGAATATGCAGGGAGAGCCACCAGCCCACAGAAAAGAGGACAAAAAACCAGTGATAGTTGAAGCCATCATGCCGCAGCCGCGCCCACAGGTCGCCCACGCTGGTGGCCAGGCCGGCGCGCAGGCTGTCCCAGGTCAACAACAACACGGCGATGGGTAGCGCCAGGTAGTAGTAGGAGCAGCTCACCTGGAAGCTGAAGGCGCTGCTTTCGCTGAAGGCCAGCGAAAATCCCTGCGAGCGATCAACGATCCATCCCCAGAGGCCATCGGTGGGGACCAGCAGGTTCAGTATTGGTAGCTGGGGGTTGGCCTGCCAGGCGTCGAAGCGCAGCAGGTCGCGAAAGCCCGCCTCCGGAATAAAGCTACGGAGAAAGAGAATTTGGGGGAGGAGGCCGAGGCCATAGCCGGCGATTCCACCCAGCAGGCCCAGCGCCGCCCGGCTGCGGGGCTCGTTGGAGGGAGGGAAGAGGAAGCGTAGCCCCGCGGCACCGAAAAAGCCTGCGGCGGTCACGATCATCTGCGAGCGGATCAGCAGGAGCACCGCCAGCCACACGCCCGCTTCCAGTCCCCGCATCAGGGTGGGCCCGGCAAAGTAGCCCCGAAAGCGGATCAGAGCCGCAAACAGAAACACAAAGGCCATCGGCTCGGTGTAGGGTTTGGAGCTGTGCTCAAAGTAGAGGTCGTTGAGCCCCAGGGCCAGCACCAGCAGGTGTCCCGCGTGCGGGACCTCCCAGATGCCAGGAAAGATCGGGCGATCCGACATCATTTTCGCCCAAACATAGCCCAAGAGCAGCGACGTAAAGTAGAGCCCGGTGGGCAGCCAGACCGCCGCGCTCTCCAGGCTGCTGAAGCGGGCCACCCAGCCCAGCAGCATGGGCCACAATGGATAGACGGGCGTTGGATGTGGAAAACCAATCATCCCTTGGTGATAGAGGGAGACTTCGGTGCGTACCCCCAGGCCCTGCCGGACATGGTCCGCTACGTCCATGTAGTAGCTGCCATCCACCCCCAAATCCACCATCACGGCGTTGGTCGCGAATTTCGCTGCGACCAGGGGCAGCAGCATGGCCACCACCAGCAGCCATCCCTGGCGATCCTTAGACATTTCCCCCCTCTGTATGAAGGGTGTAGTCTATAATACCAAGTGCAGCATCGAGGCGTTCTTCCTGCTCAAACCAGGGCAGGCCGAAGCGGAGCTGGTTCAGTGGCTCGCCGGTGCCGGTCTTCCCCTTGATGCACTTCATGTGGACGGCGCGGCCGTCCAGGCGGCTGTAGAGCGGGTAGGGATCAAACTCCAGCGGGAAGCGCACGACGCAGGTGCCGGACGGAAGGTCAGGGACATCCTGCACCCATCCGCTCCCGTCAAAGTAGTGGTGCGGAATCTTATGGTGGGCAAAAATCCGGTGCAGGCCGCTTGCAAAGTGGGTTGCCAGACGACGGCTTCGCGCCAAGGCGGCTTCGATCCCGACCTTCGCGTAGATAGAAAGAGCAGCTTCTAACCCAGCAAAGCGCGAAAAGTCTTGGCCGCCGCCCGGTTCAAAGCGCCGCAGGGGCCAGCTTTCATCCAGGGAGTGTCCCACAAAAAACAGGCCACCCAGCTCCTGAATCGGCCGTGGCCCCAGCCAGCAGAAGCCGGTGCCCGCCGGGCCGTTCAACCACTTGTGCCCGCTGGCGACGGTGAAGTCGGCAATTCCCAGGATAGGCCTACATAGTCCGACGGCCTGGGCCGCATCCAGGATCACCCAGGCTTCGGGTGCGCGCCGGCGCACCTCGGCGATCAGCTCCCGCACGGGAAGCTGCCGCCCTTCGGTCCAGGTCACCTGCGACAGAAAGACCACCTCGGGGTTTCGGGCGGCCACATGGCGTCCAAAATCGTCGGGATCCAGCAGGTGTGTGTCGCCCACATAGGAGACGGAAAGATCTGGATGATGCTCCAGGGCACCCGCCCCACCGTCGTGCTCGTGTCCGGTGGTGAGCACCTTCAGGGGGCCCACCCGCTCCCGACGGCGATGCCCGGCGAGGGCATCCAGCAGCAGGTTGCACCACAATGTGGTCCCCGGCCCGATGGCCAGCTGCTCGTTGCCCCAGAGTTCAATGGCCTGCTGGCGGGCGGCCGCCAACATCAGGCGACCCCGACGGTAGGCTTCGATGGGCCATCCCTCGGTTTCTTCCTCGAAGATCGCGATGGCGCGGCGAGTGGCGCGGGCGGGGGTTCCCAGCGTGCCCGGGTTGAAATTGTACCGCCGAAGCGGAAATTCCGCCGCCAAATCCATCAGGCCGGTCCCCAGGACACCTGCGGTGGAAAGACCTCGGGGCGGATTCGATGGGAGAACCGGGCCACCTGAGGGAACATCGTCTTCAGCACCGACTCAAAAGGCGTGTGGGAGACGTGGCTGGAGACGTAGTGGTTCTCCACCGTATAGACTTCTTTCTCCGCGTCATTTTCGCCGCGCGGGTTGAAGTCGCCCCGTCGGATCTCCGGGTGATAGCCGTTGCTGCGGCCCACCTCAGCCACACGCTCGGCGATGTCGTTGATGCAGGGGTCGCGCTCGGTGACGTGGTTGATCACGCGGTGCTCGCCACGGTCGGCAGGCCGGTCGGCCAGCTCCGCCAGCGAGCCCACCGCATCTTCCAGTGCCATCAGGCCGGTGCGCTGCAGGCCGGTGCCATAGACACTCATGGGCAGGCCGAGGATGGTCTGGGCCATGAATCGGTTCACGACCGTGCCCCACACGCCGTCGTAGTCGAAGCGGGTGTAGAGTGAGGGATGCCGCTCGATTTCTGCGGTTGAAACACCAAAAATGGTAGACTGCATCACGTCGGTCACCCGCAGGTTCCACTTGCGGCAGGCGATGGCGATGTAGTTGGTGTCGTTGATTTTGGAGGCGTGGTAGATGTCGTCCGCCGCACGGGGGTAGGGCATTGGACGGTTCGCCTTTTTCCCATGATATTCAGGGAGAAAATAGCCTTCTGCCACGTCGATGCCGCCCTTGGCGTACTCCCCGAAGGTGCCCAGCTTGATGAGGTGGGCGTCGGGAGCGGCTTGGCGCACGGCCCAGAGCACCCGCATATTTCCAACTTCATTGTTCTGAACCGTAAACACCGCCTCCTCCACCCCCATCATGGAGTAGGGGGCGGAGCATTGCTGGGCGAGGTGGTAGACCACCGTGGGCCGCAGCTCCCGCACCAGGGCTTCCAGCTCGGGTGAGCAGACATCCATCTCCATAAAATGGAGGTTGTTCTGCTTGAAAACCTTCTTGAAGGCGTCCACCCGCAGGGTGGGCTCCTCAATCGGGGTCACCGAGTTGCCGCCACAGCGGGAAACCCAGGCGCGACGCCCCAGGTTGTCCACAATGTGGACGGGTGTGTTGGGGTGACGAAGGGCCAGTTTGACGGAGAGGGGCCAGCCGACGTAGCCGTCGCCGCCCAGGACGAGGATGCTCATGGGCTGCGGGACTAACCGATCTGCCGCCGGATTTCCCGGAGTTACCGCTCGCGCTGGTGACGATCCCGGAAAAACTGCGCCGCCGCGATCGGCAGGATGGCCACACCCGGTAGCAGGTTGGCGCCAACAAAAACCAGCGAGGCAGCTGCGGCGGCGGCCGCCGGTGCAATCCCCGCATCTCGGAACACCTCCATCGCCGCCAGCTCGCGGAGGCCGATCCCGCCCACGGTCACCGGCACGGCGCTGGAGAAGGTGAGCAGCGGCATTCCGAAAAAGAATCGGGTAAAGGGAACTTCTCCAAAAGACTGGTAGATCTGGTGCCCGGCCACCATGTTCAGGGACTGGGCGCCGAGCGTGAGCAACAGCACCGAGAGTCGCTGCGAAAACCGAAGGCCATCGCGCGCTTTCAGGCCCCGCTCTACAAGGGGGCGAAGAGCGCGGGGCAGCCAGGCTTCGGGCGGGCGCCAGCTCCCCAACCCGGCCCAAGCGCCGAACAGCAGCGGGAGCAAAGCCGCCAGGCCCACCAGCGGAAAGCCCAGTAGAATGGCCCCGATAGCCACCAGCGAGCCCAGTACAAGAACTTCATAGCCCTTTTCCAGGAGCAGCGAGGCGGTAGCCACGGTCAGGCGCTCCGTACGCAGCTCAGGGGAGATGTGCAGGGCGGAGAGGCGGTACAGCTCTCCCACCCGCATCGGCGTGACTGCGCCGATCAGGACGCCCAACAAAAAGTTCCGGCTCTGCTGAAGTGGATCCCAGGTGAAGCCCAGGGCGCCCATCTGCAGGTTCCACTTTCCCGCCCGCACCCCCATCGCCAGCCCAAAACAGAGCAGACACAGCAGCAGCCCCGACGGACTCATCCCCTCCCAGCTCCGGCGAACGGTAGCCAGATCGATTCGTTGAACCAGGATTCCCACAAGAACGAGCAGGCCCGCCACACGCAGGAACGTCGAGAGCTGCCGAGACATGCCGCCTCTCTAACCGGGCGACCCCCCGGGCTGGGGCCGATTTTCCTGGAGCATTCGGCCGCCTGGACCTGCCGGGTTAGCCCTTGGGCGATGTGGTCTACCCTGCTCGCCTTGCTGCTGCTCTGCTTTTCCGGTGTTCTTTACTGGTTGGCGCCCATTTTTCCACAGAATCCCATGCCTGCGGATCTGGTGTTGCCGCTGGTTTGGTGCAGCGCCTATACCCTGGTGGCTTCCACGGTATTGGGCCTGCTTCCTCGCTTCCTTAAGGAGCGTGGGCGCTGGCTTTGGGTGCCGGCAGTGCCAGCCTTCTTGTTTGCAAGCTACACCTTCGCAAAGGACCGCCTTCCCCAGAAGCCCGCCACGCTCGGGAAAACCACCCCTGCGATGTGCAACCTGCAATTTCTGGGCATGGATGGGCTGGACCACGCACAGTTGAAGGCTATGGGCTCCGAGCTCCCGAACTTCCAGCGCCTCTACGCGGAGGCGGCCTGGGGGTCGCTGAAGACGGTGTCCCGGCACTCCCCGGAGATCTGGACCTCGGTCGTTACCGGGATGAAGCCTAAAGATCATGGTGTTTCCGGCTAGACCACAAGCTGGCTGACCGGCACCGCGCTGGAGCTGCCCGACGACTCGCGCGACTGGCTGGGTCAGTTTGTATACAAAACTACAAAGCTGCGGACGCGCGGAGCGGTGGGCTCCAACGCACGGCGGGTGCGCGCGCTCTGGGAGCTGGCGGGGGACTACAAGCGGAGCTCCGTTTTTGTGAATTGGTGGGCCAGCTACCCGGCTGAGCCGGTGCCGGGTATCATCATCAGCAACCATGCGATTCCCTGGTACGGCTTCACCCCCGAGCTGCTGGATCACGCCGAGCCCATGGCCACCTGGCCGGCCGCCGAGGCGGCCTCCGTGCGTGCCGTGGCCGATCAGGTCGTGGCCGAATTGGGTGCGGGCAAGTTGCGCCGCGACGTACAGACCGAGGAGGGCTCCCGCTACTTCCTGGTGCGCGACCAGATCTCGTGGGCGACCGGCCGGAGGCTGTGGAGCGAGAAAAAGCCGGATCTTCTTTCGGTCTATGTGCAGGGTGCCGATACCGCATCCCACGCCTGGACCTTCACCGTCTTCGGCAAGGAGAACCCCGACGAACAGAAGCGGGTGCTGGGCGAGGCGGAGGCCGAGGTGTTGTTTGAACGGCTGGTGCGCTCGGCCTATCGTGTGATGGATCAACGCCTGGGAGAGGCGATGGCCGAAGGGAGCTGTATCGTGCTGATCTCCGATCACGGCTGGCGATACGACGGTACCATGCATGATACCAAGCCTGATGGTGTGTTTTTCGCCTGGGGTCCTCCCTTTGCCACCGGGGAAATCCCCCGTGCGTCGATCCTGGATATGATGCCCACCCTGCTGCATACGATGGGGATGCCCATCGCCAAGCCCCTGCCCGGCAAGGTGATCAAGGCTGCCTTCAAGCCGGAATATCAGACCCTGGCGAAGGAGATCAGCAGCTTTGGTCCTCGTGGAGACCGGGTTGCCGTACATCCGGCCAGTGACGATGCCGAGCACATCGAGGCGCTGCGGGCGCTGGGCTATGTAGAGTAGGTCGGGGGCCCAAAAACAAAGCGCCCCCGGTCAAGGACCGAGGGCACATTGCGGAAGCCGGGATTACCGGCTTCAGACTGGCACTACCAGCGAGAACCGCGATCTTCACGACCGCCGCCGCCACCGTAGCCACCGCCGCCGCCACGGCCGCCGCCGCCGCCGCGATCATCGCGGGGCTTGGCTTCGGCTTCGTTCACCCGGATGGTGCGACCATCGAGGGTGGAGCCGTCGAGGCCCTTGATGGCCGCGTCGGCCTGGGCGCCGTCGTTGAAGGACACAAAGCCGAAGCCGCGGCTGCGACCGGTCTCGCGCTCAAGGACAACCTTGGCTTCAGAGACGGCGCCGTAGCGTTCGAAGGCAGCGCGGAGGCCCGCATCGCCAGTATTGAAGGACAGAGAACCAACAAACAATTTCTTAGGCATCACATGTTCCAGGAATGTCGAAGGTACGACATCCGCCTTTCCAGGAGAGCAACACACCGGGAAGTCCGGGGAAGCCCTTTGCCATACCGGGCTCTCACGAACCAAAGCACAGTGGGAAGGTGCCGCCAAGGGGCGACATCGGGCATCTAACAGGTCCGGTAGATCGCGCTCGGAAATTCTGAAAGAAAGCCGCAGCTCCGTGCGGCACGGGCGGGCCTGCCGCTGCTCGGCTACGCTACCGCCATGGACCTGCACGCCGCCCCCGTCACGCAGCTCGCCGACGCGATCCGCCGTCGCCAACTCTCCCCCCTGGAGCTGACCGAAGCCCATATCGCCAGGATGGAGCAGGTGAACCCGCATATCAACGCCATAGCCGCACGGCGCTTTGAGCTGGCCCTGGCCGAGGCCAGAACGGCCACCGATCACCCGCCGGAGCACCTGCCTCCGCTACATGGGATTCCGTTTACCGTAAAGGAGTTCTACAAGGCGGAAGGTCTGCCCTGGTCCGGCTGCGTGCGGCGCTTCAAGGACCGTCTGGCGACGCAGGACAGTACCGTCGTATCGCGTATGCGCAAGGCGGGAGGAATCCTGCTTGGAAGCAGTAATGCCCCGGAGGGCGGTCTATGGATGGAGACCTACAACGACGTGTACGGGCGCACGTCCAACCCCTGGGATTCTCGGCGTACCTGTGGGGGATCGTCGGGCGGGGAAGGGGCTCTGGTGGGCAGCGGGGCCTCTCCCGTGGGGCTCGGCTCGGATATCGGCGGATCCATTCGGATTCCGGCAGCTTTCTGCGGGGCATTTGGCCACAAGCCCACACCGGGACGGGTGCCGGGGACCGGCCACTTTCCGGACAACCCGGGAGAGGTAGGCAAATACCTGGGTTTTGGACCGATCGGGCGTAGCGCCCGGGATCTGGCGCTGGTGCTGGACGTGATCGCGGGGCCCGATGGGCAGGATCCCTTCAGCACGGAGATGGAGAGGATCGGCGAAGGACGCAAGGATCTGAAGGGCCTGCGGGTGATCGCCCTGGAGAGCAATGGCCGGATGCGGGTGGATGGGGAGGTACGTCAGGCAGTACGTCGGGCGGAGCTGGCGCTGCGCAATCGAGGGGCAACCATCGTGGAAAAGGAGTTCCCCCGCCTTAAAAGGGGAGGAGACATCTGGAGTGCGGCCCTGGCCGGGGCCACCGGGGAGCCCTATGAGCACCACCTGACCGGAGGGGAGAGGATGCAGATTCTCCGGAATTTTGCCCGGCTGCCCCGAGGAAACGCCGACCATAGCTTTGCGGCCCTGGTGTTGGTGGGCCTGGAGCGGCTGCTGAAAGTAGTGCCGATCTTCGACATTCCGGCTTTGATTGCCGAGGGGGAGGCCCTGCAGGCCGAGCTGGAAGAAGCCCTGGGCCCCGATGGGGTGCTGCTCTATCCTCCCTATTCCGGCACCGCGCCGCGCCATCGTGCGGCGTGGCTGAAGCCATTTGATGCAGAATGTACCTCAATTTTTAACATTCTCCAGCTTCCGGTGACCGTGGTGCCGATGGGGCTGGATCGCCAGGGACTGCCGCTGTCAGTGCAGGTGGTGGGGCAGCGCCGCAACGATGCGTTGACGCTGAAGGTAGCCGAAGCGTTGGAAGAGGATCTCAGCGGCTTCCGCCGGGCGGAGCCGGGCGGGGCGAATTAGGGGGCGTCCCTTTCCGGGATGCCCATGGACGCTCAGATCGCCGAAGCCCTCCTCGACCAGCTCGCCGCCGCCGCAGGCCCTGAGGCGGATTGGCAGCTTGCCACCTACGACAAGCTGCCGTTGAACCTCGTCCGTGGCCAGGGGGCGCGGGTTCAGGACGCCGATGGTCGCTGGTTTTGGGACCTGTACGGTGGGCATTGTGTGGCTTTGATCGGGCACTCTCATCCCACATGGGTGGCGATGTTGCACGCGCAGGCTCAGCGCCTCGGCTTCTACTCCAACGTGGTGCATTCGCCGCTGCGGGCGGCGGCATGCAAGGCAATTGTCGACTTTGCTCCCGCGAACCTGACCCGCGTCTTCCTCTCCAACTCCGGCGCCGAGGCCAACGAGGTGGCCCTGAAGCTCGCGCGTCACCACACCGGCCGTCCGAACATCGTGGCGATGCAGGGTGGTTTTCACGGACGCACCCTTGGTGCCCTGGCGGTGACCGCCTCAGAAAAGTATCGCAAGTATGCGCTGCCAGAGTACGGAAATACCCGCTTTGTACCTTTTGGAGAGCCGATCAAGCTGGATGACTCGGTCGCCGCCGTGATCCTGGAGCCCATCCAGTCCCTGGCGGGCGTGGCCACCGCCGAGCGCGCCTGGTTCCACGGGCTGCGTGCGGAGTGCGACCGGGTGGGGGCGCTGCTGATTTTTGACGAGGTCCAGACGGCCTGGGGGCGCATGGGTGCCAACTTTGCGGCGGATTTTTACGGCGTGCGGGTGGACCTGCTCACCTCGGCCAAGGGAACGGCGGGCGGCTTTCCGGTGGGCGCCACGCTGGTGGACGACACCATCGCGCGTCGTGCAAAGTCGGGCGATCAGGGCTCCACTTTTGGTGCGGGCCCCTTGGCCTGTGCCGCGATTCTGGCCACCCACCATGTGCTGCGGGAGGAGGGACTCGTGGCGCATGCCGCTGCCTTCGGGCAGCACGCCCGCAAGGTGCTTCCGGTGCGGGTCCGGGGGGAGGGGGCGCTCTTGGGGCTTTGCCTCGACCGCCCGGTGAAGCCCGTGCTGGCGACGCTGCGGGAGCGCGGCTTTGTGGCGGGTGGCAGCGATGATCCCACGGTGATGCGTCTGATGCCGCCGCTCTGTACGCCACTTTCGGTGCTGGATGAGCTGGCCGGGGTGTTGCGCGAGATCCTGTAGGGCTGAAATTTCTTTTCGGCCGGCCCTTGATGCCCGGCGCCTGACGAAAGTCCGTCAACGGTGTCGGGCTGCCGTCGGATCGTCGTGGAAGAGTGTACCTTTCTCCGTCCTGTACATTTGGCACGGTACTTGCATGCGATGGCGACATGCAACCGCGAGAACGCTATACGCTGTTGGGGCCCGAGGGCTTCAGTGACATCGACCTGATCGTGCTGGTGCTGGGTACGGGCGCCGGGGGGCGCTCCACCCGAAGTATCGCCACGGCGCTGTTGGAGCGCTTTGGCGGGGTGGCTCAGCTTGTGGATGCGTCGGTGCCCGCCATCGCCGGGGTGCGAGGGGTGGGACCGGCGCGGGCGGTGCGCCTTCATGCCGGGCTTTCGCTCGGGCGTCGTCTGCAGCGGAGCACGCCGGGCTCGGCCCCCATCCGCAATGCGCAGGATGCGGCGGCCTGGTTCGCCCCCGCCCTGGAGGGCCTGCCCCACGAAGAACTCCACGCGATCTACCTGGATCGACGCGGACGGCCCCTGTGCTACCGGCGGCTTACCACGGGCTCGGACTGCGCCACCATCGTGGACTGCCGACAGATCCTGCGACCGGCAGTGGAGGTGGGGGCCGCCTCCGTGGTGCTGGGGCACAACCACCCGTCGGGTGATCCGGACCCATCGGTGGAAGATCAGCTTTCTACGCGCCGTGTGCAGGCCTCGGCGAATGTGCTGGGCCTGAAGCTGCTCGACCACATCATCCTGGCGCCGGGAAGTTGGGTATCCATGATGGAGCGGGGGGTGATGTGAGCCTCAGCCCTCCAACCCCCAGCGTTGCATTTTATACACAAGGGTGGTCCTGGGAATTCCCAACATCCGTGCCACCTGGCTCTTGTTGTTGTTGCAGCGGCGCATGGCGTCCACCACCACCTCGCGCTCGGCCTCCTCCAGCTGGTTTCGGGAGGAGCCGATCGCGCTCTCCTGAGCCTGGAATTCCAGTGCATCGGGCTCGATCAGCGGCCCCCCCATCACATAGGCGCGGGTGAGGACGTTGCGCAGCTCACGCACGTTCCCCGGCCAGCGGTAGGCCTGGAGCACCGCCATGGCCTCCGGGGTGATGCGCACGGAGGGATGGATCCGACGGGCCAGGGCCTCGGCAATGGTGGGCACGTCCTCTGCTCGCTCGCGCAGCGAGGGCAGGGTGACGGACAACACGGCCAGGCGGAAGTACAGATCCTGTCGGAAAGTACCTTTCTGGGCATCGCCTGCCAGGTTCCGGTTGGTGGCAGCAACCACCCGCACATCGGGGAAGCTGGGCTCGGTTCCCCCGACGCGCCGGACCTCGCCACTCTCCAGGACCCGCAGCAGCTTGGCCTGGGCATTCTCGGGCAATTCCCCTACCTCATCCAGAAACAGCGTGCCCCCATCGGCGCGGTGGAAGGCGCCATCGCGGCGCTCATTCGCACCGGTGAAGGCGCCCTTTTCGTAGCCGAACAGCTCGGACTCAAAGAGGTTGGCAGAGATGGCGCCACAATTGATGGCCACGAAGGGGCGCCCTGCTCGGGGCGAGGCGTCGTGGATACCGCGTGCGGCCACCTCTTTTCCGGTTCCCGATGCGCCCAACAACAGAACGGGTGCGTGGTGGGGCGACATCTTCCGCAACATCCCGAAGACCTTTTGCATGATGGCCGTGCGCCCCACCATGTCGCCAAAGCGGTCGGCAATCGGCTCTTCCATTTCTGTATTCCAAAATACAGAAAATTCAGTGCCTCCAATGCGTACTTCGTCGTGCTGCGTCAGGGGAAGGATGTCGCGGATGCGGGAGTGGCCCAGCCAGGCTGCGCCGGCGCCGGGTTCCACCATCGAGCGCCCCTCGTACAGGCGGATGCGCACATGATCGCGCACCAGCGTGGAGTCGGGCAGCACAATACGGCTTCCAAAGCCGCCCACGCTGATTTTGCCCCCCTTCAGGCGAAAGCGCTCGCCCTCTCCTGGCCCGGAGCGGATCAGCAGAAAAGCGTGGGAGAGGGTCAGGCCATCATGGGCTTCCAGGATCTCCTCGTGGCGGGCCTCGGGCTGGCTCTCCTCGGTGGGTGGGGCCTGATCGCGCGCCAGATCCACCACCGCCACAAAGGAGCCGATCCGAAGCTGATCCCCGTGGTTGAGCAGCACCGGGCCGCTCAGCCGCTGGTCATTCACGAAGGTGCCATTGGAGGATCGGTCGGTCGCCTGCCAATTTCCGTCCACGAGGTCCACCAGTGCATGGGAGCGGCTGACCCCATTGTCGGGAAGGACCACATCACATTCGTCCACCCGGCCGATGCGGTTTCTACCATCCCGAAGACGATAGATAAACACCGGGGATTCTTCTTTGTTATAGCGGTTCCGGTAAAAGAGCAGCCGTGCCATAGGTTCCCGCGTGTGACGGGGAACATAACGCGCGGGGTGGGGCAGAACGAAGTCCAGACGATCGTCGCGTGCAGAGATACAATCGCGCGATGATCTACCTCCTCTTCCTTGGCAACAGCTACACCATGCGCAACGACCTGGACCTGATGGTGGAGGGCTTGCTGCGCGAGGGGGACCCGGCCTACGCCCAGGTGGACAGCACCCGATTGGCAGCCGGTGGCCTGACTTTTCCCGATCATGTGGCGCGTGCGTCCAGCGACCCGCTGTGGCAGGATGCGCTGGTCACCGGCAGCACCGCGTGGCGCTGGGGTATCCTTCAAGACCAGAGTCAGATCCCCGGTTTTTACGGCGAAGATGCCATTTGGGAGTCCAGCGCCGTAGCGGGGGTGCAGCTCAACACCTGGCTGGAGGCCAAGGGGGCGGGGACGGTCCTGCTGCTCACCTGGGGGCGCCGAGACGGGGATAGCACCAATCCACAGCTTTACCCTGACTTTCTGACCATGCAGGACGAGCTCACCGAGGGCTACTTGGCCTACCAGAGCCGGATGTCCCGCGCCGATCGCCCGGTGTGGGTTGCGCCTGCGGGGCTGGCTTTTGCGGCGGTCTATGCGGCGGATCAGGATCCTACGGCGCCCGATTCACTGTTCTATCGTCTCTACGATCCCGATGGCTCACACCCCAGTGCCACCGGAAGCTGGCTGGCGGCCTGCACCCTCTACTCCACCCTCACCGGGCGCAGCGCCGAGGGGCTTACGCCGCCGGCGCAGGTGGACGCCCCCACCGCCACCCAGCTTGCCGCAGTGGCCTGGACCGTGGTGTCCACCGGGCAGGGCGGGCTGGACTATCCCTGGGAGCCCGTGGACCAGCCGGACAGTGGCGACAGCGGCTCCGACTCCGCCACCGATAGCACTGCCGACAGCGACGTGGATCTTGACTCCAACACGGATGACAGCGAACGTGACTCTGATCCGAGTCACGCCGATCCGAGCGAGGAAGAAGGCTGTGGATGTGGTGGCGGCGGATCGGCGGCCTTCCTATTTTCGCTGCTTGCCCTGTCGGGCTTGAGGCGCCGCGCGGCGGCCTGAGAGCAGCAGGAGCACCAGGCCAAGGGGGCCAAGAGAGGCGGCACCGTTGCTGCATCCGCAAGGCTGATCCTTCACTTCCCCACAGACACCGTCGGCGAAGTCGGGTATGCCGTTGCCGTTGCCGTCGGCATCTCCCTCCGTTGTGTCGTCACAGCCATCGGCATCGCTGTCCAGATCCAGGTGGTTGGGGGTACCATCGTCGTCGCTGTCATAGTCCGCGCGGCCGTCCAGGTCGCCGTCCACCGCCAGCTCGGTGGCTGTGCCGATCCCATCGCCGTCGTCGTCGGCATCGATACGGTCTACAAGGCCGTCCGCATCGGAGTCGCCAGGCTCTGCACCGTCGTACAGGCCATCGTTGTCGGAGTCGGGGTCCAGGTAGTCGGCCAGACCGTCCCCGTCGCTGTCGGGCGAAGGGGTGGCGAGATCGGCGTCGCCTGCCTCGTCCAGGGTCGGCACCCCGTCGTTGTCGTCGTCCGAATCGGCGAAGTCCGGCAGGCCATCCCGGTCCGTATCGCGGGAGCTGCCTTCGGTTATCACCACCTCCTCGCCATCGGACACCCCATCGGCGTCGGTGTCCGGGTTGAAGGGGTCGCTCCCCGCGCCATCCTCCACAAGCTGCGAGAGCCCATCCCCGTCCTGATCGTCCAGCTCGGTGGTCCCGTCGCAGTCATTGTCGACGCCGTCGGCCGCCTCCGCCGCACCCGGGCGGATGGAGGGGTCCAGATCGTTGCAGTCGCCGGTCTGGGGCGCGTAGCCCTCGGGAGCGTCGCAGCTTCGCACTTCGCCGATGCGGCCCCAGCCGTCCCCGTCCTCGTCCGGCCACCAGGAGGTAGCGGTACTTTCGTCCAGGGAGCCGTCGTTGTCGTCCACAAAGCCGTCGCAGTCCTCGTCGCCACCGCCGCAGACCTCGGTGGAGCCGGGGCCCACGGCGGCATCGCTGTCGTCACAGTCGCTGCCGTCGGTGACCAGCCCGGCGATGGGCGTGCAGGACTGCGTTGCGTTGGTGGCGTCGCCATAGCCGTCGCCATCGGTGTCGCTGTGATAGGTCAGCATCGGGCAGCCGGCTTCGCAGATATAGGGGAGGGGATCAGCGCAATTTCCATCGTTCCAGCTTCCGCCGGAGTTGTCGATGTACTTGCCGCAGTCCTCTGCTCCGTTGAAGTCGTTGGGCTCCCCGGCGCGCCACTGGCTGTAGCCCAAGGGGCTCCCGTCGGCCCACAGGTAGCTACCCTCCACATCCCGGTCTGAGAGGCCGATCCACCAGGCAGAAACGGCATCGGCGCTCTCAGCCTGCGTCCAGAGCCAGCTATTTTCGACGCCATCGCCGATGGTCACCAGCTCATAGCCCAGGGCCGCACAGGCCAGCTCCGCCTCCTCCCAGCTCAGATCGGCGGAGGTACAGAAAAGGTAGCTGTGATCGGCATAGTCGGCCTGTGGGCAGGGGCAGCTTGCCCCGTCGATGCTGCCGTCGCAGTCCTGATCCAGCCCGTCGCAGCGCTCGGCCAGACCGGGGCGCACCGCCGCATTCTGGTCGTCGCAGTCGCTGCCCCCGTGTGCCGCGTCGTCGATGCCATCGGCGTCGGCGTCCTGGTCGGAGAGACCGTCACAATTCTGATCTGTGCCGTCGTACCAGATCTCGGTCGCCGTCGGCAGGATGGCGGCGTTGGCATCGTCACAGTCTCCGGCGATCGCCACATAGCCCGCGATGAAGCTGCAGTCTGGGGAGGGGGAGGCGGGATCGCCAAAGCCATCGCCATCCCCATCCGCGTACCAGAGGCAGGTGTCGCTGCCGTCGCAGTCCTGGTCGATGCCATCGGCCCGCAGCTCGCCGGCTCCGGGGAAGATCGAGGCGTCGGTGTCGTCACAATCTGTATTGTCGACTACCGATCCTACCGGAGGGAGGCAGGCATAGCGGGCGGAGCCTGCACCAAAGCCGTCTGCATCGACATCGTCGTACCAGGAGGTGGCGGAGCTGCTGTCCAGGGAGGGATCGGCGTCGTCGATCAGGCCGTCGCAGTCTTCGTCGGTTCCGCCGCAGACTTCCGACGCGCCGGGGGAGAGGGCCGGGTCCCCATCGTCGCAGTCTCCGCCCACCGGCACGGTGCCTGCGGCGGGCGTGCAGGAGCGTTGGTTGAGGCTGGAGTCGCCAAAACCGTCGCCATCGGCGTCGGTATAGGCATCCACGATCAAGCAGCCTGCTTCGCAGATGTAGCCCAGCGTACTGTTGCAGTCGGCATCGTTCCAGAGTCCAGCCCCGGAAGGGAAGAACTTCGCACAGTCCTCGTTGCCGTTGAAGTCGTTGGGCTCGCCCGGCCGCCAGGCGGTCCAGGTCGCCGTGCTGCCCCCATCCCACAAAAAGCTGCCTTCTACAGTCAGATCGGAGTAGCCAAGCCACCAGGACTGGCCTGCCTGCACCGCTTCCGCCTCAGCGTAGATCCACTGGTTCTCCGCGCTATCTTCCACATCCACCAAATGGTAGCCCCATGCGGCACAGGCTGCCTGCGCATCCCCCCAGCTCAGCAGCTCGGTGCAGAGGAGGAAGTCGTGCAGGCCATCGGTCACGCTGGTGCAGGGGATGCCGCTATCGTCCGTTTTTGCGCTTCCTCTCCCCAGATCGGCGGGATCTGAGGATGGCGTCAGGGTGCAGGCCAGTAGCCACAGCAGCATGGAAACTCCTCAGCGGGGGGTGTTCACCCGCCGGACGAGGGCGTAGACCATCACCGGCAGGATCAGCGAGGCGGCCAGCGACAGCATCGCCAGCCGGGGCATCCCCACCAGGTGGTGCCCTTCCGTTTCTGTCAAAAGGCTGGCCCCGAACATGGCGCCACCGGCCGAGCCCACATGCTGGAGTGCCGAGTTCATGGACTGAAAGCGGGCCCGCTCGTTCTGCTGGGGTACCTTGGAAAGAAGAGCTTGAAGGGACACATTCCGAACGGACTGCGCGCCCATGAACACCACAAAGATGCTCACCACGGGCACCAGCGGCAGCGTGGGCACAAAGCCGAGGGCCAGCACCGCCGCCACCAACAGCGAGCCGATCGTAAAGAGGGGAGCTGTTCCCAGCCGATCCACGCCCCGCCCCGCAAGGCGCAGGACCACCAGACTGGTCAGCCCGCCCACCATGTACAGCCCGCCCAGATTTTCGCGCGGATAGGCTGCATTATACTGAAGAAAGGTTGAGATATTGGGGATCACCACAAAGTTGCCTGCGGTCAAAAGTCCGGAGATGCCCAGCCCCAGCAATACCTCTGGACGGCGCACCAGATCCCAGGACGAGGTGGTGGAGGCCTCTTCGGTGAGGTGCCCACGCAGCGAGGGCAGCTTCCACAGGGCGCCGCCCACCACCAACACACCCAACGCCGCCACGGCCCAAAAGGGCGTACGCCAGCTTCCCAGACGTGCAAGCTCCAATCCCACAGGCACCCCCAACACCGACGCGATGGCGAAGGCGCCCGCCACCACACCCATCGCCTGCCCCCGCCGCTCCGGGGGCACCACATCGGCCACCACCGCCATCGACACCGAGGTGGCCGGACCGCCGAAGGCCCCCGCCAGCACCCGCGCGGCCAGGAGGGAGGGAAAATCCCAGGCAAAGCCCCCAAGTGCGGTCGCCACCACCAGGCCCGCCATCGACACCGCCAGCGCTATCCGGCGATCGAAGCGGTCCAGGAAGCGTGCCCCCACAATGCCCGCCACCGCGGCCGCCGCAGTGTAGCTGCCGCCGATCAGACCCAGGTGTGCGGTGGGAATCCCCAGGTCCACCGCAAAGTCCGGGCCCAGGGGCATCACCATCATGAAGTCGAGGATGTTGACGAACTGGACGGCGGCAATCAACAGGAGCAGGTTGCGCTCGGAGCGCTCGTTCAGCGGCGGCATGCGCCTCCGCTATCGCCGTGCGGCGGCACTGTCGCGCCTATTTCGCGCCCGTCGACCAGGCGGCGGCGATGGCTTCCATCCGTGCGCGGTTGACCCCCATATCGCCGCGACCCACGCGTGATGCCGAGCGCACGTGAATCATATTTTGACCCACCTCGAACTCAACATCATCTTGAAAGCGGAAGATTTTAGAGGTGAACGTGTAGTGCAGGTAGCCTGCTTTTTCGGTCACCAGCGTGGCGCCCGGCTGCTGTGACACCAGTGCTTTCAGGCGCTGCTGGGCCAGGCCGGCATCCCCCGTAAAGCCCATGGTGGCGATCCGATGCTCGGCGTCCCCCGGCTCGGCGCGGGTCGAGACGCAATTGGGCGAGGGTGGGCAGGCACCCAGCGGTAGCCCGGTGGCGACCGGACTGCCGGAGCATGCCAACAGGAACAGGATCAGGAGGCTGCTCCTTCCGGGCTGGAGGGCACGCTGACGATGACGACGCTGATGTTGTCTTTGCCGCCACCATGGTGTGCGGCGCGGATCAGCTCGCGGCAGACCACGCGGTTGCTGTCGCTGCCGTTCATGATGCTCTCGATCTCCGCATCCTCGACCTCGCCCCACAGACCATCCGAACACAGGAGCAGGCGGTCCCCGGGCTCCAGCTCCACCCGGAAGATGTCGATCTCCACACCGCGCTCGGTGCCCACGGTGCGCAGCAGGATGTTGGAGTGGGGATGGTTCCGCGCTTCTGCAGGAGTCAGGCGGTTCTGCTCTACCATCCGCTGCACCAGCGAATGATCGCGGGTGATCTGGTGGAGCTGGCCACCCCGGATCAGGTAGCCGCGCGAGTCGCCCACATTCGCGCAGAGCGCCACCGCGTCGTCCACCACGATGCAGCAGACCAGGGTGGTACCCATGTCGTTGCCGCGCTCTTCTGCGGTGGACTTGATGCGGTTGTTCGCGCCCTGGAAGGTCTCGTCCAGCACGTTCTCAATGGCGTCGATGGAGGGGCGCGGGCTCACGTTCATGCGGCGGGCCGCTTCCGACACCAGGGTGTCCACCGCCAGCTTGCTGGCGATCTCCCCGGCTTCGTGGCCACCCATTCCGTCGGCCACCGCGAAGATGTCCACGCCCGGGGCCAGACGCCCCCAGCCCCAGTTATCCTCGTTGATCTGGCGGATCAGACCGACGTCGCTCATGCCCGCGTGCAAGGTGCCCTTGCCACGGGGGTGGCGGTTGTATTCGGCCTGAAGCGCCTGCCCGAACTCGCCGGGTGTCAGGTACATGCCGTCTTCGGCACCCTGAAAAAAGTCCAACCAACCACGCTCTTCTACAGACGTATATTTGCGCAAGAGCGCGCCCAGGTCGCGCACCACTTTGGCGCACTCTTCCATCGGCAGCGGGCCCTCTTGGGCGTCGATCACGGCCGGATCGTAGAGGATGAAGTCGTCGTCGCCGCGCAACAAGAAGTTAGCACGGTTGATCGTGGATAGCTTGATTCCCTGTGTCGCAAGGTGGGCGATCAGGGCGATGCCGCGTTGTGCCAGGGTGAGCACCGCGGTGATGTTCATCGGCGCGGCTTCGTCCAGAAGGAAGCGCTCGCCGTGGAAGGGCACCACCGAGCACAGCAGCACCGGGCGATCTTCCGGGAACAGGAAGGCATCGCAGGGCGACAGGAAGCAGCGGTGGGTGATCTGGCGCTGAAAAAAGTGGAAGTAGGCTTCCGGGTTGGCCGAGATGTGCACGGCGACCAAGAAGCGCCGCACGGCCAAGGAAGCACTGCAGGCACTGCAGCTCGCGGCGTCGATCAGGTTGTTTTCGTCCCCGCACTCCCAACACCGACGGCTTGGCCGATCGCGTCGGTTGTCGTTGACGAGGTAGAACATGCGTCCTTCTGCCACACGAAGGAGTCCTTCGACCTTGTAATAATCCGACAGGTTCTGGCCCGCCGAAAGGCTTGGGGGACGGGCTCGGAATCCGCTAGCCATGCGTGAAAGGTCCTCGGTTCGGGGGCAGCCCCGCAAAGCCCATTCTAAGCCCGCCGCAGGGGGTTGTGCAATATCCGGACGCGCACATCCTTGTGGAATGGGCTAACAATCCCGCCCCGAGAGGTTTGTCGATGCCTTGTGCTGCTCCATTTCAGCTTGACCGTCAGGACGCCAGTGGCGCGCGCGCCGGACGTCTGCGCCTGCGCCGTCAGGAAGTGCTCACGCCGATGTTCATGCCTGTGGGAACTCAGGGCGCGATTCGCACGGTGCCACCCATCCTGCTCAAGGACCTGAAGACCCAGGTGCTGCTTGCCAATACCTACCACCTGTCGCAGCGCCCGGGGGAGCAGATAGTCAAAAAAGCCGGTGGGCTCCATCGCTTTATGGCTGTGGAGAACCCGCTGCTCACCGACTCCGGTGGCTTTCAGGTTTTTTCGCTGGAAAAAAAAGAGGTCACCGAGGAGGGCGTCAACTTCCGCTACGAGGTGGATGGTCAGGCCACCTTCCTCTCTCCCGAGCGCTCCATGCAGATCCAGCAGGACCTTGGCGCTGACGTGGCGATGGTATTTGACGAGTGCCTGCCCTTTGGCGCCGACCGTGCCTATGCCGAACGCTCCGTGGAGCGGACTTTTCGGTGGGAGCGGCGCAGCCTGGAGGCGCATACCCGCACGGACCAGAGCCTTTTCGGGATTGTCCAGGGCGGCTTCTGGGCGGACCTGCGCCAGCGCTCCGCCGAGCAAATCCAGTCCCTCGGCTTTGACGGCTACGCCATCGGTGGCCTTTCCGTGGGCGAGGGGCACTACAACATGTGCCAGGTTCTCGACTGGACCCTGCCGCATATGAGCAAGGGCCACGCCCGGTACCTGATGGGGGTGGGGCGCCCGCTGGACCTGGTGGAGGGGGTGGCGCGCGGGGTGGACATGTTTGACTGCGTGCTGCCCACCCGCCATGCCCGCTCGGGAGCGCTCTATACCATGGCGGGTCGTATCCGCCTGACCGATGCCAGGTATCGAAAAGATATGTATCCGATCGATACATCATGCGACTGCTACACCTGCAAGAACTTCAGCCGGGCCTACCTGCACCACCTGTTCCGGGTGGGCGAGGTGCTCTCCGCCACCCTCTCCACCCTGCACAACATCCGCTTCTTTATGCGTTTTATGGAGCAGATGCGCGCTTCGATCCTGGATGGCAGCTTCGACAGCTTCCGGGCACGTGTGCACGAACTCTATCCGGAAGACACCTCGCCTAAGCCGGTGGCTTCCTACGGGCGAAAAAAGGAGGAGCTTGGCGACTGAGGCCACGTTCTTGTCCAGACGTGTTATGCTCGCATCATGTGGTGGATCTCCGGCTGCCTCAACCCCGCGGACGTCGACCCCAAGGGCGTGGTAGCCGACAGCCATGTGGAATCACATCACGACGGGGATTCGGTGGAGTCCCCTCCTGTAGATTCCGATCCCGGCCACAGTGGGCTGCCCACCGAACACCCCCGCCTGCTGCTACTGGTAGTGGATGGCCTGCGGGTGGAGGAGTTTTCCTCTTCCTGGGTTTCGGATCTCACCGGGGTGACCGGGGAGCAGTGGGCCGCCCGCACCTGGGCCGAGCTGGCCCCCAAGGGCACCTTCGTGCGGTCGATTCTCTCCGCCGGGCCCACGTTCACGGCTCCCGCGCATGCCGCCATTCTTGCAGGTCGAAATCTACCCTATTCCAACCTGGCCAGCCCGGGGCATGCCACTCTCTACCGCCCCGAGCTGCCGACGCTGATGCAGACCACCGAGCGGGACTGTGGCCCCGCCCGCTATCTTGGCAATGCGACGCTGCTGTGGGATACCGGTGGGAGTGTGTATCCGGGAATGGAGGACCCGGGTAGCTATGATGGCAGCCACCGTTTGGATGAACATGTGCTGGAGAGCGTCGTGAACCTGGCGCGGGACGTCGATCCCTGCCTGATCGTTGCCAACCTGCACCAGGTGGACCGGGAAGGTCATGATGGGACCTCCGGCCACTACGCCACTCAGGTGCAGGCCGTGGACGCGGCCCTGGTCGACTTCTGGAAGCTCCTGGAGTTGGAGGCCCCGGCATGGACCCGCGATGCCCTGGTGATCATCACCTCGGACCACGGGCGGCATCGGGGGGAGCTGGTGCAGCCCCCCTGGATGGAGCACGGGGATGCCTGTGCCGGCTGCCGCGAGGTGCCGCTGCTGATGATCGGACCGGGCGTTCCCGCGGGGGTCGTGGAAGAGCAACGTGCCTGGACGCTCTCTGATCTGTCGCTGGTGATGTCGGGGTGGCTGGGGGTTTCCCATCCCTACACCATCGGCCTGGATCCCGGAATCCTCCCGGATCTCCACCTGAGCAGTCGCAGCGGAAGTACGGGTTTGGAGATGGAGGGGAGCCTGTCTGGCGAGCTGGTCTGGCTCACGGAGGAGACCCGTCGCAACGAAGTTCGGGTCAATGGCGAGCTGCTTTCCAGTCCCGACGCCTTTGCGGTACGCGCGCTGGCCCTTACCGAGGGGGAGGGGATCGGCTGGGCCTGCTGGCGTGAGCTGAAGATGGGGGGCCAGGATCGCTGGCCGTGGATTCCGCGCTGTATGCGTCAGCAGAACGGGGTGTGGACAGACGTCGGTTTTCCCGAGGATGAAGTTGGACCTACCGCAGAAACGGCGATCGGGTCCGCCGGTGATACCCTGTGGGTGGCCTGGCCGGACAACGGCTTCACCGACTCGGGAACCTGGTATGAGGATCTCATGCGGGTCTACACCTGGTCTGGGGCGGACGGGTGGAAAAAAGTTGAGGAATTCACTGGATTTTCATTCATGCATCCTTCGCTGTGGGCAGCCGGGCAAGACTACCGCCTCTTGGTCGCCCTATCGGGAGATCAGCAGGAGGCCCGCAGCACGCGTGGCCTGTGGCTGCTGGGACCGGGCATCAGCTCAGAGCTGGATTTTTCAGCCCTGTTAGGTCAGGAGCACCGGGTCGAGCGGGGCGCCCTCCGGCTGGACGGCAATGCCGTGGTGGTGGGGGCGATTGGCCTCAGCAACAGCGGCACGCACGTCCTTCGGATGCGGAGCAGCGATGGAGGCCACAGTTTCACTGCGCCAGAGGAGCTCCCGTCGCCCTGGCCGCCGCTTCCGCACCTGAGCCCCCGCTGGCAGGGGAGTCGCCTGATCTGGGCGGTCGCGATGTCCGAAAATGAGACTGGTTTTTGTGCGATTGGGGAAGAGGATGAGCGGGCAACCTGTATCACTGCGGGGGCCGCCTATGTGGATGCCTTCACCGTGGAGAGCGGTGGCGTGCGTGCCAGCGTGGCAGGCGAAGATCGAGCGTGGACGCCTATTTTTCTACCTTTGTAATGCAGGCTACATTCAGGGCCAGGTGCAGGTGATTTGCGGGAAAGCCACTTTTGCGGCTTCCACCTCTGCGGCCAGCGTGTTCATCAGCATCAGTCCCCCCGGCAGGTCCTGACCCGGTCCGCGATCAACGGTGCCCGGGTCTTTTTGGAGGTCAAAGCCGGTGACCTGGCCGCTGGGGCAAGCAACTTCCACGCGGATGTCTCTCGCGGTCACATTGACAATATCCAGGGTTGGCCCCAGATTCCCTTCGCTTAACAGCTCGGAGACCGCGTAGTCGCGGCAGGGGAAGGGGATCCCGTCCGTACCAGCCATGGGGTCCACCCCCAGTACCGTCGCGAGGGTGGGGAGCACGTCCACATGGGAGCTGATGCAGCCATCCACCACGCGCGATTGCAACGTGGGGTGGTAAAAAGCCAGGGGTATATGGATTAATTCTTCGCGAAGGCTCCCACTGTGGCCAAAAGCGCCCGGCACATCAAACAGACTCTCGCCGTGGTCGGCGGTGAATGCCACCAGGGTGTCGTCCGCCAGCCCCCCTTGCTCCAGACCCTGAAGAAAAAGCTCTACGCCACGGTCCAAACCCAGCAATTCCTCATCATACACATCACGAAGGAGCTGCGCGAGCGCTTCCTTTTCCTCGGCGGTGCCGCCCTGCATGATCGCGTCGACCGCTGCGGTCTGGGTTTCCTCGTTGGTATCCAGGCTGAAGGGTGCCGTGGAATAGTCCGCCCAAGTCCATTGATCTCCGGCAGCCGGTAGCCAGGGACGGTGCGGGTCCATGGGCTGCACCATCACCAGAAAGGGCTGGTCGGCGGGCAGGGTCTGGATCCAGGCCAAGGCGCGCTCCAGCAGCCGCGCGCCGTTTTCCGGCTCGTTCCCATAACTCTCCACGGTCTGCCAGCCTTCCAGGAGGTTGGTGCGCTCCATGGACATGTTCCCGTTGAACCAGGCGACAGCCACTCCTTGGGTGGGCAGATAGTCCTGGTAGAAGGGGCCGATAGCGGTGGACGACGTGGGGGAGTTGATCCCGATCAGGTGGTGCTCGCGCACATAGCGGCTGCTGAGCAGGCTGGCGGTTGCTGGAAAGGTCCAGGAGGAGCTGCTGTAGTGCCGGTCTACGACCAGCCATCCTTCGCGCGCACTCAGCGAAGGAAGGGTGTTTCGGGAATAGCCGTACCAGGGCAGGTGATCGGCGCGGAGGGTGTCGGTCTGGATGAGCACCGCCCCGCGGGTGTGGAGCTGCCGGAGCTGCTCCCACGCCAGTGCGTTGAGCGCCTCCGACGGATCGTCGAGCATCCACCGATGGTTGCGCGAACTCTCGGGATAGTTCTCGGGTGCCTTGGGCGGATTCTGGACCGAATTCACGCAGGCGAGGAGGAGGAGGAGAGAGTGCATGGGCCTATGATGGTCCCTTCTGACTAGCTCCGCAAGTGCTTTTCTTCCAGTACCTCTGCGACGGCCCGCTCCGCTGCCTGCAGAGCTCCCTCCAGAAAACCGCACCATTGATCAGCACTCTCGGTTCCGGCGATGTGTACACGGCCCCATCCCGTGCGCAGTGCGTTGCCGACGGTACTGAGGGTACCCGGCCCGGTAATGCCGATGGGACAGCCGCGCGACCAGGGGTCGGCTGCCCAGTCCTTGTCCACATAGGCCCTCGGTTTACTCGCCTGATCGCCGAACCAGCGGCTCAGTTGGGCCAGCACTGCCGCTCGGCGTACCTCAGCCTGCGCCAGGCCCCACCGGCGTGCATCCCCGCCCACAATAAAGCCCACCAGGGCGGGCACTCCTTCCGCCGTGGTGTTGTCGAAGACCACGGTGAGCGGATTGCCCGCCGCAGTGACCTCTCCCGACCAGCCCGCTTCGCGCCAGAAAGGCCGTTCATACAACGCAACACACTTGATGGTTCCTCCCATCGGCATGCGCTGGCAGAGCAGGTCCCGCTCCACCGGCACCGGGGGCTCCCAGGTGATCCGGCCAGCCATCACCGGAGGAAGCGCCAGGATCATCCGGCCTCCCTCAAATTCTCCCTGATCGGTTTCTGCGACCAGGCCCCGCGCCGTCTCGCGCACGCGCCGGACCGGAGCGCCCGTCCGCACCGCCGGCCCCAGCTCCTCGGCCAGTCGGCGCGACAGGGCATGGGTCCCCTCCACCACCCGGTCCTGTTGAGCGCCGTTGTCGATCTCCACCAAGCGCCGCAGGCTCCCTGCCGACCGGACATAGCATAAAAAGTGATAGAAGCTCAACTCTTCGGGGTCGGCCCCGAAAATCACCCGCACCGCGATGGCCATCACCTCCCGCACCCGGCTGCTGCGGATATGCCGATCTGCCCATTGCGCCAGACTCAGACTGTCCTGCATCGCCGTGGGGTTTTTCGCGAGCTGCTCCAAGCGGCGTATCGTCAGCTCCAGCTCCAAGAGCTGCAAGGGGGGGAGGGAGGGGATGGACCCCGCATAGGAGGAGGGCCGAACGCCCAAGTCCAGCAGCTTTTTCCCCTGATGAAAGCTGGGGAAGGTGCTCAAACCCAGGCTGCGCACCAGCGCATAGGCGCGATCCTGCGTCGGGCCTATCCACTGCCCGCCCAGGTCCACCCGAACGCCGTCCACCATGTCGGAAAAGGTGCGTCCGCCCACCCGATCGCGGGCCTCAAGCACCTGAACAGAGAGGCCCTTTTTCCGGAGCAGCGTGGCTGCGTGGAGCCCGGAAAGGCCCGCACCCACCACCAGTACATCGTGCATGGACACCTCAGCGTGGAGGCCTCTCGGGGCGGCCGTAGAAGGAAAAAAGCAAATGCCAGCTCGAAAGCTGGCATTCAAATGTCGACTTTCATCGACCTCCATCCCGACCGGAGTCGTGACGGAATATGGAGCGGGTGATGGGACTCGGACCCACGACATTCACGTTGGCAACGTGATGCTCTACCAACTGAGCTACACCCGCAGAGCGTCAGCAAGGTAACATGCAGTGGAGTAGCGTCAAGATCTTTTTTGGGGGCCCTTCACGTCGGGATCGCCACCTCTGCTTTTGACGCAACAGGTGTCGCGAATGCGAGGCAGTTCTGCTATCCTGCTCCCATATGTACCTGCCTTGGAGTCCCACGATGGTGCGTCTGACCCTCCCGCTGCTTCTCCTCGGGCTTTTTACGGCCTGCACGCCGCCTGACCCGGATAACAACAAGGACAGCGTACTTAAAGAGAGCGAAAGCACCGATTCGCAGCCCGTGATCGAGGACGGTGACGGAGATGGTGTCACCCCCGGCGATGGCGACTGTGACGACGCCAACCCCCTGGTCTATCCGGGCGTGTCTGAGACTTGCGACGGTCTGGACAATAACTGCAATGGTCGGATCGACGAAGGTCTCGCGGATACCGATGCCGATGGGACCGCGGACTGCATCGACGTGGAAACCTGCGATGGCATCGACAACGACGGCGATGGCGACGTGGATGAGGACTTTGAAGATCGCGACCGCGATGGGGTGGCGGACTGCGCAGGAACCGAAATCTGCGACGGCAAGGACAATAACGCCGATGGCCAAATTGACGAAGGCTACGACGCCGATGGCGATGGCT
>JBEIQS010000449.1:0-2096 GCA_040376425.1 Alphaproteobacteria bacterium | reverse complement strand
GTCCTTCGGCGCCTTCGGCAAGGTCGGGAGATCGCGACCCCCTTGCGGGGCTATCACCTGATCCTGCCGCCTGAGTATCGGCGCCTAGGCTGCCTGCCTCCGCTCTGGTTTATCGATGATCTCGCGACAACGATGAAAATTCCCTACTATGTCTCTCTGCTTTCCGCTGCAGAGCTGCATGGAGCCGCCCACCAGCGTCCCCAGACTTTCCAGGTGATGTTCTCTCGTCCCCATCGTCCGATTTTTTGTGCGCAGGTTCACATTGATTGTTCGATGCGCACCAACCTGGAACAGTTGCCTGTGGCTGTTCGGAACACGCCCAAAGGGACGGTCCGCATAGCCACGCCAGAGATCACCGCCCTGGATCTGGTGGGCTATCCCCATCGGGTGGGAGGACTTGACCATGTCGCTGGGGTTCTTGCAGAGCTGGCCGAGGTTCTCCAGCCAGAAACTCTGCTGCGGGTAGCGCCGCTGTCGCCCGTGGCATGGTCTCAGCGCCTCGGCTTTTTGATGGATCTTCTGGGCTTCCGCTCTACCGATGACCTGGCGTCCTATGTGGCCGAGGCGCCACCTTGTCCCCTGGATGTGGGGCAGCCCTTCATCCGCACCACCTGCGATCCGCGCTGGCGCGTGTTTGTAAATACCGAGATTGAACTATGATACCCAAAGCCTTTATAGACCAGTGGCGGACCACGGCCCCTTGGGTGGCGGACCATCAGGTGGAGCAGGATCTGATCATCAGCCGGGCCCTGGTGGCAGTCTATTCCGATCCCCTTTTACAGGATCGTCTGGCCTTCCGTGGGGGAACGGCCCTCTACAAGCTCCATCTGTCGGCCGCCCGGTATTCGGAAGACATCGATCTGGTCCAGACACGGCCTGAGCCCATCGGCGACACCCTCAACGCCTTGAGAACCCGCCTGGATCCCTGGCTTGGCTCTCCCAAGCGGGAGTTTTCGGATGGTCGGGTCACGCTCAGCTATCGGCTGATGTCCGAGGGTGAGCCGTCGGTCCGCCTGAAGCTAAAGGTGGAGATCAATAGTCGGGAACACTTTACGGTGTTTGGCCTACAAAAGTACCCCTTCCGGGTTCAGTCGCGTTGGTTCACGGGAGAGGCCGAGGTCACCGGCTATACCCTCGACGAGCAGCTGGGCACCAAGCTGCGGGCGCTCTACCAACGCCGAAAAGGCCGCGATCTCTTCGATCTCTGGGATGCCCTGACCCGGAGTAAGGCGGATCCGGATCGGATTGTGGTTGCTTTCCTGGCCTACATGAAAGCCGAAGGTCATGCTATTCACCGGGCGGAGTTTGAGGAGAATCTGGCCCGTAAATTAGCGGATACTCGGTTTACGTCGGATGTGAGTCTGCTCCTGAGGGCGGGGGTGGCCTGGGATGTCCAGGAAGCGGCCGTCCTGGTGGGGCGTGAGCTGGTGGCACGCCTACCAGGGGAAGCCTGGCGTGGCTTTTCCGGGGCAGATCGCCCGGCAACGTGACTGCCTCCGGTACTACCATGCTACAATTCGTCTCCCCGAGTCTACTATTTCCGAGCCCACCCTCCACCAAGAAGTTGCCCAAGCCCTGGTCGGGGATGTTGATCCCGAGCGGCTGGAAAGTTTTCGCTTTGCTCAGGGGATCTTGCCGGTTTTTGATCTGATCCGTGCGCTCTTCTCTCAGAGCCCGCTCGATACCTGCCTGAAGTTGATGCTGCTGCATGAGCTGTCCCGCGCGGGGGGGCGCTCCACCATCGACCGAATCCGCTCCATGGCCGCCTTTCTGGATCCGTCGCGGGTGGATGGGCTTGTCGACTCTCTCAAAAAAGGGGGATGGCTCGAATTGCGGGCGGTGGACAACAGCTATGTGCCCTCTCTGGTCGGGGTGAACCTGCTTTCGTTGCTGGCCGCCGCCGACCTGGGCAACCTGTCGCCCCAGAATGCCCTGGCCCGGGCGGCACAGAACGCGGAATTCGGTGCGCGCCTGGATGGGGCTCGGACGCCGCTTTCTCTGTTGTTGGACCAGCTCCATGTGCTTATCGAAGACCGGGTGGAGGAGGCCCGACAGGTGTTGCAATTGGGGCGTCCGGCGCGGATGATCGCCTGGTC
>JBEIQS010000375.1:0-3599 GCA_040376425.1 Alphaproteobacteria bacterium | reverse complement strand
TCCACCTCGGCCGGGGAGAGGACGATGTTGGGCTCTCCCTGGGGCTGGCTGTCGTCGGGCGGGGAGTCGGTGTCATCGACGGGGGAGTCGGAGTCGGGCTTGCCGGTGTCGTCGCCGATAATAACAGTGGAGTCATCGACTTTTCCACCGTCGGCGCAGGCGATCAGAAAGAGGGGAAAGGTGAGTGCAAGCAAGCGCATCTTGGGGCTCCGGTGATGGGGAGGTGTATACACGGAAACCGTAGAAACCGCGTCAGGGAAAATCGCCACCGGTCACCAAAGGTGTACTCGGGATGAGTACGGGCCTGGCACCTCACGCAAGCTTCGTGATTTGCACCCGCAGGATTTGCGCGCGGAGCCCGACGGTCCTGCGGGGCTGCCATACGATGATCTTCTGTGTCGCTGATGTGGTAAAAACCAAGGAAGTTCAAAGCGAAGTGGGAGTACGGCGCATCTCCCTCCGTCTCCGCCGGAATCAGGAAGCGCCCCTTGACGGCCGGCCCAGCTCAAGGAGGGCCTCTGCAACTTCGATGGTGTGGGTCTTTTGTGGTACATGCCCGCCGACTGGCCATACGAGCCGCGGGCCGGAGGGCAGGGCCTCGGCCAGCTCAGCGAGGATGGCCGCTTCGATCAGCGCGTCATCCTCGCACCATGCGGCCAAGGTCGGCAGGGTCAGAGCCCGAATGCGCGCTGCATGGGCGTCGAGCGAGGTTTCTCCAAGGCAGACCAGGGTTCTCAGCAGCGCCGCGTCGGGATAGCCGCGAAAGCCCGCCATGGCGAAGAGCTGCCGCACGGCGGGGAGCAGGAGCGGCGTCCAGGGACCGGTGGCTGCGAGCTGCATCGTACGGCGGGGCAGACGCTGGTAGGTCGTGTGCGGGCGCAATCCCGGGCTCGAAAGTAATGCAAGGCCGCGGAAGCCATCGGGCCGCTGCGCGACGGCCGCCACCGCGACCACCCCACCCATGGAGTGCCCCACAATCAGCGGGCGCTCCAGGCCCAGTGCATCCGTAAGCTGGAGTACAAAATCTGCCCGGCCCTCCGGGGAGGCATCTGGCGCGGTCGCGACGGGCGTCTGCCCGAAGCCGGGCAGGTCGACCGCAACCAGCCTCGCCCGGCCCTCCAGCGGTGCGAGGAGCCACCGGAAGTCGCGCGACGAGCCCGGCAGCCCATGTACGCAGAGCACCGGCGGGCCTTCGCCTGCCTCGATGTAGGCAGCGGGCCCCTTCGGCAGGGCTACCTGGCGTAGCTCCGGCTCCTTCTTCTGGTTTATCATCGGTACCGTCGCATGTTTTTCGCCCGTGCGGGCATAAAACCGAGCCCGGCCGCTGTCGCCCGATCCCCCGGGGTGGAGCCGGTCGCCTTCACCAGAGCGCCATCCCCGTGCGCAGTACCAGCCCCAGCAGCACCAGCGAGGACACAAAAAACAGGACGAACCTCACCTCGATCTTGTTGACCGTGGCCTGGAACACACTGTGTACAACCCGCAGGCCGACGTAGGTCCAGGCGAGGGCCAGCTCGGTGCTTCCGCTGCTGGGAAGGAGCGCCGCGATGATCACCACTGGGTAGAAGATCGTCGGCTGCTCGAAGAGATGGTTGTAGTTATCCGCCTTCCATCTCACTTCGGCGGGCAATGTCGCCATCTGCTCGCCGCGCGGGATGGTGGCGTCCAGCTTCATCCGGGTGCGCTGGATAGCGGGGATGCGGGTGAGGTACATCCACGCCCACATCACGAAGGTCCACCCGGCGAGGGCCACAGCAGGCAGCAGGAGGGCACGGTTCGGTTCCATGGCGGTGACGTTCCGGGGGTGGATGCACCCCTACCCCTATTCCACCCCACTGAAAACACAAGAGAGCTGCTGCCGCCGTGTTGTATCGTTCCGATATATATCGGAACGATACGTTCGCTCAATTCTCGGCGGGCAACACGTAGACCCGGCCTACGTCTGCGGTGGCGCCGTTGTTGTAGGCGGGGGCGGAGAGGGCCACGTCCAGCTTGCCGTCTCCGTCCACGTCCAGTCCGCCAGCGGCTCGGGTGCCCAAGAGGTCTCCCGCGTTTTCGCCAGTGTAGGCCTGCAACGCGCCGATACCCGCACTGGGGAAGACGTAGCCGGTCGAGCTGCCGTCCACCAGCCAGGCCCGTCCGGCCGAGCTGTCCGAGGTGGGGGCGCCCAGCAGCAGGTCGCCGGTGCCGTCGCCGTTGATGTCTCCGGGCAAGGAAACCGAGGTTCCCAGGGCTCCCTCGCCGAAGATTCGGGCCTGTGCGTCGCTCAGGGTGTAGGTGCCGCTCCAGCTTCCGCCGGGGAAGAGCCCCACTGCGCCGTAGTCGGTGCCGGCGCTGTCATCGCCGGGCATTCCGATCACCACGTCGGCCATCCCGTCGCCATCCAGATCATCGGCGGCCACCGACCGGGCATTTTTGCCCAGGCCATCGCCGGTGTTGGCGCCCTCGAAGGTGGCGAAGGCGAGGTCCTGGACTTCGTCGTAGCCGGCGTCCATCGCGTCACTTCCGGCAACGGCGTAGCAGGCGCCGACGCCTTCGTTGTTTCCGGAGGCGCAGAGCAGCAGGTCGTCCTCGCCGTCGCCGTCGAAGTCACCTGCGGCCATCGCGCTCCCGAAGGACTCGGCGACGGAGTTGCCGTTGGCGGAGGAGAGATCGCCATAGATCGTGGCGCCGTTGAATGCATAGAGACCGTTGCTGGCGTTGTACCAGCCATCCCCGTTGTCGAGAATGGAGACTGAGCCGACGGTGTAGTAGCTGCTGCCCCAGCCGCCGCTGTAATAGTAGGTCATCGGGGCGCCGCCGGCCAGATCGGTATCGCCATCGCCGTTAAAGTCGCCGGTCGCGTAGGATGCGCCATAGCGTTGGTAGCCGCTCTGGCCATTGCCGCCGTAGACGATACTCTCGTAGAGGTTGGAAACCGAGGTGGTTCCAGTCACATAGGAGCCGCTGGCGGACTGATCGAAGATGTAGAGGCGGCCCTGGTAGGTGGAGCGGTCCGGCGCACCCACGATGTACTCGATCCGACCGTCCCCATCGATGTCGCCCAGCTCACCGACCACCGATCCGAAGCCGTCGCCGGTGGAGATGCCGGTCACGGTCAGGTAGCCAGAAGTGTAGCCTACATTACTCCCAGAGGTGCCGAGGTCGTGGAAGGCCACTGCGCCCAGGCCGGAGCTGTAGGAGGCGGAGGCGATGATCAGCTCGTCGTCGCCGTCGGCATTGCCGTCGTCGCCCAACAACAGGTCTTCTTCGCCAATGGTCTGTGAGGCGGCGCTGCCCAACACGGTCCAGGTGGCGTCTCCGGCGGCGATGGCGCCCAGGCTACCGTCGCAATTCTCGTCGATGCTGTTGCCGGTCACCTCGGTTGCACCGGGGTTGATCGCGGCATCGGCATCGTCACAGTCGTTGCCATCGGTCACGTAGCCGGTCAGGGTGGAGCAGGAGAGTGTGGCGCTGTTGGCGTCGCCGTAGCTGTCACTGTCGGCATCCAGGTAGTAGCTGTCGGCGTCCACCGCGTTGTCGTCCACCACCGTGCTGCAGTCGTTGTCGACGTTGTCACAGACCTCGGTTGCACCGGGGTAGATCGCGGCGTTGCTGTC
>JBEIQS010000292.1:0-5982 GCA_040376425.1 Alphaproteobacteria bacterium | reverse complement strand
GTAGGTCCTGATAGGTCCATGTTGATTTTTCTGTGGGATTGTGAGTGGATGGACAGCCAGTTCCGGGCGCTTCTGGCTGGCCCCGACTCGGACCTTCGTGCAGGACTACTGGCCAAATTGATGCGGCTGGCCAAACCGGACGATGTCTTTCAGCACCCCACAGTGGCCCAGATTCGTGCGCACGGAAGGATGGAGGATTTTCCGCATGGCCATCAGCCGCTCTGAGAATATGTCCCGGATCAAGGGACGGGACACCAAGCCGGAGCTGGTCTTGCGGGCGGCACTGGAGGCGGCCGGGCTGAGTTTTGCAGAGGGCCTTCGCACGCCGGTGGGGAAGCCGGATCTGATCCTGGCGACACCGCCAACCGCTATTTTTGTGAACGGCTGCTTCTGGCATGGCTGTCCCGATCACTACTCGCGGCCCGGCACGCGGGAGGAGTTCTGGTCCGCCAAGCTACGGGAGAATGTGGAGCGGGATCGTCGGCAGACGCTGGCATTGGAGGCGGCGGGCTGGGGGGTTCTGCACCTGTGGGAGCATGAGGTCTACGCCGACCTGGATGTGGTGGTGCTGCGGGTACTCCAGGCGGCGCGCGGCGTCCTGAGGGAGCCAGAGCCGATGTGGCGGGTGATCCGGGTGGAGCTTTTGGATGCGGAGCTGCGGCTGGAGCGCCGGTATCTGGAGGAGCTGCGGGACCCGGAGCGGGGGCGCACGGTGGAGGGGAGGCGGGTTACGAAGAAGGGGAAGGTGGCAAAAAAGGGTGGATGAAGACCCTTTGATCAGCAGCACCCTCCAGCGGATGGACCACCTGTCCCGGCACCACCTGCTCCACTTCCGGCTGGAGGTGGGTCGGATCTTGTTGGAAGACTTGTTTGGGGGCGACGCGAATGCCTACTTGAGCCGGGACCATACTAAAAGCACCCGTTTCACCGAGTTTTTGCGACAGTGTGGCGATCGCATGCGGGAGCTGGGAATGGGAGAGCAGGTGTTGCGGCAATGCCTGACGGCACACATCGCGGTGGCCGCGTTGCCCGAAGATCTGGTGCGTTCGCTGGTCTATACCCATGTGGTGGAGCTGGCGCGGGTGGAGGACAACGCCACGCGGCTTTTGCTGGCCCAGGCCACCATCGACAACGGATGGAGCAGCAAACAACTGCGGGACGCCGCCGGTGCTGCCACAAGCAACCGGTGGATCGATGCTCAGCCCGATGTTCCAGGCCTGCAACCACCAGAAGTGTCACCCCCGCATTCCACCCCCCAGAAGGCACCGGCCCCCGGCCATGTTGTGAGCCGTTTTGAGCGCGCCGCCGAACATCTGGATGATCTGACCGGGCAATGGGCCCAGGTTGCGGGAAAGCCGATCACCCCGGGACACCGGCAGCGGATGGACGACGCGCTGGCAAAGCTGAAGGAGAAAATCGGGCTTTTGGAGACAGCGCTGAAGGAGGGGTGAGGGGGATATGCGCGATCCAGAGCGGACGCGCACGGTGGTGGGGCGGCGGGTGACGAAGACGGGGGGCGGGGGAAAAAGCTATTGCAGCCAAGCATACAAGGCATGATACTTCACTGGGGCCCCCCAAGAGGAGGCTTTCCCCGGTCATTTCAGCCGCCCCACTATTCACATCTTGGGGAACCTGGTAGCATCTTCTCCCCCCGGAGACGATGGTGCCCATCCATGATCACTTTGCCGTCGTGCTGGAACGGCAACACGATTTCAGCTCGGAAAACACGGTTCTCATGAAGGAGCGTCGAGAGGAACTTCTGGTTGCAGCAAAAAAAATTGAACACTTACTTCCAAAACAAATTGGCCCGGCAAAGATCAGAGTAGACGTGGGCGACGGCATCGGAAGGAAAAGTCGGATTCCATGGATTCGTCTTGTGGCCCCGCAAAGATCTATCAGGTCTGGCGAACTGTGGTACTTGGTCTTCCTCTTCTGCGCCGACGGGTCTGGAATCTACCTGTCCTTAATGCAAGAGGCCAAGGACGGTGCCGCAGATGGTTCTAAGACCCGACCACTCAAGGAGATCGAAGATCGTACCGTCATTGCCCGCAACCAGATTCGGCAGGCCTGGACTTCACGGGATGGGGACATCGAGCAGATCAACTTGCGGGCACCGGTGAACGCAGGAGATCTACCAAAAAAGTACGAGGCTGGAACTGCCTTTGCAGTCTTCCACAGGAGAGACGCCTTGCCGACGGATGATGTGCTCCTGAACGACGTGCATCACCTCATTGGAGCCCTCCACATCCTTACCCATGAGGACGTTTTTCCACAAAACGAACCTCAAGTTTTAGAACCGCCAACGACACCAGAGCCCTTGCCCCCCACATTCCCTCCCCTCACCGCCTCCGATATCGAGCACCTGATCCAAAATCTGGATGCCGCTGGCTGGATCTTTGAGCCCTGGCAGGTGGCGGCCTACTTCGTTGCTCTTCAAACCAAGCCCTTTGTGATCCTTGGTGGGGTATCCGGCACGGGTAAGTCCCAACTTCCCAAGCTGGTCGCAACCCAGACCGGCGGCTCGCTTCATCACATCGCAGTGCGCCCAGATTGGACCGACAGCGCGGAACTTCTCGGATACTGCGACTTGGAAGGTAAGTTTCGACCCGGCGCGCTGTCCCGTGCAGCCCGCACGGCGATGAACAACCCCCGGCAGCAGCATGTCTGCTTGGTGGACGAGATGAACCTCGCCAGGGTGGAGCACTATATGGCCGAGGTACTAAGCCGAATGGAGGACCGACAACGCGTTCCGACCGGTGGGTTTCGATCAGGCCGCCTCCTTTCTTTGGACCTGCACGACGCAGACCGATTGGAATGGGAAGACCTGCACCTGCCCCCCAACCTCGCGTTGGTGGGGACCGTCAACATGGACGAAAGCACCCACGGCTTCAGCCGAAAGGTACTTGATCGTGCCTTCACCATTGAACTCTCCAAGGTGAACCTTGACCGATGGGCAGCAGAGCGGACAGAAGCGCGTTCCAGCCCCGCAACATGGCCCGTGACCCACTGGCAACCACGCGCCAGCCGACTCTCCGAACTCGGACCCCTCACGACAACAGAAAAGGACCTGATCAGCGGCGTGGTAGAGACCGTCAAACGGATGAACGAGTCCCTTTCAGAAGCCCAGCTTCACCTTGGCTATCGGAGCATGGATGAGATTGCACTGTTCTGCCTCCATGCGGAAGTTGTCCGCAGTTGTTTTCGGACAAACGACGGGACGATGGTCGACCCTCTGGATCTGGCACTGACCATGAAGATGCTGCCCCGAATCTCTGGCGGAAGCCGCGGGATTCGGCGCACTCTTGCCGGGCTCGTAGATCGCTCCTTTGGTGGAAAAGGCAGCCGCGATGAAAAGAATGTGCGAGAGCACCGAGACCGATGGGAGGCAGAAGGCAGGCCCGAAGCCATGCCAGGCGCGCGGTGGCCCCGGACCGCCGCCCGGCTCGCCCTGATGTGGGACCGGCTCACGGAAGAGGGCTTCACCAGCTTCTGGTTGTAGCTCATGCAAACCCTGTTCCGCATCGAGACCGACAGGGTCTCTGTGACATGGACCGGTCCCGACCATCCGAAGGAGGTGATCGGAAATCGCGTCCTTGTGCCAGGCTTTCTTCATGTAGACTTACTTCGCAAGGGAGCCCCTCTCACCATCTGGCGTTCGAGCTCGCCCCCCGGCAGCCCCCCGGATCTCCAAACAGATCTCGGACCGCACCTCTTTGAAAGCACCGACTACGAAGTCTATGCCCACTCGCCACGCAACTGCCCCGTTCGCATCCACCACCGGGACCCGCGGATCGCCCAAAGGCTCAGCCCCAAGGGGGAAGGGAACGTGTTTGGCGGTCCCGTGAATTTCCGATCCGAAGTGGGCCGAAGTCGTTTTGTGGTGGAGGTGGACGGACTCGACGAAGTAGAATTTGAGGTCCTAGTATTCCCCACAAAGCTGGATTTTGAGGAAGACCAAGAGGAAATTCTATCGGACATACAGCGAGAATCGGTCGGGCTTGCTCTCGACTGGCTGCGCAGCACATGGCGTGTGGGCGAGGCGCTGGGCACCGGCACTACTACATCAGAGTTAGAATGGGCAATTCTGCTCCGTCAAGTGATCGCTGACTTAGAGAGTGGGCTCCACCATGTTGCGGCCCGGCCCCGACGTGCGTTGGTCCCAGAGCGCAGGATGGTGGAGCCACATCGGGTACACCGTGTGGACTCGGTGCTACGACGCGAGCTGAGTCGTCCCCTTCGGGGAGCCAGTGGTGGACAGCTCTCCAGCGGGCGGGTACTGCCCCGCCTGTTGCGGGAGCAACGTGCAACCACCACACTGGACACTCCCGAACATCGTTGGCTTGCGGCAAAAGTGGGCGGTGCATGTCAGCGGATGACACGGCTCCTTCTTGCCGAGCGCAAGCGGCAGCAAGAAAACAAGCGGTCCACGGGTGTGAGCGTACGAAGTAGGCAGAACGTAGAGGAACTTGAAGTCCTGGCCGCACGCCTGGATCTCCTCACACGACTACCCCCACTGGCCGCCGCCGATGGCCCCCCTCCGCTCGGTTTCAGCTCCCTCTCCCTGATGACTGCGGAAGGCTACGCCGGCGCAGCGAGGGCATGTGTACTCCTGGACCTGGGGTTGCGCATTCAAGAAGGGAGCTTGGAACTCTGCACGCAGGGCCTGGATGTACTGTATGAGACCTGGGCATTTTTGTGTATAGTAAAAAATGTTTCTCTCGCAACCGGGGGCACTCCCATGACGGATGGCCTGGTGGAGCTGCAGGCAGATGGATTGACCGTGCGCCCCCTCCGCGGGCGCCAGGCGAAGGTGTCAATTCGGACCGATCGCGGAACGTACCTCGAGGTCACCCGGAACCCACCATACAACCAGGATCACTACACTTTGGTGCCGCAGGAACCGGACATCGTCATCACGGTCCAGGAGCCAGGATGGCCCGCGCAATGTCTGGTGATCGACGCCAAATACCGTCTGGACGCATCACCTGATCATGTGAAACTGCTTGGACTGGCCGGTCCTCCTCCTGACGCCTTGAATGCACTGTATCGCTACCGGGACGCCATCCTGGAGGCGGTTCCAGCTGGTGACAATCCCCTGAGCACGGCAGACCGGAAACGGTTGGAGCATGTGGTGGTGGAGGCAGCGGCAGTGTTTCCATTACGCCCCGACCCGAAAACCTACGAAAGTAGCCGCCTTTGGACCAGCCTGAAGTCCTTTGGCGTCGGGGCGATTCCATTGCTACCCGGAGAGGATCTCTGGCTGAAAACCTGGCTTAGGCGCGCCCTGGGGCGTGGCGGCTGGTCCCTGGCTGATCAGGCGCTCGGCCACCGCTCGGTGCGGACGCGCCGCCAGGAGATGATCTTGGCGGAGGAGGTGGCCATGATTGGAGTGGTTCCCGCCGAGAATGCCCTCGAACGATTCGCCTGGTATCAAAAAGAAAGCAGGTACTATGTACCACATGGAAGCAACCCTCGTCTCTTGGCCGTGCGTTGGTTGGCGCTCTATATGCCGGGCGCCACCGGACGTGGCGATGTGCGCTGGTATGCGCGGGTGAAGGCGCACCATGTGGTACGGCGAACGGAACTTGCCACGCCTTGGAAATCCCGGCTGGCACCTGAGAGGCTGTTGGTGGTCTACGAGTTGGACGCCTTTCAAGCGCTGGAGCTACCCATCGTAAACACCGCGGGGGACCGGTTCGGAGAGTATCGCTGGGCATCCGGGCTTTCGCTCCGGCGCGCCCGAGAGCTTCCGGAGCTATCCTTGGAGACCGCGGCCGAGTGGCGCCTGGTGGAGCTCCTCCGAGCCTCCAACATCGACTTTCAGGTGAGGGCCGCAGACAAGGGTACCTTACCCACCACTAGCGACGGGGCCGCAAAGGTCCACTTTTCTGACGATCGATGGGTTCGGTATCGCCACAGCGGGGGCTTTGAGCTGATCCGACTGGGAGGGTCTACCGAGGGCGGCTTGTCTCCCGAAGATGT
>JBEIQS010000274.1:0-6845 GCA_040376425.1 Alphaproteobacteria bacterium | reverse complement strand
TAGGGTTTCGGGTTTCGGGTTAGGGTTTAGGGTTAGGGTTTAGAGTTAGGGTTTAGAGTTAGGGTGCTGGAGGAGGAACCGGTATTTAGCCAGGTTCTCTGCTGCCATCAGGCGCGCGTTATTGTCGGATTGCTCCAAGTGCAGGAGCATCTTGTACGGCATCAGCGCCGATCCCTGGTCTGCAAAGTAGTACCAGAGGGTCTCGGGCGGGCCCCAGCCCTGGTCCAGGTACACCAGGCGGCTCGCGTCGTCCCCGAAGGGGTCTTTTTGAGGGAGACGGCCCGCACGTTCGCCGATGCCCTGAACAAGCTCGGCCGGTGTCGGCGGAGGGGTCTGGGTGGGGATGCAGGAGAGGAGGAAGAGGAGCATGACGTACCCGGGTTTCCCGTTCGTGTAGCAGGCTCCGTGCTTTTCCGGACGGACCGAATCTGGCCAGTGGGTGGCGGGATTCCGAACAGGAAGACAACATCATGTATCATGTATCATGTATCATGTATCATGTATCATGTTCACGGGAACAGGATACGACAGTCCTTCAGCACCCGACCCGGCGACACACCACCCTCCTGAAAGGGATAGACCAACAAAAGATCCCCTTGCTCATCCAGAATTACCGTCTGGCGAATGGGGTCCGGATCGGAGGCCGCACCATAGCTTTCGGATAGGACACGGTCGCTGTCCTGCCACAGCTCATAGGGAAAATTCTCCGCTTCCGACCAAAGGGACAAGACCGATGGCTCGTCATAGCCGACGCCGATGATCTGGACGGAGAGCGCTTCGAATTTGGAGTGGAGGTCGCGGTACCCGCAACCCTGTACCGTTCACGTTGCCCCTTCGGCATTGGGAAAAAACCAGATGACCGTAGGCTGACCGAGGAGGTCCTGCGGGCCGCGTGGCTCGCCGTCCTGGTTCAGGGCGGCAAAGTCGGGGAGGGGAACTGGATTTTCTGGAGGTTGGCCCGTAAGCGCCGGTGGCTCGTCGCTGTCCGCCGGGACCGAGTCCGTGTCCTTCGGAACGATAGAGGTTGCAGGGGTGCAGGCGAGAAGGATGCTTAGCATCCGACTAAGATAGCGCCGAAGATGGGCAACGGCGGCGCGAAGCCAGGGTCCTGCGGCCTTGGATACCGCGCTGGAGAGGCGCTTGACGAAGGCCGGCGCGGAACCTACCCTCAGAATATATGATGATTCTTTCAGATATGCCGTCCCCGAGAGAGGAGGACCGCTGTGAAGACCGCTGCGACGTGGAGGTGGTCCACCCGGGAGCGGTAGCGGCCGCCCGCGCGCGGCTGCCCGGCGACGTGCAGATTGCCCGGGCGCTGGAGGTTGCGGGCCTGTGTTCCAACGCAACGCGCCTTCGTATCCTCGCCGCACTCGCCAGTGAGGATGCGGTGGATCCCGCCCGGCTGTGCGTGTGCGACCTCGCGATGGTGGTGGGTGCGACGGAAACGGCGACCAGCCACCAGCTACGGGCGCTGCGGTTGGCCGGCCTGGTGGCGCAGGAGCGGGACGGCCGACTGGTCTACTATCGGCTGGGGAGCGACCCGGTGATTCGGGGCGTCGTCCGGTCACTTGTACAAGGAGGTGGCTGATGGAGGTTGTGGTTGCGCGTCCATCGCAGGTGGACTGGACCCGTCGTGCCCGGCTGCTGGCCGGGATGACCATCGGCTGGAATGTGGTGGAAGGACTCGTATCAATGGGCTTCGGCTTCTCCGAGGAATCCATTGCCTTATTCGGCTTCGGGTTGGACTCGTGGGTGGAGGTGGGCTCCGCGGGGGTGGTCTGGTGGAAGCTCACCCGTCCTGCGGGCTGCGCGACCACCCGAAAGAGCCAGGAACGGAGAGCAACCCGTTGGATCAGCGGCTTGTTCCTGGTGCTTGCGGCAGCCACCGGAGGCGGCGCCATCGCTCAGGTGGCCACCGGGCACCACCCGGAAAGCACGGTGCCCTCCCTGGTGGTCAGCGTGGTGAGCCTGCTGATGATGGGTTTTCTGTGGCGGGCCAAAAAAGCCGCGGCCACTGCCCTCAACAGCCGCACGCTGGAAATGGACGCCGCCTGCTCGCTCGCATGTATTCAGCTTTCCGTCACGCTTTTTGCAGGAAGCCTACTGTACGTCCTGGTACCTGCGCTGTGGTGGGCCGACGGAGTGGCCGCCTTGGTGCTGGCCGCCTTCATCGCGCGCGAGGGCTGGGAGGGCTGGCAAGCGGCGAAGAAGACGGACTTTGCGTGAGGCTGCGGCTGCGGGGGCTGAGCGATGCTGCGGGGGGGGCCCGAGGGAGTGCAGAAACGCGGGTGGCTCCATGGTCTGCTGCCGCTGCGGGATAGCCAGCTTTTGGACAACACTCTTGTTGTGATGAATGAAAAGGAAAGCCGTATGGGGGGAAGGAACGGGGATGTCCAAACCCGCGCCGGGCGCGTGCGGCCCGAGCGCCGCAAGCGCCTTCGGGTGACCCTGGCCCCCCTGACGGACACCTTGCTACACTACCCTGGGCGCTCCGGAAAGGGCCCGCCGCTGTGGCTTTGGCGCTGGAGAAGCTTGAGCAGCGCAATCAGGTGCGGCATGATACCGCGCCCCCTGGAGCGGGAGTGTACGTTGTCTTCAAAGGACGGCTCACGGCCGACATCCAGAAGGACGTGCTGCTCCCCAAGATCTTGATGTGTGGTGCGAGGGAGGCGTGATGGAAGCAGGAACGGAGACGGCACTATGCCCCGGCGCGGATCAGGCGCGAGGGATCGAGATGGTCCGGCCGCTGGACGAGAACGAGCGGGCGCTGCTTCAGTCCGCCTACGAGGCGTGTCGGGATCGCATGCCGACGTGCGTACGCACCATCCACTGGTTGAACCTGTACCTGAACGGCGCGTTCACGGTGGAGTATGCGGAGCGTGACCGGCTCGACAGGTGGATCCGGCAGACCGTCGCATCCGTCTACGCCGATTGGCGTGAGGTGCACATTCTGTCGTATGGCTTCATCGTCAACCCGGCGCGCAATCCGGAAGGTCAGCCCTTTCACCTGGACTACAGCCGTACCTCCAGCAACCTGTTCGTGCCGCTCACGCCGGTGACCTTGAATAATGCGTCGCAGTTCATCCGCGAGCCCTTGAGCCAGCCCCCCCGGCAGCCCAATGACGCGTTCGGCACCGTGGAAGACATCCTCGAAGCCGAGGGGCGTCAGGCGATCGAGGTGTGCCAGCTTGTGTGCCGTCCGTTCTCCCTGGTACGACTGCTGCCCAACACCCCGCACCGGGGTGTCCCCAACGGCGAGGAATCGGATCGTGTCATGCTCTGGGTGACGGTCGACGAGCGGCGCTACGACCTCCCCGAGACGACCTACTTCCAACTTGGGGAGCGGGACTACGGGGCGCTCTGACCGGGAGCTTCACCGAAGCGGGCCGCGCGCACCACGCGCGAACACGGCCTGCCGTCGGGTCACGTACTCACCCAGGCGTTCGCCAACGCCTTGTGGTCCTTCGGCGTGCGTACGGCGACCCGAAGCCAGCCATGGCCGTCATCCATCTTCGCGGAAGCATCTTTCAAGTACAGCGCGTGGTCGCGCAACATCGACGCGCAGCGCCGTGCGGCCTCGGCGGGGCCTCCTTCGACACCGACCAGAACGAAGTTGCCACCCCCGACCAGCACCTCGCGCACGCCCGGCAACCCGCGGACACGGGCGCGCAGGTCCTCACGATCGGCTCGGGTGCGCACCAGGCTCACCTCCAGCTCGCCCCGCCGCTTCAACAGCATCTCCAGGAAGTGCTCCGCCAGCGAGCCGAGCGCCCACACGGGCTGCTCTCGGCGGAGATCCTCCATCAGCGCCGCGTCCCCCGAGTGCAGCCAACCCAGGCGAAGGCCGGGCACACCCAGGGATTTCGACAGGCTCTCGAGGATGATGACGTTGGGGAGAGGCTGCTCCTCGACCAGGGCGAGGAGGGACTCCCCCTCCTCGAATGTCGACGAAGAAAGGCAGGTCCCGCGACGGGCACGGCACGTCCCCTGAGGGCTACAGAGTGTATCGCAGGATACAATTCTGTGCCAATTCGGTGACGGCGTGGTCCGCTCGACATCGGACGGCCGTCGCTTGGCGAGGCGGCGGGGTCTGCGTTATCCGCGCGGCATGGACGCGCTGTGGTGGCGAGAGGGGACCCTTGACCTAGGCCCGCGGGGGCTTGTCTGGGCCGACCAACCGGTGGTTGATCGGGTGCGCGATGGCACACCGGTCTACCTCTACTGCGAGCAGACGGTCCGCCAGCGGCTCTCCGAGCTGCGCTCGGCCCTGCCCGCGCCCTCCCGCGTGTACTACGCGATGAAGGCAAACCGGTTCGGCCAACTGCTCGACGCCGTGCGGCGAGAGGGCGATGTGGGGATCGACGCCGCCTCGCCGGGCGAGGTGCACCGCGCGCTGGCCGCCGGGTTCCTGCCCGGCGAGATCAGCGCGATGACGACCATGCCGTCGAATCGGGACCTTCGTGCGTTTGCCGACGCCCGCGTGCACCTCAACTTCGACACATGGTCGGCGATCCGGCGTTGGCGAGACACCCCCGGGGCCGGGCGCGGTTTCGGGATCCGGATCGACCCCGGGCCGGCGATGTCTGAAGGGCTCACCATCTCGTATGGGAGCAGCAAGTTCGGGGTGGCACCCGACCGGGTGATCGAGCTGGCACGCCGGGCGGAAGGCATCGGGCTCGTCGTCGACACGCTCCACATGCATCCGGGCTGGGGGATGCAGACGTCGGCGAAGGATGGCTTCGACTCCGTCCTCGCCGTGCTCGCAGACCTCGCTGGCGCCTTGCCCGATGTACACACCCTCAACCTGGGCGGTGGCCTGTCGTGGCGGCATCTGGGCACCGACCACCCCCTGGCCCTGGCGACGTGGTCGGAGCGCATCCGGGAGCGCCTCGGACCGCTCGGTCGCACGATCGTGTGCGAGTCCGGAACCTACGTGACCGCGTCGGCCGGTCTCCTGGTGGTGGAGGTCAACACGGTGGAGCGTCGGGGTGCGACGACCTGGGTCGGCGTCGACGCGGGACACAATGTCAACGTCTACGCTGCGCATTACGGGCTGCGGCACCAAATCCTGCACGTCCGCGATCCGCTCGCCGAGCCGCATGGTTTGTACACCATCGGGGGGAACATCAACGAGGCCGGGGATGTGTTCGCCCGGGATGTGGCGCTGCCCGAGGTCCGTGAGGGGGATCTGCTCGCATTCTTCCCGGCCGGTGCCTACGGCGCCAGTATGGCCAGCGACCACTGCCTGCGCGGGCTGCCGGCGGAAGTGTGGTGTCCGGCTGGCGGTGGCTAGGAGCCCGTCACGCATCGCTGCTCCACCCTTGCGCCGCGTCGGGTCAGCGAATCTGATTGGTAGGCCGCCGAAAGGGAAATTACCGGCGGCGCTTCAAGAGAGCGATCGCGATCGAAGCTCGGACGTGCTGCAATTCCGGCATGTCCAAGCGCTACCGCGACACGCCCGGCCCGCACACCCTCTTGGTGCCGCCGTCGCTGCACCTGTGGCGGTCCGGAAAGTCGCTGCCTCCCTGTTCCGTGCGCTGGGCGGTCTCGGTGCGGGCGGGAATGCCGTCATCCTTAAAGCGGCTCAGCCCGTCGTTGGTGGCCACCGGCGGACTTTCCAGGTCGTCGCCCTCCACACCACCGCGACCCCCCGGCCCCATGCGTCGAACCGGTTGGGGGCGGAAGGGGATGGCGCGGGTGGCCGCGAGCGCGCCGCCGCTGTCTAATTTTCGCTCTCACATACACTCAAGCCCGTCGCAAAACCCTGCTGTAACCGCCTCTTGAGAAGATTGACCCCAACGGGACTTGAACCCGTGTTGCCGAAATGAGAGCCGGATTGTAGAATTATCATGGATGTACCATGAATATTTTGATGCTGGTTCTGAATGGGACGGATTAGGGCCGGATGATGGGGGCGCTGTTTTTCGCTTATTTTTCGGGGATGAGAGGCCGGTTGGCGGTGGGGTAGTGGGGGTCGGCTTCTTACCCCTCGCATCCATAGCCCTGGACCTTCTGATCCCGGATTTCATGTGCACCAGCTTGGAAACGGCGTTTTCAGGGTTGCCCTTCCGCAGGCGAGGGTCTTTTTCGCCCATTTCCGATCCCGTGCTGATCAGCGGGTCGGGTGGGAAGATCTGGCAGTAGGGTAGGTGATACATCTGACTGGCATGAGTGTATCATTCATGATTTGTCATTGTAGCATGATGATATTTGTGACACATCAAGTATTTGATACATCCGTCGCTGGGATGTATCAGGTGGCTGTTTCGGGAGGGCAGCGAGTCGCAGGTCTGTCGAGTTACAGGCCGCGCCCGCCCCACATCCGCCGCTTCCGCCTCCCCCGCACTCAGGCGCTCCCACCAGGGCCACCCCGGTACTCGGCCCCTCCGCTCGGGGCCGGAGGCGCACCACCACGGGCTGCTGGCAGTTGTCCTCCAATCCTCGGGGCATCCAGCAGAGGGGGCGGCTAAGCCTGCGCCCCTGCCTGAATTGCCCCTTGAATGGTACGAATGGACAAGAACATAGGCGCAATAGCGTCCACTTCGGTGATCGTCAGCCGATGAAAGGCGTGCCTCTCGTAGAAACGGACGGCGCGCGGCTTGGCATCGACATAAACTCCAACGCATCCGTAAGACTGGGAAAGGTCAAGTCCCATCTGGAGGACATGATACAACAAACGGCGACCGATGCCTCGATCCTGGTGTGCAGTTTCAACGCCCATTCTGGCCAACTTGAGGATCGGCCAACTGTGAAGAGGGAGCTTCACCCGGGGAGCCTCCTCACGCGCGAGAGTGCCGGGTGTGACGGTGACAAAGCCGAGAACATGGGCATCCTCCACGGCGAGC
>JBEIQS010000345.1:0-4564 GCA_040376425.1 Alphaproteobacteria bacterium | reverse complement strand
CGGAGGCCCGCCGCAAAGGCGGGCCGTGCGGGGGGACCGGCTGGCGTCGCGACGCGGGCCCGGGGGGCGCCGTGTGCCCGGGGGGGGAAACAGGGTGGAGGTTGGGCGGAGATCGGGGGCCGACGGAGGAGCCCCGGGCGTTGACGGGGAGGGGTGGGGGGGGCTACGATGCGTGGATGAGGCGTTCGAATTCCTTGGCCTCCGTCACTCTGGACCGCCAGAGCTGGACCAGTATGTTTGCGCCGAGCTCCCTCGCCCGGAGCCCCGACAGTACCGGGGATTTTGCGCCGGATGAAAGCCCCACCCCAGGGGCTCCCAATGACAACTGAGAGTATCCGAAGTGTGGTGCTGCTCGGGATTCTCTGGGGTTGTCAGACCAGAATGGGCAAAGACAGCGTAGAGAAAGACGCTCCGCCCGACAGCGACAGCCAGGCACCGGCCTGTCACCTGGAGCCTCGCCCCCTCTCGGAGGCAGATGCCACCTTTGACGGCTTTCTTTCCTCCATCGCGGGGGCGGGGGATTTCAACGCGGACGGCTACTTCGATGTGGTGGTGGGAAACAGCTACGATGACGCGGGAGGCATGGATGGCGGGGCGGCCATCCTTCTGATGGGGGGAGCCACGCCCATGGGCGGCAGCCTCGCGGCGGTAGGGGTGCAGTTCACGAACACCGGAGACTACGGCTATGCCGGCTGGAGCACGGGGGGAGCGGGGGATGTGAATGCCGACGGCTTCGACGATATTCTGATCGGTGGGCGTCGGGAGGAGGACAACGAGAACCGGGGAGCCGTCTGGTTGTTGCTCGGCAGCGCGGTGCCCGCTGGAGCGCCTCTGGCCGAGGCAGGAATTCTTTTTGAGGGAAAAGCAGAGGATAATCTGCGAAAAGTCTCGGGTGCTGGGGACAGCAACGGGGACGGGTACGCCGACTTTCTGTTGGGTGCTCATACCAATTCAGAGGGAGGAGAAACCTATAGTGGAGCGGTCTACCTCCACTATGGGGAAGCGAACCCTGGCAGCACCGCTCCACTGGTCTACACCGGCAGCCAGGGCGAGCACCTGGGCGCGGGTGTGGCCGGGGCGGGGGATGTGGACGCCGACGGCTTCGATGATCTTTTGATCGGAGCAGACTACTATACCTACGGCGACCTCGAAGATCCCGGCGCCGTCTATCTGGTCCTGGGAAGCAACCGCGCCAGCTCTGCGGCGATTGCCGACATCGGCTTCCGCTACATCGGTGGGGACGATGACGAGGTAGGGGAGGCCATCGCGGGGGCAGGCGACGTGAACGGAGATGGGCACGCCGATTTTGTCGTCGGCTCTCCGCAGGCAAACACGGATGCAGGGAACGACTCTGGGGAAGCCTATCTGTTTTTCGGCAGCAGCTCCCCCTCTCCCGGCCCGCTGGAGGATGCGCCGGTAACCTATGAAGGGGGCCGCTATACCTGGAGTGGCTCCTCAGTGGCGGGGGCGGGGGATGTGGACGGAGATGGTTTTGGCGACCTGTTGATCGGTGCCCCCACCAGCCGCTTTGAGGACGAAGTCTCCCCTGAACCGGCCGGCGCCTTTTTGATCTACGGCTCGGCCCAGCCCGCGCCGGGCTTGCTCTCCGAGGTGGGGGTGGCCTTTACTGACCCTGGCGCCGGGACTGCTGTTGCGGGGGGAGACGTGGACGGGGATGGCTTCCATGATCTGATCCTCCAGGGCCAGAGCGGCCTCTCGGCGATCCACTTCATCCTATCAGCCTGCGAATAAGCTCAACCCACCCGGGCCTTCAGACGATCCAAGGCCTCTCCCCAGGCCCGCCGCAGGCCGTCGGCCTCCGCCCGCGTCGTGATACGTTTGTGATAGAGGTTGACCGTGGTCTTCCCAGCCATCACGTTGAACTGGACCTCGATTTCGGTCGGTGCATAGCTCGGACTGCTCCACTTCATGCGGATGTCCTTCTCCGTGCGCAGCCGGCCCACCTGCCCGCTGCAGTCTCCGCAACGGAAGGCCGCACCCTCCTCCATCACGCCGGACCAGCCGGGTACCCAGGCCGCAAAGGCAGCCTCGGTGGCGGAGTGCGGAAAAAGCTCGCTCGGGGTCACCTTAAAGCTCTTGGTACAGCAGATGTTGTAGCCCTCGGGACGGCCATCCTTCGCCACCACCCCGCGGGTGGCCTCATACTCCACCCAGATGGTGGTGGGCCACCAGACATCCTTTCCGCAGGTGCATCCGTTCATGACGCCCATTCTGCTCCGGGTGGCCTGCTTCGATACGGGAGGCGTTCTGCGGCGCCCCTCCCGGGCTTCGACCAGCCCCCGTCGGTCCAGGATTTCACCAATCGTGGAGGTTGCGGGCCAATCCTGGCCCTGGGACCGCTTGACCAGAAGGGCTCTGAGCGCTACGGCCCGAAGCTGGGGTAGCGCTGCCGGAGCTGTACCACGGCGGCCTCCACATCCTCCGGCGTTCGGTTGGCGATGTTCTTTGGAGCGCGGGACCGGTCCTGTAACCCGTGCATTCCCTGCGCTTCATAGCGTCGCAACTACTTGTAGCCCGTAGGACGACTGATGCCATGGAGCCGACAGGCATCGGCCATCGGCACCCCGTCTAACAGGACCGCCTCCGCGAAGTCCTTCCTGAGTTCCACTTTGCTGATCTCCCGCCAGGGCACGGTCACCTCCGACGGGATTGTCAACCATGTGCCCGGTCTGCGGTGTAAAGGATGTCTCCGGTTCGGACCTCTCCGCCCGCACCCCGTCCTTCCACCCTCCAAGCGGTCGCCACCCGCCGACCCGGTTATCTGCACCTATGGCCCGACAGGTGGATGACGGCGCTCGGCGCCACGACATTGCGCGAGCGGTGATCCGGCTCGTCGCCGCTCGGGGGCTAGACGCGGTCACCTTTCGCAGTGTGGCCGCTGAGTTGCGCGCCTCCACCGCGGTGATCACGCACTACGTGCCCGATCGCGAGGCCCTTCTCGACCTCGCCTTCGCCGCACTCCGCCGCGAGGTGGGCGCCCGGATTGCGGCGGCCTGCGCCTGTCCCGCCCCGCGCGATCGGCTGGTCGGCCTCGTCGCCTCGGGGCTCGCCCTCGACGGAGACACCGCGTCCTGGTTGGCCTACGGCCGCTTTCTCTCCCATCCGGGGCGCCCCGCGTGGGAAGCAGCCCTCCGCGAGGACAATGCTGCCTACCTCGGCGCACTTCGGGGAGCCCTGGAGGCGGCGCCGTCGCGCCTCCCTGTGGACGTTGCCGTTGACCTCTGCGTCGCGCTCGCCGACGGGCTGACCGTGAATGTGCTCGTTGACGCGGATGCGTGGACCGCCGAGCGCCAACTGCGGGCCGTAGAGGCGCTGCTTGACGCGCTTGGGGTGCCTCTGGACCCGCCGACGCCCTCCGGACTGGCGATATAAAACAAAACGTTGTATAATGAGGGGGAGGTACACATGCTCCTGCTCCTCTTTTCGGCCTGCTCCGGAGACCCCGCCCCCAAGGACACCGACCCCGTCGAGTGGTCGAAGGACCTCGCCCCCGTGATGGCGAAGCGCTGCGTCGGCTGTCACGCGAGTGCGCTCGCGCCCTACCCGCTTTCAACCTGGGAGGAGGTGGCACCCCTCGGCCCGTTGATCGTCGCGTCGGTCGAGGCGGGGCGGATGCCGCCCTGGCCCTTCGACGACGAAAGTTGCCGCTCTGTCCCCGGCTCGCTCGGCCTCACCGACGCGGAGCGCGCCTTGTTCCTTGCCTGGCGCGAGGACGGCTACCTACGGGGTGAGGGGGAAGCCGACAGCTCCCCGCCTGCGGAGCCCACAGCTCCTCGCGCCGCCGACCTGACCGCCGCGCCCGCCGAAGCTTTCGAAGTCAGCCCGCTGGAGACGGACCCCTACTGGTGTGCCTACACAAGCGAGCCCTTCGCCGAGGAGCGCTGGGTCGAGGGTGCGGAGATCGTGGTGGACACCGTCTCCATCAGCCACCACGGCTTTGTGTACGCCGTGCCCCCGGCAGCGCAGGCGGAGGTGGACGCCCGGGACCTCGCCGACCCGCTCCCCGGCTTCCGCTGCGACGGTGGCCTCGCGATGGCCGACGGCATCACCCTTATCGCCGGCTGGGCGCCCGGATCACCCGCCTGGTGGCCGGGGGAGAGCGGCTATGCCGCCGGCGTCCGTGTGCCCGCGGGGAGCCGGCTCGCGGTGGAGATGCACTACAACACCACCTCCCTCGACATGCCCGCCGCGGACGCCCCCGCCTGGAAGCTCTGGTTCGCCGCCGAGCGCCCGCCTTGGACCCTCATTACCCTGCCGCTCGCGGACCTTGACCTCGCCATCCCGGCGGGGGCAACGGGCTGGGAGGAGACGGCCACCACCCGGCTCCCGGTGGACGCCCTCCTGGTCAGCACGGGTCCGCACATGCACGGCCTCGGCCGCGGGATGTCCACGACCCTCACCCGCGCGGACGGCGAGGAGCTTTGCCTCACCGCACTCGACGGCTGGGACTTCGACTGGCAGTTCGGCTACCCGGTTGAAGGTGCAGGCATCCCGGTGGACATCACGGACACCCTCCGGCTCACCTGTACCTTCGACAACCCGG
>JBEIQS010000064.1:0-27394 GCA_040376425.1 Alphaproteobacteria bacterium | reverse complement strand
CGATCGAGGAGGAAGCTGCGGAGTTGCCCACCGCGCCCATCGTAGAACAGGCTCTGGAACAGACCGAAGCTCCCTTGGAAGACGTGTTTTTTGAGCCCAGCCCCGCGGAAGACGTGCACACGCCTCCGCTGCTGATAGAGGAGGAACAACCTGTGGATACGCCGTCCGTGGAGGCGGCCCCGGAGGCCACATCCTTCGCCGAGCCCTCGTTGGAGGAGGCATGGTTGGCGCCTGTGATCGAGGCGGATCAGCCACCGGTCCTGCCGGCAGAAGCCGAGGACGGGACGGCTGAAAAGGAGGAAGGACACGGAGCATTCGCCGATCAGGTGGAGCCGGACGAGGACACCCAAGAAGTGCCCCTGCCGCATCCGGAAGCGAAAGAGGAGCCAGGCCCGGAGCTTGGGGAGGGCCGGGGCGCAGAGCAGGCCACTGCCGCAGAGCGGGCCACTGCCGCAGAGCAGACTGCCGCCCAGATCTCCTGGTGGGTGGTGGAAGATCTTCCCCTGGATCAGGGCGAGGATCCCTCCCCGCTTGCTGACGAACCGGAACCTGCACCCGCGATGGAACAGCCGACAGAAGAGCAGTCCATCGCCGAGCCGGAGCCTCTGGTGGTCCGGGCGGAACCCGAGCTTTGGTCGGAGGATTCCCCCTCAGAGCAGCCGGTGCCCCTCCCCGTACCCGCAGCACCGATCCCCCTGGTCTGGGATCTGGCGGACGAGGTTGCGGCCCCGGTCGAGGAGCCGCCTCAGCCGAATTGGGACCTCCCAGAGGAGGTCTGATCGGCCCGGTCCGGCTTCCGACGAGATCCCGGGTCGCCCCTCAGTCCCGCATCGCCTCCAGCGCCAGGACATAGGCCCCCGCCCCAAAGCCCACCATCGGATGTGCCCCCTGCGCTTCCGCACCCGCATCCACGCCGGGGGTCCAGCGATCGGCATCGTCGTCGGAGCTGTAGACCCCGTCCGAGAGCAGCTCGGGGATCAGCCCGTGGTTGGCGGTGCCCACTGCAGTCACATGCGCCAACAGGGCCTCGGCCGATGCGGCGAGGATGGGATCTTCTGTAGCCTCCGCTACGGTTTTCATTGCCATCGCCATGCGCAGGTCAATAAAAAGCCACTCCTGGTCGTCATACCACGGATAGGGGTTGGTGGAGCCGGTACCGTCGTCGTTGCGCTTGAAGCCGCCCGACGGCGCGCGCAGCGCCATCAGCGCTTCCAGGGTGCCCCGGGCCAGCGCACTTTCGGGGCGGACCAGCCCCTGGTTGATGAGCTCCACGCCCGAGGCATCGAGTGGCCCGCAGTAGGTGCAGATTTCTTCGGGGGCGGAGGCCAGCACCGGGCAGGTGCCGCTGGCGCTCACGGTCACCGGGCCGCCCTCGGCCTTCAGGCGCAGCAGCCCGCTGCGCAGGCGGGTGGCGGCGTCGGCGTAGCGGGCATCGGCCAGGGCGGCCGCCTGTAGGCCGGCCGCGGCCTGCAGGCTGGACCACACGAATTGCTTCCGCCCGTTGGGGAAACAATCCGCCCAGTGCCGCTCCCAGATCGAGGAGTCTGCCACCAGTAGATCGTTGGGTTGAATCAGGCTCAGCAGTGGATCGGCCACCCCGGTCCGCACCTGATCCAGCGACCCGGCATGTACGCCCGGCGTCGCCTGCCAGGCCTGCAAAAACAGTCCCCAGTCGTCCAGCTCGATGTTGGGCCCCGCATCGCTCCCGTCGGCGCAGGTCGCCCCGTCGCTCTCCTCCTTCCCGTCACCGTAGTAGCGCGCCACCGACACGGTATAGTCGGAAAGACCCAGGTAGTCGGCGTAAGTACCGGAGTCGGAGCCCAGCGTAAAACGCACGGCCGCTTCCGCCTCGGGTTGGTGCCCGGAGGCCACCAGCGCCAGGGTCGCAAAGGTCTGATCGCGCGGCCAGGAGATATTCCAGATTCCCGGAGGGAGAGAGGCCAGAATCTGCCCGTAGCCGCTCCCCGGCGTGCGCACCTGGCCCATCCGCAGCACCGCGGTGCTTTGCTGATAGAGCGCCAGCTCGGCGGGACTCAAGGAAGCGGGCGGGTTTTCGAGCGCATGCCAGGCAGTCCAGTCCGCCACCTCCGCAGCCAGCACCTGCGAGGCAGAGCGGTTGGCAATAAATGTGCTCAAACGCTCTGAAAGGACATCGGGGTTGGAGTCGAAGGAGAGGATCGCACCTCGGGTGGCCGAGCTGCCGGGTTGCAGGCTTCCGAAGTCCCACTCAAAGCCGACGGCCACGTCGTCTCCGCTGATCAGCTCGTTGTTCAGGGACTGGTTGTTCTCCAGCCGGGACCAGGGATTTGCCTCGTTGCCTGCCGGTGCTGCGGCAACGTGGTCGGGCATGTCGATGGGGCTGTGCAGCATCGCCCCCTCCTGCCCCCGCTCCAGAATTCCGCGGCTTCCCCCCGAAACCTCCTCTCCAGCCGCACTTCCCTCCCCATCCACATGGGCGTTTTGCAGCAGGTACAGCTCCACCGCATGTTCCTGGCTCCCGACGTTTTTCACCGTCACGATGGTCACCAGGTCCCGCTCGCCGCCGCTCTGAAAGGGCGCAAAATAGTGGGTTTCTATCTCCAAATCCCCCAGAGTCTGCCGCAGCCGAATGATGCCGGTGCCCGGCATGTAGCCCTGGTCCACGGCGGGCACATTCACCAGCCAGGTGCCCTCCCCATCAACTCGTAGTCCAGGATACAAATCCCAAAGGCGGTCTTCCGAAGTGCTTGTAGATGTTGGATTTTTGGTGGGGTGATCCCAGAAGGTGGTGATGGCGCCCTTCTGGTTGGCGCGGCCCCAGCTCCCGTCGTTGTAGCGGACCGGCACGTCGCGGGCGTCCACGGCATAGGCAGCGGCAATCCAGCCGTTGGAGCTGGGCAGAAAGGCCGTGGAGGTGGGAGGGGCCGCTATCGTGAGGGCCGGAAAACGCGGCGCGCAGGTGCTGAAGCCCAGATCGTCGTCGAAGCCGGGCTTGGAGTCGTCCGGGGAATCGGCGGCGGAGTCCGGGCCGGACTCTGCGGTCGGCGAGTCCGTCTGAGATTCCGCAGGTTTTTCGGGAGGAACACAGGCCAGAATCCACCACATTGTCGGCTCCTACCACCAGCCTAACTCATTGTTGCCCCGGTCCCACCCGGGCCATGGCGCCCCCCGCGCCTGCCTGCGGAGAGACATCCAGGCGGCAATCTGCTATCCTCTGCCCACTGTTCCTTCGGCCTCCGCAGCGCTGCTCTGCGGTTCAAATCCCCCCTTCTCCCTTGGGTTCTTATGCACTCTGCCATCCGCCTGATCACGGAAGTCCCTGGACCCAACAGCCGCGCCATGGTCGCCCGTCGCGAGGCAGCCATGCCGCCCGGCGCTGCGAAGCTGACCTCGATTGCGGTGGCCTCGGCGCACGGCGCGCGGGTCACCGATGTGGACGGCAATATCTTCCTCGATTTTGCTGGTGGCATCGGCACCCTGGCCGTGGGCCATACCCCCGACAATGTGGTGGCGGCCCTCCAGGCTCAGGCCGCCGAGCTGATCCACATGTGTGCCATCGTGGCCACCTACGAGCCGCTGGTGGCCCTGGCCGAGCGCCTGAACACGCTGACGCCCGGTGACTTCCGCAAGCGGACACTTTTTATGAACTCCGGGGCGGAGGCCCTGGAGACCTGTGTCCACATCAGCCGCTCCTTCACCCGTCGCCAGGGCATCGTGGTCTTCGACGGCGCCTACCACGGGCGCAGCAACCTGACCATGGCGATGACCTCCAAGTTCAACCTCTTCAAAAAGGGTTTTGGCCCCTTTGCGCCGGAGGTCTACCGCTTTCCTTTCCCCAACCTCTACCGGCGCCCGGCAGAGATGAGCGAAGAAGCCTGGGTGGACTGGCACTGTCGCCAGTTGGACCACAACTTTATGGCGGTGGTGGACCCCGGGCATGTGGCGGCCGTGGTGATTGAGCCGGTGATCGGAGAGGGAGGCTTTTTACCCGCTCCAGCCGCCTGGTTGCGGCGTCTGCGTGCGCTCTGCGATCAGCACGGAATCCTGCTGGTGGCGGACGAGGTGCAGAGCGGCATGGGGCGCACCGGCAAGCTCTTCGCCATCGAACATTCTGGCGTGGTGCCGGATATCGTCGCAACCGCCAAGAGCCTGGGTGGCGGTATGCCCATCTCGGCCATCATCGGCCGCGCCGAGGTGATGGAGGCTCCGCACCCCGGCGGTTTGGGAGGTACCTACTCGGGAAATCCCCTCGCATGCGTGGCCGCACTCAAGGCGTTGGACACCCTCACCGACCCGGCTTTTCTCCAGCGCGCCACCGAGATCGGCAACGTGATGCGGGAGCGCTTGGTGGCCCTACAAGCCAAGTATCCCCGCCTGATCGGCGATGTACGCGGCCTGGGCCCCATGCTGGCGATGGAGCTGGTCAAAGATCCCGCCACCCGCGAGCCCTGGATGGAGGCCACCCAGGCGGTGAACGCCGCCACCCTCCAGCGGGGGCTGATCACCATCCGGGCGGGCCTGTTTTCCAACTGTGTCCGCCTTCTTCCTCCCCTTACGCTCAGCGATGCCGAGCTGAAGGAAGGGCTGGACGTGCTGGAAGCTTCGATGGGCGACGTGGTGCGGACGCTGGGCCTGGCCTGATCAGTCCCAGGCGCGTGCGTTCTCGGCGGCCCAGGCGGCAAAAGTCTTGGGGGCACGCCCCAGAACCCGCTGCACATCGCCGGAGATCTGGGCCATCGCATCGGCCCGCACCATGTCGTAGAGCCCGCTCATGGTCTGGACGGCCAGCTCGGGCATACCCCAGCTTTTCATCCCTTCGATATGGGCTTCCCGAGGAATGTCCACATAGCGGATGCCTTTGCCGCTGGCCTGGCCGAGGATGGCGGCGACCTGATCGTGGTCCAGCAGCTCCGGCCCGGTCAGGATCCAGGCTTCGCCGCTTTCTTCGCCCAAGAGTGCGGTAGCGGCCACCTCGCCGATGTCCTCGGCGGCAACAAAGGGGGTGCGGCCCTTGCCGGCGGGCAGGTAGATCGCGCTGTCGCCCTTCACCGTGCCGCCGTAGAAGTTGATGAAATTCTCGTGGAAGAAGGTGGGGCGAAGGTGAATCCACTTCAGGCCGGAGCCTTCGATGTACAGCTCTACCTGCCGATGTCCGGACTCGGGCGCGTACTCCACACCCATGGCCGAGAGCTTGACAATCTTCTGAACGCCGGCGGCTTTGGCGGCATCCACCAGGGCTTTGCCCAGCTCTGCTTCGTCGGTGCGGAAGGGAGGAAGGCAGAGGTAGAGCGCCTTCACCCCGGAAAGGGCCGCGGTCCAGGTGCTGCGGTCCTCCAGGGAGAAGGGGACGGCCTTTACACCGGGACCGAAGTTGGCTTTTTGCGGATCGCGGCTGGCGGCGCGCACATCGGCACCCCGACGGACAAGGGCGCGAAGGGTGTGGCTGCCAGTGGTACCGGTTGCAGAGAGGACGAGCACAGACATGATGATTTCTCCAGGGAACACCCGAAAGATAGTGCGCCTCTGGTTATGAGAAAAACGAAAGGAATTCATAGCATCATGAACCAGATTCATGGCAACCCCCTGGAGAGGCTGGAGCTGCACCACCTGCGGGCGCTGGACCTGCTGTTGCGCACCCGCTCGGTCACGCGCACCGCGGAGCGGCTGGGGCTGACCCAGTCCGCCGTCAGCCACAGCCTGCGTCAGCTCCGCGAGGTGTTGGGGGACCCGCTCCTGGTGCGAAAGGGCGACAGCCTGGAGCCCACCCCGCGTGCAGAGGCGATCGCCGAGCCCTTGCGACGGGCACTGGGCGAGCTGGGTGGGGCGCTGGGCATCGGCACCGCCTGGGATCCCGCGTTGAGCCGTCGCTCTTTTGTGATTGTAATGCCGGATACACATGCGCTATCGCTGCTGCCGCCGCTGCTGAAATTGCTGCGGACCGAGGCCCCGGGCGTGGACCTGGATGTACGCGCCGCTCCCGACGGGCGACCGGAGCTGGGGCTGTACAGCCAGGGGGCGGATCTGGCGATGGTGGTGCGCAGCCCCGAGCTGCCGGGGGTGATGGGGACTACGCTGTTCGAGGAGGAATTTGCCTGTCTGGTCCGGGCAGATCACCCCGAAGTGGGGGAGGAGTTGGACCTCGCCACTTTTGTACGGCTGGGCCATGCGCTGATGAGCCCGCAGGGCAGCGGGACGACGGTGGTGGACACGGCCTTGGAGAAGGTGGGCCTGTCCAGGCGGATCGTCTTGAAGATCGCCTATTTTCTGGCAGCACCGCTCTTGGTCGCGCAGTCCGATCTGGTGCTGACGGCCCCCCGCCGCCTCGCCGAACAATTCGCAAAGATGGCGCCGCTGCGGGTGCTGAAGCCGCCGCTTCCATTGCCGAGCTTCCCGGTGCGGATGTTGTGGCCGGAGCGGCTGAACCAGGACCCGGGACATCGGTGGCTGCGGGAGGCGCTGCGGAGGGGGGTGTAGGGCCTGTTTCAAGGCTGTTTCGGGATGGTGTTTCATTTGAAACATGAGGCTGAAACCTGTTTGTTTCACCCCCTGACAAAGCGCAGAGAAAAGCCACCTTTCGGCAGCCCCCCGATCCTGGCACGCCCCTTGCAGCATACAGGGCACCTACCGAGGAGCCCCCATGAACATCGAAGCCTTCTTTGACGCCCGGACCTGGACCCTGACCTACCTGGTGTGGGACGAGGCCAGCCGCGATGCCGTGATCATCGACCCGGTGCTCGACTACGATCCCCTGCGGGTCAGCTTTTTTGAAGAGTCGATTCAGCAGTACACAAAACGCATCAAGGAGCTGGGCCTGAAGCTGCTGTGGTCGCTGGAGACCCATGCGCACGCGGATCACATCAGCGGGAGTGCCCGACTGCGGGAGAAATTCGGTGCCAAGGTGGCCATCGGCAGGCCCATCACCGCGGTGCAGAGCCTGTTTGCGGCCGTGTTCGGTCGCCAGGATCTGGACACCACGGGTGGACAGTTCGACAAGCTGATGGACGACGGCGACGAGATCCAGGCGGGAAGCCTGCGGGCCCGCGCCATCCACACCCCCGGCCACACCCCCGCCTGTGTGACCTGGCAGATCGGCGACGCGCTGTTCACCGGTGACGCGCTGTTCATGCCCGACTACGGCACCGGCCGCTGCGACTTTCCCAAGGGTAGCGCGGACGATCTCTACAGCTCCATCCAGAAGCTCTACGCCCTTCCCGACAGCACCCGGGTCTTTGTGGGCCACGACTACCAGCCCGGCGGGCGCAAGGTGGAGTGGGAGAGCACGATTGGGGAGGAGAAAGCCAAGAATATCCAACTGAAGGCCCACACCACGCGGGAAGAGTTTGTGGGCTTCCGCCAGGCCCGCGATGCCAAGCTCTCTCCGCCCAACCTGATCTTTCAGTCCATCCAGTGCAACATCGACGCGGGCAACCTGCCCCCGCCGGATGCCAACGGCCACCGGCGGCTGATCCTGCCCATCGGGGTGTTCAAGTAGGCAGGCGGGACAGCTCGGCCAGCCATAGGTTGGCCAGCCAGATTCCCGCCCACAGCACCGCGGCCAGGCGCAGCGGCTCCTGCCAGCGCCACAGCGGCTTCTGGTCGTAGAGCCAGCCAAAGCTGGTGATGGTCCAGAAGACCAACAGGCCCACAATCCCGACGACCTCGGCGGAGAGGTCGTGGCGGATCAGGAGTGTCCAGGTCAGGGCCACGGCGGAGGTCACAAACCAGAGGGCGGTCCAGGCGGTTTGCCAGGGGCGGCTTTCGGGGGTCCAGCGCAGGTCCTCGCCCGGTTCGGGCACGGTCAGGTTTCCGTCCGGGTGCCATTCAGGAGGGGCAAACCAGACTTTAAGGCGGTCCCAGCCGCGCAAGGAGCGACTCAGTTGGGTCAGCTTCAGCAGCGGCTCCACATTGGCCCAGAGTGGGTCGGCACTGCGGAAGGGCTGAACCGTGCCGTAGATCGGCTCTTCCCCCTCCTCCACAAAAGTCCCAAACCAGCGGTCCCACACAATAAAAACTCCGGCATGGTTTTTGTCAATGTAGGCGGGGTTGATGCCGTGGTGGACCCGATGGTGTGACGGCGTGTTCATCACCCACTCCAGCGGCCCCAGCGTGCCGACCAGGCGGGTGTGGATCCAGAACTGGTACAGGGTGTTCAATGCGGAGCAGATGAAAAAGACGATAGGGGGAACGCCCAGGATTGCCAGGGGAAGATAGAAGGGGATGGTGGTCAGGGCGGTCAGGATCGACTGCCGCAGGGCCACGGCGAGGTTGTAGTCCTCGCTCTGGTGGTGGACCACATGGGCTGCCCAGAGCAGGTTGACGCGGTGGCTGGCCCGGTGCCACCAGTAGTAGAGAAAATCCACCGCGATAAAGGCGAAGATCCACATCAGCAGGTGGACGGCGCTGGCGGAGAAGAAGCCCCGACCCTCGTGCCCCAACAGGCCGGGCACCCGCGGGGGATCCCACAGGTGCCCCAAGTTGTACACCGCCGTGTAGACTCCGTTGGCCACCACCGCCGTCAGAAACATGCCGGTCACCTGGCTGGTCACCCCGCAGCCCAGGTCGGTCAGCGCATCCACATAGCGGTAGAGTGGCCGTGTACCGCCGAGTCGTCCCTTGGAGGCGCCCAGGCCCAGCTCGGCGGCGATCAGGACAAAGAAGCCGGGGATTGCCAGGGCGATGGGGTCGTACATGGGCTGGACTTAACCGGCGGCGCGGCGCCGTCGCACACGGGGGCCCGCGGCATGTAACATTGCGCTATGCGCCACCCGCCTAGTGCCAAAAGGAAGCCCGATGGACCTGAAACAGCTTGTCGATGAAATCGGCAGGATCCTGGCGATGGAAGGCCGGGAGAGCCCCTCCCTGGGAACGCTGGCCGAAGAGCTGCGCGCCCGACTGTTTGCGATGGCCGACGGCTACACCCGCCATCCGGAGTATCGGCAGGACGCGGCAGAGGATGTGACGATCTGGGTGCTGGACCACCTGGAAAACCTGGGGGAAGTTATTGAGTTTCCGCTCACCTTTCTTGGGAGGCGCCTGCACTGGCGGGTGATGGATGCGGTGGAGCGCGCGAAGGCCGGCGGGGAGGCGCCCGTCGCGCCACCGTCGCAGGCGGAAGGGACGAGGGAGGAGGAGCATCTGGATCGGCTCTCCCACCAGCAGAAGCACGAGTTCTCCAGGTTTGTCGGGATTTCCCAACTGCGCTATCCGGCGTCGGTCGGGCTCTCCCCGTCCATCCAGCAGATTCTGCGGCTGTACCCCCCAGCCGAGGTGACGCTGAGGGCACTCGTGGGGGAGCTTTGGCCAGACCTGAAGGAAGAAAGCGAAGAAACGGCGGCTTCTCGGCTCCACCAGACCCATGCCCGGGCGCGTGAACACCTCGCAGAGAGTGTGGACCGAACCGACGCCTACTCGGAGGAGGACAAGGCGGAGCTGCGGAGGCTGACCCTCCTCCTCCGTCGGCGGTCACCGAACAAAAATCATGGGAAGGAGAACGACGTGAGTGCAGAGACGTTGCGGAAGCTCCGCTACCCGTACCGGGGGCCAGTTGGCCTCCGTGGGGGCGAAGTCTGGGAGTCCATCGACCTGCCCCCGCTGTTGGGAGACATCGAGGTGGCCGATCCGGGTACCCTTCGGGTGGACATCGGGCGGTTGCTGCGTCTCCAAAAAGGCAGGTTGGAGGAGGATGGGCGGTGGTGGATCCTGAGGGGAGAAGGCCGGATTCTGCTCAGCCAGAACAGCTCGGACTACATTGTAATCGAAAATACGAATGAGGAAATACACTGGGCGCTCCTCTCTCATTCGGAGCCCATTCCCATGCCACCTGTGGAGCGGTGGTTGGGCACCGCCGGGGTGAGCGGATGGATGGCCGAGGAGCTTCGGCGCCTCGCCTATTCGGCGCTGCCTCTGGATCGGCTGGGCGCGGCGGGACTGCTGTGCCGACTGTGGGGTGTGCCCCGGGATCGCCCGGGTGGTCTCGCGCCCAGTCCAGCGGTTCGGGAGTGGCTGCAGGGCCTGACCGGCCTGTCTGCCCAGGAGGATGTGGCGCTGGGCGAAGCGAAGCTGTTGCGGGAGATTCTCTCCCAATTTGTCCCCTTTTCGCAGATACGCTGGCTGCGGCTGGAGCGGGACCGGCTGGCCTCGGTGGTCTATGCGCTGCGGATGGCCCGGCAGGGAGAGCGCCTGCACGGGGAACTTCAGGGGCTGGATCGCCTCGCCGGTCTGAGCGCGTCTACGCTGGTATTGCCCGCGCGTGCCGACGACCCTGACATGGAGCGGTGGCGCACCGCCCGGTGGCAGGAGCCGGAGGCGTGGTGGGTGGACCCGCGCTGAGTGATCCGGGAGGGTCCGCCTGGACCGTTGCCTGTCCGGGCGTCATGCGCCCGCCGGCTCCTTGACCGGCGGGCTCCCCCTTTGTACCATCTGGCCGTGCACGGAGGTTTTGAATTGTTCCGAGTTGAAGGATCTTCTATCGCGGGTGTGGGGGTCTTTGCGTCGGAGCCGATCCCGGCCGGCCGCCGCATCTGCCTGATGGAAGGCCAAAGCTGCACCACAGACGAGATCATCGCCCGCATTCGGGCGAAGACCGAGGTGATCTCGGACCCGCTCCAGGTCGATGCGTCTGAGTTTATCGACCTGGACGAGGTCTGCCGCTCCTTCAACTATTCCTGCAATCCCAACGCCTATATTCGCGGCAGGAACGAGCTGGTGGCGTTGCGGGAGATCGGCGTGGACGAAGAGATCACCTTCGACTACTCCTGCACAATGCTGTACGATCAAGCCAGGTTCAACGCGGAAGGACTGGAGATGTGGAGCTGCACCTGTGCATGTGGGGAGGATCAGTGTCGGGGTGTGATCGACGAGTTCCGGACGCTACCGGAGGCGCAGCGGGTGGAGTACCTGGCCGCCGGCCGGGTGCAGGACTTCATCTTGCGGTTTTTTGGGGCTGGAAGAGGCTGAAGAGCTTTTTGGCGGGCGGATGCCTACACGCGGGCTCCTTCCATCCCGGTATCGACACCTGTCCCGACCTTCTTCACCCCCTTCACCACCATCTCCTTTCCCGCGAAAGAAATCCCCATTTTCTGGATCGGTGCCGCGCCGGCGGCCTCCAGCTCGGCCGCGTAGCCTTTGGCTGAGATCTGGCGCAGGGCGGCGGCGGCATGGGTGGCAAGACTGCCTTTGCCGGTCTGCTTTTTGAACTCCAGCACCACACCGGGCTGTCCCGGCGTTTTGGGGACAATCAACACATCCGCCCGTCCCTGGCCCACCTCGCGGTTGCTGTGGACCCGGTGGGTGCGCTCCATCGTCACCAGCAAGCCCAAGACAAAGGCATGATAAAAAGCCTCGGCCTGTGTTTCGGTCACATCGTGGTAGGACACATGCCGGATCAGGAGTTTTTGGAGCAGAGTCTGCACCTTTTCGGCATTTCCGGTCAGGAAGGCTTGATGCAGCGGCTCCAGACTGTCCACACCCGTGTCCAGGTAGTCGGCGAAGGTGGCCCGCCAGATCCGGCGCAGCTCCTGGTTGGGGATCGCCATGGTAGCCAGGAGGCGATCCCCGTCGTCCCGTACACTCAGCGCGTTGAGGTAGCCGGAAAAAAGCAGGAGACTCCAGACATTGTTCCCTTCCAGGTCGCGCAGGGCCACATCCTCGCGTACCGGGCGCTCGATGGCGCCGCCCTGCAACAGCGTGGTGATCGGAACATGAAGATCGGTACTTTTCAGCAGCAATTCGCGCACCAGGTCGTTGCGACCGGCGGTGCTGAGCCAGTAGGGTTGGAGTGGCACTCGCGGCTTCGCCAACACATGCAGGATGGACCAGGGGTTGTACACGGTACTGTCGCCAAAACGATAGCCATTGTACCAGCGGCGGATCTCCTCGGCCTCGGCCTCGCGGCCGTACTGCGTCAGCAGGTTTTCCACTTCGGCTTCCGTGAAGCCAAACAGCTCCACCTCTGGCGAGAGGAGGCTGTAGACCTCCACATTGTTCAGGCTCGAAAACATCGACTCCTTCGCCACCCGCAGCACCCCGGTCAGCACCCCCCGGTGCAGGTGGGGGTTGTCCTTCAGACCCTCGGTCAGAAAGCTGCGGAACCAGTCGGCTACGGGATCAAAAGTGCCTACGGTCCAGGCATGGAGGATGGGCCCATCGTACTCGTCGATCAGGATCACTGCCCGCTGCCCGGTGGCGGCACGGAGGGCCGCCGTCAGCTCCACCAGCACCCCCCGCTCGTCGATGCGCCCCTCCTGCACCGCGCGCAGGTTCCGCACCAGCCCCGGCGACACCCCCGGTCCCGACCACAGCGGCTCCAGGCGCTCCAGCTCCCGCCAGACCACCCGCCGCAGCCCGTCCCGTGTCTCGGCCCAGTCGCTCCCCTTGACTCCCCGGAAGCTTAACGAGATCACGGCATACTTCTGGAAGTGGCGCCGCGACAGGGGATCCTGCCACACCTTCAGATCCGAGAAGAGTGTACTCCGATCCGGCCCGATCTCCAGAAAGGTCCGGAGCATGGACATGGACAGGGTTTTGCCGAAGCGTCGGGGCCGGGGGTATTGTTGCACCAGGGCGTTTCGGGTCAGAACTTCCGAGATGAAGCGGCTTTTGTCCACATATAAGTAGCCATCTTCCCGCAGCTTGGGGAAGTCGGAGCTGCCGGTGAAGATGGGGAGGGGGGACATGGGGGAGCTTTAACCGCATGCCGCTTCGTTGGGCGAACAAGGCAGGTGCGTCTGCCTTCTGGGGGGCCCCGCCCCCGACGGCGATCGCGAAATCGGATAGGATCCTGTCTTCCCCCGGAGACCCATGCTTGTCCCCCAACACGATCACCAAGCCACCCTGGACCGACTCGCCCAGCTATCCAGAAATCACCTGCTCTTTTTTCGGCTGGAGGTGGGAAGGCTGATCCTGCAAGACTACTTCGGGGGCGACATCCAAGCCTACTACAGCCACGACCCCAAAAAGCCAAGCTCCTTCAATGCTTTTGTTGAGAGCTGCCGGGACCAGCTCAACGAGATCGGGCTGGGGGAGCAGGTGTTGCGGTCTTGTATAGGGGCGCGAATCGCGGTGGCCGGCCTGCCCGAGGGAACGGTGGAGCGGCTGTTGTTTTCGCATGTGGTGGAGCTGGCGCGGGTGGAGGATGGGCCCACCCGCAGCCTGTTGGCGCAGGCCACGCTGGAGAACCAATGGAGCAGCCGGCAGCTCCGCGACGCGGTGCTGTCGATCCGGGCCGGCAAGTGGATCGACGCGAACCCCGCCGAGGGTCTACAGCCCGCGGCGCCTGAGGAGGAGGACAAGAGCCCCCACCTGGGCCGGGTGGTGACGCGCTTCGAGCGGTCAGTGGAAGCGCTGGATGAACTCGCTGCGCAGTGGCAGCAGGTGCGGGAAAAGAAGCTGAGCAGCGGGCAAAAGAACCGTCTGAGGGAGGTGCTGGAGCGTTTCCGCAACCGGTTGGCGGAGCTGGAGAAGGATTTAGCGTAGCTTGTAGTTGGATAGTTCGAGAAAAGGCAACTCTTTGGACGTCTAAAGAGTAGCCTTTTCTCACTCCCGGTCGCCCCCCCCACGATGCCCACCCACAGGCGCTCGCGGCGCTCGGGCCGCGCGCGCCTTGCGCGGTTTGGAGAATATTCAGCTTATTCCCACCCCTTCCGGGCGTCGTTGGGCGGGGCTGTACGCCCTTTGCCTAGCCCGGCGTGGTCGCCGGCGCGGCCGCGCCCGCCGCGGCCTTCACCGGCGGGTGGTACACGTCCACGGCCCGGGTCGTGGTCAGCCCGTTCACGTCGCGCACCAGCACAACAATCAGGTTGTTCCCCTCTTTCAGCTCGGCGGTGGCGGAGAAGGGCACGGATTTCAGGCCCTTTCCTCCGTCGGCGTAGGCCACTTTGTTGTCGCCCTGGTAGATGATGACGTCCCGGATGCCCGCTTCGTCCGTGGCTACGCCGGAGATGGTGACCCGCCCTTCGGTGACGCGCAGCTCGGGAACCCGCGTGAGCTCGATGTTGGGGGTCTCCCTCTGTCCGGCGCTGGGGGCGCGGTCAAAGGGTACGTTCAAGGTCTCAGACTGCGTGTAGTAGCCGGTGAACGAGGCCTTGATGATCGAGGCGTAGTCGTAGCGCTCCTTTTCGGTGATCCGCAGCTCGAAGGGCATCTCTTTGATGTCCTCGGCCCTTGCGACCACCTGGAAGGACAGCTCCCCACTCCCGCTGGCACCAGGCGCAAGGTCGGGAATGGAGAAGGTGCCCTGCTTCAGCACGACACTTTTCCCAAGTCCGTCGCCCTTTTTGATGGCGATGACCAGCTCTCCGCCAGCCCCACTCCCGACGTTGGTGGCGTTGACTTTGATGCTGACGGTCTCTCCAACTTCGGCAATTCCGTCGCCATCTCCGCCGACTTTGTCGTCAAAACTCCAGCTCCACGCGTAGCGGGGCAGCGCCAGCCCTTCGCTCCGCACTTCGCTGGTGCCGTTGGCCAGCTCGGCGCCGCTCACGTCCACCATCTTCAGGTCCACCCCAGAGATTTCTGTGGGGTAGCCTTCTTCCAACGCAATCTTCCGTACATCGGTGCGGGTCTGCCCGGGCTCCAGTCGGCCCACGTAGAACTCCATCCCGTCCAGCATGTCGTTGCCGGACTTGCTCTTCACCACGGTCCGACACAGCGGTACGTTCCCGGTGTTGGTGACGGTGAGCTGCACTTCTTCCAGGTTCCCGGGGTTCAATACGCCGTCGCCCTTGACTTTCAGGTCCATGGCGACGCTCGCACTTCCGGGGTTGGCGCAGGCACTCCAGTTGATGCCCTGCTCCTTGAAGGCCTTTTCCACGCGCTCTTCTTCGCCCTTCAACCGGCTGTTTACCACCCTCTCGGCGTCGCGCAGCACATCCGCACGCCGGCTTCCCTGGGCGGCCAAGAGCACGTCCCGTGCGAACATCACTTCAAAGTCACGACGCACGTCCTTCCGGTCGGTGCGGACTTCGTCCTCTTTTACAGGGTCGGGCTCCAGGTACCGCAGGCTGTAGACCGGCCCGGCGCCGGCCTCTTCCGAGCTTTGCAGCGCGCCTTCCAGGTCGGCTTCTTCCAGGTAGTGATCGCGTCGGAACAGCGAAATCCGGGGGTTGCCCCACAGCTTGGCGTTGGGGTCGGTGTTGGCCCAATTCCGCTTCAGCTCGACGGGGGGGGCAACCAGCGAGGCATCCAGCGCGATGTCAGGGGGAATGCCGATACTTTGGATGGAGTGGTCGCCGGGGGTCAGGTACCGCGCGACGGTCAGCTTCAGCCGGCTTTCGTCGGAGAAGGGGTACAGGTTCTGCACGGAGCCCTTTCCAAAGCTGGTTTCGCCAATGACGATGGCCCTTTCTTGGTTTTTCAGCGCACCCGCCACAATCTCGGAGGCCGAGGCCGAGGTGCCGCTCATCAGCACCACCATGGGGTAGTCCGGTTCGGTGTTGGGCTCCCTCGCGAGCTTTTCTTCCCGGTTCTTCCCGTTCCTTTCCACGGTGGCGACGATGACGCCTTTGGCCAGGAAGCGATCGACGACGGCCACGGCCTGGTGCAGGTAGCCGCCGGGGTTGTCGCGCAGATCCAGCACGACGCCCTTCAGGCTTCCGCCGGCCTCCCGCGTGAGCCGGTTCAGCGTCTCGTCGAGCTGGGTCTCGACCTGCCCGTGGAACTGGTCGATTCGGATGTAGGCGACGCCGCCTTCGAGCGCGACACCCCACACCTGTGCGGGCTTTATCCGGTCGCGGATCAGCGAGATATCCTGGGGAGTATCCCAGCTTTCCCGCGCGACGGTGATGGTGATCTTGGTGCCGGGGGCGCCGCGCATCTTGGAGACGGCGTCCTCCAGATCCATATTGAGGGTTTCTTCGCCTTCAATACGGATGATTTTGTCGTTGGCCTGGAGCCCGGCGCGCTTGGCGGGGGTGTCCTCCAAGGGGTACTGGATGGTGAGCTGCCCATCTTCGATGTTGATGGTGATTCCCAGGCCGCCAAACTCGCCTTCGTTGTCCTCTTCCATCTTTTTGCTGCCTTCGGGGGGCAGGAAGACGGAGTGGGGGTCGAGCGTGGCAAGGACGCCGTTGATGATGGCGTACTCGATCTCGGGAAAGGGTACTTCTTTGCTGTCTACATGCGCTTCCAGGATGGCGGCGACCCGACGCAGCTCGGCCTCCAGGTTGGCAAAGGAGCCCAGCTTCTGCACCGTCAGCGTGGTGCGGTAGCCGCCGACTTCTACCTGAAGCCGCTCGCCCTTTTCGTCCAGGTCCAGCAATGCTCCAGGTACTTGGGCCTCAATTGCGCCCAGTGCCGATTGGAACATTTTGGAATAATCGATACGTTGCGGGTCCACATAGGTTTGATCGATAAGTGCGTCGACCCGCTGGAGGTTGCGCAGGGCGGAGAGGTCGTAGACACTTCCGATGGCGGCCATCTGCTGAAACATGCCGCGCAGGCCGCCTTCTTGGGGCTGTTCGCCCACAGAGGCGACGGCGGCGGCCGATCCGGCGGCGACATGCCAGGTTCCCAGGACCAGGGTGGTGAGCAGGCTGGCGGCGATCAGGTGACGCAGGACGCGCATGGGAACTCCGTACCCTAGGAAGCTAAGCGCGGGAGCAGGTCTTGCGCAAGGGCCGGGTGCCGGCGCAGACCTTTTTGATACAAACAGAGGCAGATGGGCGCCGCTGCGGGATAGGGACGCCGGGTCCGGCTTGCAGCCGGTCAGGAGGTCCGATGCACGTCCACGGTGGTACCTTTGTCGCTCGCGCTCTTGCCAAGGAAGGGGTGAGCCACCTCTTCACCCTCTGCGGTGGGCACATTCAGCATATCTATGATGGCTGTTTGGACCTGGGGATTCGGGTGGTGGATACGCGCCACGAGCAGACGGCGGGCCACTGCGCGGAGGGCTGGGCGCGCGCGACCGGTCAGGTGGGCGTGGCGGCGGTGACGGCGGGCCCGGGGGTGACCGATGCGGTGACGGCGGCGGCCAATGCGATGCGCGGTGGGGTGCCGATGATCCTGATCGGCGGCCAGGGACCTAAGTTTTTTTCAGGGAAGGGCTCTCTGCAGGAGATGGATCATGTGACCCTTCTCCGCAGTATCTCCAAGTGGAGTGTGACGGTGCCAGATACGCACCGCATTCCCGACTTTATGACGATGGCCTTCCGTAAAGCGACGACGGGTGTGCCGGGGCCGGTGTTCCTGGAGATGCCTCTGGACGTGCTGATGAACATGCACGACGACGAAGATGTGAATATTCCGCAGGACTACCGCACCCAACATGTGACGGGGGGCGATCCGGCGGGTATCGCGGCGGCCGCGGCGATCCTGGAGAAGGCGGAGCGCCCGGTGGCGATTGTGGGCTCCCAGTGGTGGTGGAGCCCCTATAAGGACAGCATCCACGACTTTCTGAAAGCCTATGATCTTCCGGTCTATTTGAATGGTGCTGCCCGTGGGGCGCTGCGCCCGGATGATCCGCGCTTCTACCGCCTGAGCCGCGGTCGGGCCCTGGGCGAGGCCGATGTGATCGTGATCTTCGGGACCCCCTGGGATTTCCGTCTGGCCTATGGCAACGACATCAACCCGGCCACCAAGGTGATCCATGTGGATCTGGATGGGGACGTGATCGGCCACAACCGGGGGGCTCAGGTGGGCCTGGTGGGCGATACGGGCCTGGTGATGAAGCAGCTTGCCGAGGCGGGCACGCGCTCCGGCGCCGACTGGCTGGCGGTCCTCCGTAAAATTGAGGTCAGCCGATTTACAAAGATGTTGCCGGAGCTGAACTCCACCGACAACCCCATCAACCCGCTCCGTTTTTCGAAGGAGCTGGCCCGCGCTATCACTCCGGATACGACGATTGTCTGCGATGGTGGCGATATTGTGGGCACGGCGGCCAAGGTGGTGGATGTGTGGAAGCCGGGGCACTGGATGGACCCGGGGCCTTTGGGCACGCTGGGGGTGGGCCCGGGCTATGCGATGGCGGCACGTCTGGCGCGCCCGAATGATCCGGTGGTGATCATCTACGGGGACGGCAGCTTTGGCCTGCATGGGCTGGAGTTCGAGGCGATGGTGCGCCAGAACATTCCGGTGGTGGGCGTGATCGGCAACGATGCGGCCTGGACGCAGATCCGCCGCGGTCAGATCCAGCTCTTTACCGAGGAGCGTACGCCGGCCACGAAGCTGGAGTTTACGCGCTACGATCGGGTGGTGGAGGCGCTGGGCGGGCACGGCGAGTATGTGGAGGAGGCGGACGACATCTACCCGGCGATCCAGCGGGCGATCGACAGCGGGAAGCCGGCGGTGGTGAATGTGAAAATCGGGTCTTCGGCCTTCCGCGAGGGGGCGATCAGCGTGTGAGGTAGGCTACGTTCCGGCGCGCACCCAGGAGCCAGCATGCCCGCCGTGAAGAAGCCTGACTACCCCGAAGCACTGACCGTCAAGTACTGGAACAAAAAGAAGGGGGTCCTGGCCAGGATCTCCAAGGTGAAGACTGGAATCACCGAGCAGTTGGAGAAGGCCCACGACCTTTTTGAAGATGTGCCGTGGGAGAAGCTGGACCTGCACGCCTATCTTCCGGGGCGCTACGATCGCGACCAACTGGATGCGGCGCTTCAGCGGCTCAAGGAAGAAACCAGCGACAAGGTGAACAAAGCCTACAAGGGCATGCGCTCGCTGGAGAATTTTCTGCACGACAAAGCAGAGGATCTGGAGAAGAACGAAAAGACCAAGAAGTTCGCAGAAGATGTGGAGGAGATGTCCAAGGCTGCCAAGAAGTTCAGCTTTGCCCTGGCCGTCGGTACCCTTTCAGAGCCCATTACCGCCGCGTACAACCAGGCGGTGATCGGCTTGAATACGCGGGCACAGGTGATGGGCAAGACCAACGAAACCTTCAAAAAGTACGTACGGACTGCGCTGGATGCGACGGAGGAGGGGCTGGAGAAGGGGATGAGTGCCCAGTTTTACACCACCGAGCATTGGCCCCAGAACCTGCGGGGTATCGGAACTTTTGCGGGGAAAGTGGCTGATAATCACCCGGAGCTTAAGGAGCCCATGCAGCGGGCCGCCCAGTACTGGGTGCAGTCCGCCCTTCCCAAAAACGACCAGGGTGTGCCCGCCCAGCTTGAGAAGGACCGGGACGTGCTCCAGGACTACTGGAAGGTGGCGAAGGACCTGGTCTGAGGGTAGCCTCAGGGAATGTGGCTGCTGCTCGCCTGCTCCCCTGAGCCCGCGTCGAACCCGCTCCCCGCCGAGTCTTCGGGCGTGGAAGAGGCTTCCGATAGTGCCTGGCCTTCGGGCGAGGACTGGTCGGCGGCCTTGACCCTGGTGGTGGAGGGGGAGCTGGTTCCGGATGGGGCCACCCTTCGGGCGGCGACGGCCCCGGCCGGCCTGGATCAGGAGCTGTCCCGGGCGGCGGTGCTGAGCAACCGCAGCAGCGCCGCGCTGGCACTGCCGGCCTCTTCCTGGCTGGCGGGAGAGGGTTGGGCGATGTCGGGAGAGGTGCCCACGTTGCTGGAGCCGGGGGAAAGTACATTTTTCACGCTATCCTTCAATCCGGTGGTTGCGACGGAGGCCGGGGACTGGACCGCCGTTTTGAGCCTGCCGGAGCTGCCCGAGGGGGTGACTCTGGTGGCCGAGGTGCCCGCGCCGCTGCGCACAGTGGTGGTGGGGGATGGGGGATGGTGGGCCACCAGCGATGATGGAGGAAGAAGCTGGACTTCCGGGCCTGCTCCCAGCTCTGCCGATGCCTTGGCGCGGGCGGTGACCTGGGGAGAGGGGCGCTTCTTTCGTGCGGATATGGATGGTTCGTCTTGGTCTTCTTTGGGGACCTATGCCTATAGCGAGGATGGGCAGAGCTGGGTGCAGACCACGGCCGCCGAGGACTTCTGGGCCACCGACTGTGCTTGGGGCGCGGAGCTTTTTGTATGCCTGCGCGGTGGGGTGCTGTCCTGGTCGGAGAGTGGTGCGGCGCTGGTCCACGAGCCTACCGACTACTCCGACCTGAACAACTCCGTGGTTTTTACGGGGGAGCACTTTGTGGCGGTGGGGCGTGGGGGCCGCCGTCTTTGGTCGGTCGACGGAAAACAGTGGGAAGGAAGCAACAGCTTTGTCGATGGGGACGGCTACAACGATCTGGCCATTGGCGACGGTGTGCTTGTGGCGGTGGGCGGCTGGGGTGCGGATCGCCTCCTCCTCTCCACCAGTGTGGACGGGGGCCTGAGCTGGACGGACCAGACCTGGGGTGAGTCCCAGTGGGCCAACTTTATGTCCGTGGCCTGGGCCGCGGGCACCTTTTTGGCCCAGGCCACCACGAACCAGGATCCACTTCTCTGGCGCTCGACCGATGGTTTTTCCTGGGAGCCGGTGCCCGGTCTGGACCGCTGGGAGTCCTACTACCTTTTGGGCAGTAGCTACGGTGCCTTTTTCGGTCTCGGCTCGGACGGGGGCCTGTATCGCTCTGAGGATACCGAGCAGTGGGAGCTGGTGCTCAGCCCTCCGGCCGGGGTGAGCATCCGCTCGATGAGCAGCGAGCGGTGGCCATGATTCTTCTGTTTTGGGCATGTACCTCCCCGGATTCTGACCCGGACTCCGTCCGTGGATCGGAGAGCCCTGCGGACAGTGCGGTGGACAGTCCCACGGACAGTGCCCCCGACAGTCCGGGCGACAGCAGCCCCGCCTGCACCGGCCTGGAGCTGCGTGTGGACGGGGCGGCCCTGCCCTCGGGCTCGCTGTTGGACTTCGGGGAGGCGCCGGCCCTGGCTGACCTTCGTGTGGTCGATCTGGAGCTGTTCAACCCCTGTGGGGAGCGCCTGCGCTTTCTGGGGCACCCCGACGCCTGGATCACCGGGGCGTCCTTTTTGTTGGAGGAGCTTCCGCCGGTCTACCTGGAGCCCGGCGAGCAGGCCACGCTGCGCCTGTCTTTTGCGCCGGGGGAGGCCGGAGCGGCCACCGGCCAGTTTTCTCTGCCCTACGATCAGCCGGGCTCCCCTGCCCTTCTGGACCTGCAGGCCGAGGCCACAGCGCCGCTCCGCTTTGTGCTGGCGGGCGATGGTGCCCATATTCTTAGTAGTCCAGACTACGGAAGCACCGCCGACTACGACGCCTGGGAGACGGAGGTGGCCCACACGGCGGCCCTGATCCGGGGGGTCTGCGCGGGGCCGGGGCGTTTTGTGGGGGTGGGCGGCAACGCCGAGCGGGCCTGGTGGAGCAGTGCCGACGGTCTGAGCTGGGAGTCGGGGACGGAGCTGGGCTCGCCCCTGGCGGACTGTGTGTGGTTTGGCGGCCAATTTGTGGCCACGGACGGGGCGCTTCTTTGGTCGGCGGATGGGCGGAGCTGGAGCCGGGGGGCCGGCGCGCTCAGCAGCCATGTGCGGGCGATGGCCGCGGGCGACAGCGGCGTGGTGGCGGTGGGAGATGCGGGCTTGGTCGCCCATTCTACCACCGGGCAGGACTGGGCATGGTCCGGCAACCCCACCTCGTCGGCGCTGGCGGTGGTGACCTATGGGGCGGGTCTGTTTGTGGCCGGCGGGGCGGGGGGTACCACCCTGGCCAGTACGGACGGCGAAAGCTGGGTGGTATCCAGCACCGGCGGAGGGGACGTGCGTGGGATCATCGAGGTGGGCGGCGTATTTTATGTGGGAGACGGGCAGAGCCTGTTCCGCTCCGAGGACGGGGTGGCCTGGGACACGGTGAATGCGACGGGGGTGCTGCCGCGGGCGGGGCTGCGCGGGGTGCTGTTGGGCAGCAGTGGGGGGACGCTCTATGCCTCCTACGACGAGGGTTTTTCGTGGGAGGAGGGCGCGAGCGCGGCGGGCGGCCTGGGCTTTGGGGACGGTGTTTTGGAGCAGCGGCCATGATCTGGATCCTGGCCTGTGCGGCTCCGGTGGAAAGCCCTCCCCTTTCTCAGCCCGACACCTGTGTGGAGGATCTCGAGTTTTTCGCCGAAGCAGCTCCCTTTCTGGAGGACTGCGCGGGCTGTCACCGCAGCGGGGGGATCGCCGACGGCACCCGCCTGAAGCTGGAGGATCCGGGATCTTCCGCGCTTCGGGAGCAGAATTGGGCGGCTTTTCAGGCGGCGGTGGCCGCCATCGGTCCCGATCTGCTGCTTCAAAAGCCCTCCGGCGGGCAGAGCCACGGGGGTGGGCAGCGCCTGGCGCCCTACTCGGCGGACTACGCGCTGTTGGCCGAGCTGGTGGCGCGGGCCCAGACGCCGGGGGGCTGTGCCTTTCCCGGCGAAAAACCCCCGGTCTGCGGGGATGGTCAGCCGCGGCCGGGCACGGCCCCGCTGCGCCGGCTGACCCCCGACCAGTGGGCCAACAGCGTGGCGCAGTTGCTGGGACATCGCCCGGACCCGGCTCTTTTCCCGTCGACCACGGCGGGCAGCTACCGCAGCTTTGCTTCGGCAAACCCGGTCTCTGCGGCAGGGGTGGAGCAGATCATGTTGGCGGCCGAGGCGGCGGCGGCCATGCTTCACCTGCCCGAGGACACCGGCTGCCCGGCCGAGGATCGGGCCTGTGCCCGGGCTTGGGCCCTGGATTTTGCGGCCGCGGCCTTCCGACGGCCGCTCAGCAGCGCGGAGGCGACACTTGCGACCCGCTTTGTGGACGCGGGGCTGGACCTCGACACGGCGCTGCGGATGCAGGTGGAGCTGATCCTCCAGACGCCGCAGTTTTTGTATCTGGACGCGGCGCCGATCGGGGAGATGGAGCCGGCACGGGTGGAGGCTGCGGCGGTGGCCGCCCGCCTGGCCTATTTTATGACCGACGCGCCGCCCGATGCCGAGCTGCGGCGGGCGGTGGAGGCGGGCGAGCTGGAGACGCGGGCGCAGCTTGCGGCACAGGCTTCCCGCCTGGCCCGGTCCCCCGAGGCGCTGCGCTCGGTGGCGGCCTTCCACCAGGACTGGCTGCACCTGTGGCGGCTTTCCGGGGCGACCCGCGACAGTAGCGTCTATCCGCAGTTTACGGACAGTCTGGTGGAGGCGATGCGCGGAGAGACCGATCTGTTTGTGACAGAGCAGGTGTGGAGCGGTCCCGCCACGTGGGAGAGCCTGATGTATGGCACCCAGAGTTGGGTGAACCCAGAGTTGGCTCCCATCTATGGACTGTCGGTAGATGCGTGGGCACGGGTGGACCTGGGGGCGGAGCGGCCGGGGCTGCTGACCCGCAGTGCCTTTTTGAGCGCCCATGCCTATGCGGCGGACTCGGCGCCGGTGCGGCGGGGGGTGTGGCTGCTGCGGGCACTGCAGTGCTCGGATCTGAGCCCGCCTGCAGATGTGAACATGATCCTTCCCGAAGCTTCGGCGGACCGGCCGACGGTGCGGGAGCGTCTGGCGGCGCACAGCTCAGACCCAAGCTGTGCCTCCTGCCATACGCAGATCGACCCGATGGGGCTGTCCTTTGAGCATTTTGGCGCGCTGGGGGAGTGGAGAGAGCAGTGGGATGACGGCCACCCGGTGGATGCAAGCGCCGGACTCACGGACCCCACGGGCACGGTGTACGGGGCGGCAGAGATGATCGCGCTTTTGGACAGCGATGATCGGCTGAAGTCCTGCTACACCCACCGGGTTTTTGAGTATGCGGTGGGCCGGTCGGCCGAGCTGGAGGATGCCTGCACGCTGCAGATGTTGGCGCAGCGCTTTGAGGACTCGGGTGGGGATCTCCACCAACTCTGGGTGGATGTGACCCTGACCGATGCCTTCCGGTATCGGCACGGACTGGAGGTTGTACCATGAGGATCTCCAGGAGACGGCTGTTGGGTCTGGGGGGAGCCACGGTGGCGTTGCCAGCGTTGGAGCTGCTGAGAGGTCGGCAGGCGCGGGCCGAGGGGACGGGGGCGTTGCCCAAGCGCCTGCTGATTGTCCACCACCCCCAGGGGACGGTGCTTTCACAGCATGTTCCCCAGGGCTCAGAGCAGGCCTTCGTCCTTCCGTATATTTCCGCTCCGCTGGAGCCTTTTCAGGACCGGGCCATCTTTCTGACCGGCCTGGACAACCGCGTGGCGGGGCTGAACACGGTGGGCAATGCGCACCAGCAGGCCAACCTGAGCCTGTGGACGGGGCGGCCCTTTGCCAGCCAGGACGAGGGAAACATCACGGGGGGTGGTCCATCCATCGAGCAGGTGATCGCGGAGCGTATCGGTGGGGGGCTCCCCTTCCCGCGCATCGACCTGAGCGCGGGGGGCAGCTCGTCCAACGGGGTCTACATCCCCGGGGAAGCCACCTTTTTCTGGTACGGTGCGGCTGATCCGGTGGCCTACTACAACGACCCGCTGGTGGCGCTGCTCCGGATTTTTGGGGATCAAACGCTCTCTCCTGCGGATGCCTGGGCGCAGAGGGCCCGGCGCTCGGCGGTGTTGGATGGGGTGGCGGAGTCCTTCGGGCAGCTTCGGCCGCGGGTGGGGGTGGAGGATCGGCTGAAGTTGGAGGCACACCTGGACAAGCTCTCCACCTTGGAGGCGCGGATTGTGGCGGGTGCAACTGCCTGTGCGCCGCCGCAGATGAGCTTTTCCCCCACCTACGACTACACCTACGACGACCACAGCAGCACGCCGCTGATGAACGACGTGATCGTCAACGCCTTCGGCTGCGACCTGACGCGGGTTGCCACCTTCCACTTTGCCAATTCGCACGATCATGCCTTTGAGTGGCTGTGGGCGCGCAACGGGGGCCCCATTGTGAACACCCTGCGCCACGAGAATTGGCATGCGATGGTGCATGAGGACTACCAGGCGGGAATGGAGCATGTCTATCGCTGGTATTTCGAGATGCTGGCTGACCTGCTGACCAAGATGGACGCGGCGACCGACAGCGACGGCGACAACCTTCTGGAGACGACGCTGGTGGTCTGTGCGAGTGAATACGCCTCCGGACGGCATTGGGTGCGTTCTCTGCCCGCGGTGCTGGTGGGGCATACCGGGGCGGCCGCGCGGGGGCGCTGGCTGAACTACATGCCGGGGACGGTGGAGGAGCTGGAGGCGATGGGCGGCTACATGGACTCGGAGGTCAGCTTTTCGCAGCTCCTGGCGTCGATGCTGCAGATCTTCGGCTTTGAGGATCAGCGCTTTGGCTACGAGGGGCCGGAGGTGGAGGCTGGAGGTTTGCCAGGGTTGATCTGAGCGGGAAACTATTGCGTTTGTATACGCGTACACAATCAATTCTGCGCGCGGGCGCTTGGGTGGGCGTCGATGCCAACCAAAGGGCGCTTGCGGCGCTCGGGCCGCACGCGCCTTGCGTGGTGTGGAGAGTACTCCCCTTATTTCCAAAACTTCTTCTGAATGAATACTCATTCAGTGTCTGTTCAGGGGTCAACGTAGTCCATGCCCTCGGCGAACACGTCGAGGCCTTCCCAGCCGCTTTTGAAGCCGCAGTGCCCGCTGCCGTCAACGATGCGGTGCTGCACATGGTCGAAGCCCAGGTCGGTGTAGAAGGCGGCGGCGGCTTCGGAGTGGTCTGACAAAAAGTCACCGTCCGTGATGGCGAAGTCGTACCGGACGCGGCCGAGGGTCTCGGCGCTGAGGTCGGTGGGCTTGGGGGCGGGCTCGGGGTCCACTATGGGCTCGCAACCTCCGCCATTGAGGCGCGGGATGTCCCCGCCGCAGCGCGCGACGACGCCGCCACCGTAGCGGTAGTCGGTGTGAAAGTGAAAGGAGGCCGCAAAGTCGGATCCTCCGGATGTTCCGGTGGTGAAGGTGCGCTCGGGGCTTATGCCGAGCTGGTCGATCATGCGCTTCTGCAGGAAGTCCTCGACGTAGGCGGCGTTGTCCTGGACCTGGGGGGCCCACCAGCAGCCAGAGTCGCTGCCGGCTTTGGGGCTGGCCATGGAGGCCACAACGAGGTTGTGCTCGGCGGCGATGTCGGCATGCAGTTCGGCTTCTTCGACGTAGTTCCAGTTTTCAAAGTCGGCGGAGAAGTACAGGAGTACGCCGAGGGGGGTGCCGCTGCCCTTGTCCTCAGGCACGACGATGGCGACGTTGGCGGAGAGCCCGTTTTCGGCGGTGAAGGTCTCGTCCAGCACGGTGGGAGCGGTGCAGGCGGCGAAGAGGAGGGGGAGCATGAGGGTTTCCGCGGTGGGAGGGGGGTGAAGGAGAAGGGCGAATGCCGTGAGACCGGGCCGGAGTGCTGGGCCGGGACACCCTGCCGCGAGCGCGTCGCGACGGAGTCGGTGGTCGACCGGCACCCGAAACTGTTGCGGGGTGGCTATCGCCATCCGAGCGCCTTGGTGAGGTCGCGGCGGAGCGCATCGACCACACCCTCGTCTGGGCCGGGCATCGGCCAGGCCACGTGCACCGAGATGGTCCCGCTCCCCGGGTGGTGCCCCTGGTAGTAGAGCTTGCCACCATGCCCTTCGACGATCTCCCGCGCCAGGGTCGGCCAGTCTGCAGGTGGAGGCTTGACGCATGTTCCCGAGAACGGGCGCATCGCCCAGCAATCGCCCAGATCGGCGACCGCCTCGGGGAACACCCGCCACCCGGCGATCTGGAACCCCGCGGCATAGGCCGACGCCGGGGCGACGTGGCTCGCCTCGAAGGACCGGCGCTGGATCCCCTGGTCGATAGCCTGCTTGACGATCGCAGCGTCTCCGTGCGCCGCGGCGACATCGCACACGGTCCTCGCCGGGGTGGTCACCGGCACCGGCCCAACCCAAGCGCGCTCGGCAGGCGGGATGTCGGTATAGTGAAGGACGTAGGTGGGCGGCACCACGCGCCGCCGCCCGGCCTCCTTCAGGGGGAGGGTGATGTGGATCCGCGCGGGGAGCGCGTCGGAGAGCGTGTGGGTCTGGAGGGCGCTCTCGTGGCTGATAACGCCCTCCCCCCGGGTCCATAGCCATGCCACCACGAGGTCTTCGTGCTCAGTCGGTGGGAATGTGGCGATGCGGTAGATACCGCGAGCGGGCCGTTCCAGGTTCCCGGACCCCACATGCTTGGATAGGAGCTGCTCGGAGAAGCCATGCGCCTTCGCTTGGGCTGCGGTGAAGTGGCCGGCCTGTCCCGCCGCGAGCGCATGGACTCCCGGCCAGTCGGGGCCGGAGCTCTCTTGAACATCTACCTGGGGTTGATATGCCTGAAACATGATGGCTGCATCATAGCTATCCTGTGTAGAAATATCAACCACAGGTTGAGCGTTCCGTAGCACGGCTGGATCTCGGCCCGGCGTGGGCGGGGCATTCACCTGTTTCCCTGCGTGCGGCGGATCGTCAGCACCCGCGCCAGATCCAGCAGGGCGGCCTCCACGGCCGGGTTCGACACATCGACGGAACTTTCCGGGTGTTCCAGCCCACCAATTTCAACCCCTACGGGGCCCTGGCTGGGTGACCAGCACCTGTTCCCCATCAGCAGCAACGCCGCGTTCGGTTTCCTGAAAATGCGGTGTTTGAAGTGGATCCCCAACCCGGGCCACATACGAACCCTGGAGCCGTGCCCATGTCAGCCAGAGTTTGGCTGT
>JBEIQS010000287.1:0-6159 GCA_040376425.1 Alphaproteobacteria bacterium | reverse complement strand
GGCAGTGTCAGCAACCCTCGGCCACGTCGATGCGGCCGCCGGAGGCCGAGGATGTTATGCTGGCTACAAAGGAGCAACGGTGATCTGGCTTCTGGCTTGCAATTCCAATTCTTTGGTACTCGGGGACTTTCTCGTGGAGGTTGGGGATGGCCTGCAGATCACCCGAGATGGGGCCGACCTCATACAATTCGACGATTTTTCTGTAGGGGAAGGAGCATCAGAGGTCGAATTTAAAAGTGGCTCCTACCTCTTCGATACCGCCTCCCCCGTGTGGGCTGGTTCCCAAGTGGTGGTCCGAAAGAACAACCCGCCCGGGGTTGTGGGCCTGAGCGTGGAGAACGACCAGGGGGAGGCGGTTGCACGAATCGACCTGAGCCTGTTGGCGGAAGATGTGCTCTCGTTGCAGATCAGTGCGGTGGAAGCCGATAAAAACAGGGTTCGTGCATCCTTCCGCTGCAAGCAGGAGCCTATACTGGGGACCGGTGCGCACGCATGGGATGTGGATCACTATGGCGAGGCGTTCCCCCTTTGGGTGTCTGAGCCGGGGATTGGCAAGACCGAAAATGACATCCCGCCCGATGACTGGTTTGTCACTGGTACCCGGCACGCCAGCAGCTTCCCTCAGCCGTTTCTCTTGCTGCCGGAGCGCCCCTTTGGGATTGCAATTGCATCAGATGCAAGGGTAGAGCTGGATCTTTGTAAGAGTGATTCGGAACGTGCCGATATGGTGGTTTGGGATGACCACACAAATTTTGTGTTGTTTGCCAAACGGAGTCCACTTGCGGTGGTAGAGTCGCATGCCATGTTCTGGGGAGAGCCGGCCGTACCACCCGACTGGGCCCTCGGTGGTGCCTGGAACGACGCAATCCGGGGCGCGGAGCGGGTGCGTGAGGTCGCGGCCACGCTGCGAGCTTCCGGTGCTTCCTCTTCCGCAATTTGGACCGAAGATTGGAAAGGTGGCGAAGACTACAGTTTTGGCTACCACTTGTCGGCAGAATGGGAGCTGGACGAGGAATTGTATCCGGACGCCCCACAGCTTGCAGCGGAGCTCGCGGAGAACGGCTTTGCATGGCTGGCCTATTTCTCTCCCTTCGTCGCCCAGGAAAGTACTGCGGCTGTCGAGGCCGAGGACTTCTTGATCCGCACCGAAGCGGGTGAGCCCTACTGGTTCCCCGGCGTCACCTTCAAGCCCACCTCGGTGCTGGATTTGAGTCGAAGGGAGGCAAGAGAGTGGGCGCGGGAGAAAATGCAGGCTGCGATAGACATCGGTTTTGATGGGTGGATGGCGGATTTTGCGGAGTGGCTGCCTCCGGATGCGGTCCTGGCCGGTGCCGATGCCATGGACCAGCATAATGCCTACCCATTGTGGTGGCAGGAAACCAACCGTGAGGTGACCGAGGGCGAGGATACTGTTGTGTTTTCGCGTTCCGGCTGGAATGGCACATCCACCCTCGCGCCGGTCACCTGGGCCGGTGATCAGCGTACCACCTTCGACTCGGACGATGGTCTGCCAACGGTGGTCCCGATGGGGCTCGGGATGGGAATTGGTGGGGTACCCTTCTTTGCCCACGACATCGGTGGCTATTCCTCGCTCGGAAACGACCCCTCCACCAAAGAGCTGTGGTTTCGCTGGTGCACGCTGGGCGCCTTCTCGCCCATCATGCGCACCCACCATGGCGCCTTCGATACGAGCAACTGGGCCTTCGACAGCGACGAGGAGACGCTGGCGCTCTTCGCGCGCTACAGCCGTGAACACGCCCGACTTTTCCCCTACCTGAATGGTCTTTCGGAACAGGCACGCACAAAGGGCACTCCGCTGCTGCTTCACCCTGCCCTGCTCTACCCCTCTTACTCCTGGCAAGCGATCGATGCCTGGATGTTGGGGGCACAGCTCTTTGTGGCACCGGTACTGGAAGCCGACAAAACCGAAAGGCAGGTCAATCTACCGACGGAGACGGTTTGGTACGATTGGTGGACGGGCGAGCGGAGCAGCGGCGGTCTGTTGTCAGTACCGTTGGACAGCATCGCGGTTTTTGTTCCCGCAGCCTCGATTGTACCCACCTTTACCAATTCGCCGGATACCTTCCTGACCGGGGTGTCGTCTGAGCTGCTCGATGCCGCTGAGGCGGATCAGGATCGTACCCTTCGTGTGTTTGGCAGTGGGGGCCGGTTCACCGAAGCCGATGGCACACAGTATGTCGTCGAGGGCAGTCTCAGCTCCGCCGGGTCGGCGGAGGCAACGTTAAAAGCGGGAGAGATCCAGGTGAATGGTCTGACCGTGCGTATCTCCGGCACGCGAGAGCGCTTGTACCGGGTCCAAGCCTACCCTTGACCTGTCAATAACTTTCGGTGGCTTCGGGTGGGCTTGGGTCGAGAAAGCGCTCGATGGCGTGGCGGATGCGCACGATACCGTAGCCCTTGTCCACATGTACCCAGTCTACGCCCCGATCCCGGCAGGCGGGCAGGATCACATCATCGGCATCGTGCCCTACAAAGGCCCCCAACAGGATCACCAGATCCACCTTGCCTGCCCGCACCCGGTCCCGTACAGCTTGCAAAGAATTCCGTTTGAACTCCGCAGATTCCCAGTCCAACTCCGCCATGTGGAAGGCTTCCTTGATGCGCAAGCGGTTGGGCTCCCGTGGTTCCCCGCCCACGATGACCACATTGCGTCCCCGGGTGCGTGCCCACCACCGCCAGTCTTCAGGAAGATCGGGAATGGCCTCTTCGCGGGTTTGTTCCTCTTCTTCCGACGCATTTCGGATCGCCCGACGGAGCGAGCGGAAGTCCGGGCTGTCCAGTAGGTCTTGGTGGGGGGCCACAACCCGCACCAGGCGCGGATCACGGCTGGACACGCCGCCCTTCAAAGCATCGCGAAGGGTGCGACGGAGCTGCGCAGCCACCGCCTCCCCGATCTCGGGAGAAGGGGCCCCCGAGATTTCGGCGCTCAAGCTCTCCAGCTCTCCCAGGGTCTTTTCCAGGTTGGGGCGTACGTCCGACGCGCTCTCTTCAGGAAGGCAGGCAGCCAAGCGGTCCCAGTAGGCCTCCGAGTCTTCGTCCCAGGAGTCTCGCATGGGCCGATGGTGTCGTGAGAGGCCGATCACATAGCCAGGCTGCTCACGCTTGGAAAAGGCAGAGAGACGGCTGAAGGACTCTTCGATCCGCAGCGCGTTCACCCCGCGCTCGTCCTGAAGCCGGCGCAGACGAGAGGCCATGAGCCCGATCAGCGCCCGCTGCAGGTCCTTCGGGAACAGGCGCCAACGATCGCAGTCCCGAATTGCCCGGTAGCAGCGATCCAATTCCACTTCATCCTCGGCCCCCAGCGGCATCTGTGCCAGCACCCCAGCCAGCTCCGCTCCCCAGTCGGTAGAGGGCGGCTCGCGCAGGAGGCCGCCATTGCGGAAGTGTTCCGCAAGGCGACTCACACTCTCCGAAGATGCTATTTCTACCTCAGTGTCTCTCTTCCGATCCTCGAACCGGGGCAGGGTTGAACTGCGATCGTCCACACGGGACACCGGCGGAGAGCTGGGCTCCACCGCTCTGGCCCGCTCGGCCGGCGGCTGGGGCACCACAACGGTCACTGGTTTTGCAAGCAAATTGCTTTCTAAGGATACTTTTCCACCACGCGTCTCCCAGTCCGTCAACAGCGCCAACAGGCTCAGAGCGAGCTCGTTCTGGCGTCCCTCCAAACGTGCGCCCAACTGCGGCGAAGGTGCTTGGGGCAGCCAGCCCTGGATCAAACGTGCCTCCGAAAGAATCGCGGCCAATTGCTCTCTTCGGGGGTGCAGCTCCTCTCGGAGTGCTTCGGCGATCAGATCAGGCACCATACTCATCCTTCGGGGTGCCTAGAGGCTAAGCACCCCGACAGGTCTGACCACCGCAAGCTGCCTCAGCGGACGGGGTGAATAAGCAGTCCCCCTCTGGCGTCCAAGGCGATAGAGGGTGCCTTTGGTGCCAGGGAGATGTCGATGCGCCAGATGTTCAGTGCCGTTCTTCTTGCAAGTGTCAGTGGGTGCATTGTGTATTCGGATGGAGGGCCCCCGCCCCCACCTGCAAATGCCGCTCCCTGGTTTGAGTACGCGGATGCTGGATGTTTCTGGGATGGTAGCTACGCCGACTTTGTGTGGTACTTCGACGCCGATGTGGACGACGACCTGGGCGCCATCGACGTCGTAGCGGTGTGGGCCGATGTCTACGACGACGCGACCGGCGAGCTCGCCGACAGCTTTGAGCTCTACCCGGAAGTCGGAAAAACCTGGTATAGCGCCTGGATCGGCAGCACGACGTGGCTGGATCCCACCTATCCCTACTACGCCGTGGTCCTGGCGGCCGAGGACAGCGAGGCGGCCATCGGCTCGGTGACGGTCTACCCCATACCCTGCTACTGATGGCGGGGGAGGAGGCGGCGGCCCGGCGTCGCCCGCAGGCGGGTTGCACGCTGCGCCGGGGGTGAAGCTGTAGCCGCCCCCGCTCCGACACCAGGAGGGGCTTTACCGCGCCCCGCGGGTGGCTACCTTGAGCGGAGGAGTTCCGATGCCACCCGTCAAGATTTACAGCACTGCCTGGTGCGGATACTGCCGCGCAGCAAAGTCTTTCTTCAAAGAGCGTAAAGTTCCCTTTGAAGAGATCGATCTGACCAACGATGATGAGGCGCGAATCCAGCTTGAGGAGCGCACCGGGCGCCATACGGTGCCACAGATCTACATCGGGGAACACCATGTGGGTGGCTATGACGACCTGCGCGCGCTGGACCGCGCCGGGAAACTTCAGGCGCTCCTGAGCCCATAATTTCCTCTTCGGTAGCTCCCAAGGGGTGATTTCAGGTTTTTGGGCTTGACCTTGCATATTCTCTTTGCAAGGTCGGGGTGGAACGTGGTAGATTCCTTTCCTCCCCCCGGCTGCATCCCCGCAGCTACCCGTCCCTCCTGGAAGCCCCCATGACCTCCTCCGGGTCCACCGCCCCTCGGCGGGATCTGAGTATGCTGATGCCTGCTGAGCCCGACGTGACGATCGTCTGGGGTTCCCCGCCGGTTCTTCAGCTTCCGCCCAACCTCGGCTTTGAAGCCATGCGCACCCTTCTGCGGACACGTCTAGGTCCACAGAAGGAGGAGATGAAGGGTGTCGCCATGCGGGTGGACATCGCTGCATCGGCGCTGCAGCTCTTTGATCTGCGGCGGTTGGGACTGTTTTTGAAGGATGAGTTTGCGATTGACGTGATCGGGCTCACCTGCCCGCCAGAGGCGCTCCAGCGCCATGCTGAGCGTGAGCTGAAGCTGAAAATCCACCTTCAAATGCCCGAACCTCCTCCTCCCCGGGTGGAGATTGTGCGGGTGGAGGTTCCGGTTCCCGTGGTGGTCCCTGAGCCCCCACCCAAGGTCGAGGTGGAGCCGCCCCCTCCCACCCCCGTCGAGGTGGTGGTGGAGGAGCTGCCGCCCCAGGGGGACCGGGTGTTGATTGTGGACTACACCCTGCGCTCCGGTACCCTGGTGAGCTTCGCCGGCGATGTGCATGTGTATGGGGATGTCAACCCGGGCGCCCAGGTGGTGGCCGGTGGCAATGTGGTGGTCTTCGGCTCGCTGAAGGGCCAGGCCCACGCCGGAAACCGCCAGGAAGGCTCCTTTGTGATGGCCTTCGACATGCGGCCCACCCTTCTTCGTATCGGGCGCTTGCAGCTTGCAGGTACTCGGGATCCCAACCAGACTGGGCGTTTTGCGCCTGAAATCGGCTATGTCTCACAAGGAAGCATCGTGATCGAACCCTACCGGGGTCGGCTTCCCGTCAAGGAGGTTTCATGAGTGAGTGTATTGTTATCACTTCGGGGAAGGGGGGCGTGGGAAAGACCACGTCCACAGCCAACCTTGGGGTGGCTCTCGCGCTGATGGGCAAAAAGGTAGTGGTCGTGGACGCCGATATCGGCCTCCGCAACCTCGATCTCATCCTCGGTCTCGAGAACCGGATCGTCTACGATCTGGTGAATGTGATCGAAGGAGAATGCCGGATGAAGCAGGCGCTTATCAAGGACAAGCGCTGCGACAACCTCTTCCTCCTTCCCGCTGCCCAGACCCGCGACAAGAACGCGGTCAGTCCTGAGGGCATGAAGAAGCTGGTGGCCCAGCTCAAAGAAGAGTTCGACTATGTGCTGCTGGACTGCCCCGCGGG
>JBEIQS010000098.1:0-20900 GCA_040376425.1 Alphaproteobacteria bacterium | reverse complement strand
TGGATCAGGACTGCGACGGCCAGGTGGATGAGGGCACCCGCGCCGCCGATGACGACGGGGATGGCCTCACCGAAGACGCCGGTGACTGCAACGACGCCGAGGCGACCATTCGTCCGGGGGCGCGTGAATTGCCGAACCAGCGCGACGATGACTGCGACGGCCAGGTGGACGAAGGGGCGGAGGACGCCGACGCGGATGGCTTCGCCGTGGTGGAGGGAGACTGCGACGATCGTAGCGGCTGGGTGCACCCCGGGATGGCGGAGCTGTGTGATGGGCTGGACAACGACTGCAATGGCAGTGTGGACGACCGCTGCGAGGAGCAGGATAGTGGCAAAACGGGCCCCGCTCCTGAGCTATGTGGATGTGGTACCCCTGCGCCGACCGGGCTCGGCCTGATCGGACTGCTCCTGCTCGGGCGGCGCCGACGGGCGCGAGGCAACCCCGACCTGCCTTGAATAAGGGAGCTTCTCGGCTGCCCGCTATGTAGTATAGACTACAGAAGGCCCCAGCGGTCCAAGAGCTCCGCGTTGGCGATGGCACCTCCGGCAGCCCCCCGGATGGCATTGTGGGCCAGCGCAAAAAACTTGAGCGTGAATACCTCACAGGGCTCAATCCGCCCCACACTGATGGCCATTCCGCCCCCGGCCGATGCATCCAGGCGGGGCTGTGGGCGGTCGCGCCGATCCAGGATACGCAGCAGCGGCACCGGGGAGGAGGGCAGCGAAACCGGGCTGCGAAAGTCACGGATGGCCTCGACGACCTGCGACAGCGGCACCTCGTTGCGGAGCTGCACCTGCACCGCAATCAGGTGGCCATCGCTGACGGGGACCCGCACGCAGCGTGCAGAGATGGGGAAGCTGGCCGGATGCAGCTCTTTTCCGCTGCGCTCGCCGAGAATTTTACGGGGCTCCTCGGCCACCTTCTGCTCCTCGTCGCCCGCATGGGGATGTACGTTCCCCAGCATGTCCCAGGCACTTTCTCCGGGGTAGCCTGCCCCGGACACCGCCTGGTAGGAAGCGCAGGTCACCCGCACCACGCCGAAGTTCCGGTGCAGCGGTGCCAGCACCATGGTCATCGGAATGCAGGTGCAATTGGGGTTGGTGACGATGTAGCCCCCCGAGGGGTCCAGCAGCCGCGCATGATCCGGATTGATCTCCGGGATCAGCAGAGGCACCGCGGGATCCATCCGGAAGGCGGAGGCGTTGGAGATCACCCGGCAGCCGGCCGCCGCAAAGCGTGGCTCCATCTCCTGAGCGATTGACTTGTCAAGAGCAGAGAAGATAACCTTCGGGGCCACGATATCCGGGTCGCAGGCCAGTACCCGCTCCTCCTGCATCAGCGGTTCCCCCTCCAAACGCCACGGGCCCGCTTCTCCATAGCGCTTCCCGGCCGAGCGATCGGAGGCCACCAGAGTGGTCACCTGAAAGCGCGGATGATCTGCCAACAAGGAAACAAAACGCTGCCCCACCATTCCGGTGGCGCCCAGCACTGCAACGGGGATGCGCTCAGTCATCCCCCTCTCCTATGGGACTTTGTCTCCCGCCGCCACGGTGGCCTTAGGTAGCAGGCCCTGCACCCCCAGAAAAAGTGCCACCAGCGCCGCACTTTCCTCCTTCAGCACCCGCATGGCGGCGGGATGGTCCATGCCCTTCAGGTAGGGGACGTGCAGCGCCGCCACCTCCTTGGCGCCCAGCCTGCCCTTTCCGGCGCGCCGCAGCACAGCGCTGTCCAGCAGCAACCGTCCCAATCCGGCGGCAAGCGAACCATAGGGCGCCCAAGAACGGGCGATCAGGGAGCTGCGCTGCACCAGATCCAGATAGACCACTGCATCCGCCTCCAGACGGGATGCCTTGCCTTTTCGGGCCAGCCGCAGCACATTTCGCTGCTCGGTCAGGCGGCGGCGCTGCCAGGGCTGCCAGCGGGGATCCACCTCCGCTTTTCCCATGGCACCCTCCAGCTCCCCCAAAAGGTGCCTCAGCGGCTCCTCCACATCGGGCACCCGGGGCAGTGGCCGGCCTGACGCCGCCTCCAGCGCGTCGCGAACGGCGGCGATCCCCACTTCCGGCTCCTGGCCACGGAGCATCTTCAGGAAAACTGTCTCCAAACGTGCATAAATGGCCTCCTCCACCCCCCGGCCCGGCAACAATGGCACCAGCTCCGGCCGATGCTCCGGGATGGGTAGCACCCTGGGCAGGGAGAGCACAGCTTCGGCCTGGCTTTCTACGGACTCCCCGTCCAGGCTGCTGTGCCACAGGCCGGCACATTCCCCGCGCAGAGAAACCACCGTATCTACAGCGGTTTTCAGGACGCGGAAGGGGAACTCGCGGCAGAAGCCGGGCTTGGCCTCTGCGCCCCAGCGCGCATGGATGGCGCAGCGGTTATCGTCCTGGAGAAAAACGCAGCTTCCGTCAGCACGATTGCGGAACATCCATCGTGGGCCTTCGGGCGTGTCCAGCTCTTCCACCCAACCCTCGGCCGCGGGGGGCCAGTGCTCCTCCACCTTTTCTGCTTTCAACCGCTCGATCACCTCGGGCTCAATGGGTCCGAAGCGGAAGCCCCGGCAGCAAGCTCCGCAACTGCTGCAGTGGAAGCGGGCATCGTCCAGCGTTCTCATGATAACCTCCGATGTACCTCGGGAAGAAAGGGAAGGTCCGGCTCGGCCCAACCCAGGGCATGCAGCGCATCGGCCGCCACCCACTCCACGGCACTGTGCTCCAGAAGTACGGGTTCTCCCTCTACCAACTCGCATAGCCACACGGCCAACTGCATGCGCCTCTCCGGACGTTCCACCAGCCCCAGACGCTCCGTCGGCCGCACCTGCAGGCTCAGCTCCTCCCATAGCTCCCGCACCAACGCCTCGGTCTCGGTCTCCCCCGGCTCCAGTTTTCCTCCTGGAAACTCCCATACACCGCTGTTGGACATCCCGGGTCCGCGCTGCGCCGCCAGAACCCGACCGTCTTTCAGAATTGCTGCCCCTACGACTGTACGCACCGGCTCTCCCCCCCTCACCGGATTATACGGCCGGCGATGAACATGCACCTGCTGGAGCTGCTTCCGGAGGAGCTCACCGCGCACCTTTGTGGGCTGGGGCTTCCCGCTCAGGAAGGCGACGCCCGTCGTATGTTGGCCTCGCTCTGGGAGCGGGGCGTACCGCAGGCAAAGCGGCCGGTGCGGCGGGAGATCCAGGAGATGGTATTGTCCATGGACAGCCACCGCCCGCAGGTGGTGCAGCGGGTGGAGGACCCGGACGACCATTCGGTGCGCTATCTGTTTGCGGCCGACGACGGCGCGGTCTTTGAAGTGGTGCGCATCCCGTTGGAGCGCCCCGGCTGCTTCAGCCTCTGCCTCTCCTCGCAGATCGGCTGTGCCATGCGCTGCGCCTTCTGTGCCACCGGCAAGCTGGGCCTGAGCCGGAACCTGCGGCCCGCAGAGATACTGGGCTCCTTCCTCACCGTGCGCGACGAGGCCCCCGGACGGGTGACCGGCGCGGTGTTCATGGGACAGGGAGAGCCCTTTCACAATTACGACGCAGTCATTCGCAGTGCGAAGTTGCTCTGCCATCCCTGCGGTGGCCGAATCTCTGCGGAGAACATCTCGATCTCCACCGTGGGCCTGGTTCCGGCCATCCATCGTTTTGCAGAGGAGCGCCATCCCTTCCGCCTGGTGATCTCCCTGACCTCGGCCCTGCCCGAGCGTCGGGCGAGTCTGCTTCCAGTTGCGACAAAGTGGAGCCTGGAAGAGCTGGCTGACGCGGTTCGCGCCTACGCCCGTTCCTGTCGCACCCGCGTCACCATCGCCTGGGTTCTTATGGGAGGCATAAATCACAGTGAGGAAGAGGTTGAAGCTCTAAAAAGTTTGTTGTCGGACGTTCCGATCCGTCTCAACTTGATTGATGTCAATAGCAATGGTGACTTCCGACGCGCCACTGATGAGGAGCTGAACCAGTTTCGGGACCACCTTCAGGCCCTGGGAGTACCGATTGTACGCCGCTACTCGGTGGGGCGAGGTCAGAATGCGGCCTGCGGCATGCTGGCCAGGGTTTTCCAGGCACATCCCCCGGCGAATTGAGCCCGAGTGGGCTACATTGTGAAGCTGGAGGGTGCGCGATGCGGGGTAGCTGGAATCTGCTGTGGCTCGGTTTGCTGGTCGGCTGTAACGGCACCAAGCCGGTGGACGATTCCACCGTGGATGTCCTGGACGGGGACGGCGACGGCTACTCCGCGCCGGAAGATTGTGACGATGCGGAGCCGACGACTCACCCGGGTGCTGTGGATGTCCCCTACGATGACATCGACTCTGACTGTGCGGGCGACGACGACTTTGACCAGGATCGGGACGGTTTTCGCTCCGAAGACTACGGCGGCGATGACTGCGACGACGTTGAGGCTGTAGTCAATCCGAGTGCGGTGGAAAGCTGTGATACCTTGGATAACAACTGTGACGGAGTAGTAGACGAGGGTCTCACAGAGACCTTCTACCAGGATGGCGACGGGGACGGCTTTGGAGATGCCGCCTTTCCGGCGGAATTCTGCGAGCTGCCCGCGGGCTATGTGGAAAATAACACCGACTGCAACGACGGGGACGGCCGCTACCATCCGGATGCCGAGGATGATTGTTCCACGCCGATAGACTACAATTGTGACGGTGCCATCGGGAAAGATAGCGACAACGACGGCTATTCCACCTGCACGGACTGCGCGGACGGCGATGCCTCCATCCACCCGGGGGCCGTCGAAGTCTGTGACGGCGTGGACCAGGACTGCGACAACGAGATCGATGATGGGATTCAGCAGGGTTCTACCTGGTATGTAGACCTGGACGAGGATGGCTACGGCGACGCCAACGACACCATCATCGCCTGCGGTGCGCAGGGGGTCTACTCCGCCACGGTCGGCGGGGACTGCGCGGACGAGGACGCCACCAGCTACCCGGGTGCTACGGAGGCCTGCGACGGTGTGGACAACAACTGTGATGGGCAGGTGGACGATGGGGCCCCCACGGCCACCTGGTACGCCGATCAGGACGGCGATGGCTTCGGGGAGGCGGGCAGCTTCCTGGATGCCTGCGCGGCACCGGCCGGCTACGTGGCGGACGGCAGCGACTGCGACGACAGTACCACGTCCAGCTATCCAGGTGCGACCGAGCTTTGTGACGGGCTGGACAACGACTGCAACGGCGCGGTAGATGATGGCGGCACCAACCCGCAGACCTGGTACACGGATGGCGATGGCGATGGCTATGGCACGGGGGCGGGCACGGTCGCATGCACACCACCCACGGGTACCGTCGCGGTGGCAGGTGACTGTGATGACGCAGATTCTGGCTCCGCTCCTGGACTATCGGAGCGCTGTGATGGCGTAGACAATGATTGCTCGGGCGTGGTGGACGACAACCCCACCGACGGCAGTGTCTGGTACCTGGATGGCGACGGGGATGGCTACGGCGCCGGGGCGTCGCTGGTGAGCTGTTCCGCGCCGTCGGGAGCGGTCGCCGATGGGAGCGACTGCGATGATACTTCGGCGGCGCTTTCTCCGGGTTTGGTCGAGGTCTGCGACGGCCTCGACAACGACTGTAGCGGCGCCGTCGATGATGCGGCCGTGGACGCCGCCCCCTGGTACGACGATGTGGACGGCGACGGCTACGGCGGGGCCTCCACGGTCACCTGTACCCAGCCGGCAGGCACCATTTCCGCCGGTGGCGACTGCGACGACGCTGATGTCGCCGTCAACCCTGCGGCGGTCGAGGTCTGTGATGGGAAGGACCAGGACTGCAACGGCGCGGTGGATGACGCGGCGGTCGATGCGGTGTCCTTCTACGCCGACGCCGACGCGGATGGCTTTGGAGATGCGGCTGTTTCGGTGTGGGATTGTAGCGTGCCGGTGGGATTTGTATCGGACGATACAGATTGCGACGATGTGGATGCGGGAATCTTCCCCTCCGCGGCCGAGCAGGACGACGGTCTGGATCAGGATTGCGACGGATCGGTGGACGAAGACTTCGTGTCGCCGGGCGACATCGTGATCACCGAGGTCACGCGGCAGCCCTATGTCAACGGCACGGCCACCAACAATGACGCAAGTTGGTTTGAGATCTATAACAATAGCCTCCGCGACGTGGACCTGAGCGGCTGGTACATCGGTCGGGTCTCCCCCGGCGTGGCCGAGAAGGGCATCTATGTTGACCCGTCAACACCGGTGATCCTGAGTCCGGGGAGCTACGCCACCTTCTGCAAGACCGACAACTATGAGACGCCTCAGGCCGGGATGGGCAACATTCCCTTCCCATTGAGCTGTGACTACGTGTGGGGCGAGACCACAGACAGCTACCACAGCACCACCCTGAACCTCCAGCGCGACGAGGACCGTATCTTCCTCTACGTGGGCGGTTCCTCCAGCACAGGCACGCTGATCGATGAGGTTCACTGGACCTATGACGTCACCGCCGGCTATTGGCCGCGCCAGTCGCAGGCCAGCATGAGCCTGGACCCCGCCCACCTCAACGCCACCGACAACGACGATCTCAGCTACTGGTGCTTCACCACCGAGAGCAGCACCGGTACCTTCGGGAAGACCGGCAGCTACCGCTGGTGGGACGATGTAAGCAAGGCAACCGACGAGTATGGTACGCCCACGGCTGTGAACTACGACTGTCCGAACGTAAACTGAGGGGATGATGGCCCGCAAGACCGCCGATCCGGGGGAGCCCATGCTCTCCGCAGCCGAGACCGCTGCCGCGACCAGACCGGTTGCCCCAAACGCCGAGATTCAGCGTCCGCCTGCGGAAGTGCTCTACGCCGCCGAGCTTGCGGCCCTGGCCGCCGCGGACAGCGGCCCCCGACCGCCCGGCTGGCGCCTGTCGCTGCAGGCGGCGCGAAAGTTCATCCTCGGCGATAAAGAGCTGGGAATCCGGCGAAAGCTGGTGCTGGCACCGTCCCTCGTTGACCGATGTATGGTGACGCTGGCCACCAGCCGCGGGCTGATGCTGGTGGGCGAGCCGGGCACCGCCAAGTCCCTGCTCTCGGAGCTGATGGCCGCCGCCATCTCCGGGTCCTCCACCCTCACCATTCAGGGCGGAGCCTCCATCACCGAGGACCAGATCAAATACTCCTGGAACTACGCCCTCCTGGTCGCGGAGGGGCCCAGCACCCGCGCCCTGGTGCCCGCGCCGCTGTATCAAGGAATGAAGCACGGGCAAGTGGTGCGCTTTGAGGAAATCACCCGTTGTCCGCTGGAAGTACAGGACAGCCTGCTCTCCATGCTCTCGGACCGCGTGTTGGCGGTACCCGAGCTGGAGGGCCCCGCGGGCATGGTCTTTGCGCGGGAAGGTTTCAACATTATCGCTACGGCGAACACCCGCGATCGTGGCGTGAACGAAATGTCCGCTGCACTGAAGCGCCGCTTCAACTTCGAGACCATCTTCCCCATCGCCTCTTTTGACGAGGAGCTGGCCCTGGTGCGCCAGGAGTCGGCGCGATTGCTGCAAAAGTCCGGCGTTCCTCTTGCACCTTCGGAGCCGGTGCTGGAGCTGCTGGTCACCACCTTCCGCGAGCTGCGTGCGGGCGAGACCTCGGACGGCACCGCGATGGAGAAGCTCTCGGCGGTGATGTCCACGGCGGAGGCCGTCAGTGTGGCCCACTCTGTGGGCGTGCGCGGCTGGTTTTTGCGCGGCGACGCGGGAAGCCCGGGAGATCTGGTCGAGTGTCTGGCGGGTACTGCGGCCAAGGACAATGCCGACGATCTGAAAAAGCTGCGGCGCTACCTGGAGCAGCGGGTGCCCAAACGCCGGGGCGAACACTGGAAAGCCTACTTCGAAGCTCGCCACCTGCTTCCCGGCTGAACCATGGCCCTGCATGTGCTTGGGGTGCGCCACCACTCGCCCGCCTGCGCGCGTCGGGTGGAGGCCGCACTCCGAAAAATCCGGCCCCGCCATATCCTGATTGAAGGACCGGCGGACTTCAACGAACGACTTTGCGAGCTGACGGAGCCATGGAGGGGTCTGGAAGACCCTGGTGTCCGGCAGGCGCATCGCCTGCCACTATCGCTGTTCACCTGGTATCGGTCGGAAGAACGTACCTTCTCCTCATGGACTCCCTTCTGTCGCCACTCACCGGAGTGGGTGGCCCTCAGCCAGGGGAAGGAGCTGGGCGCGCAGGTGCGCTTCTTTGATCTGCCGGCCTGGTCGCGCGCTTTTGTTGGTGTACGTAATCGCTACTCCGATCATCCCGATCGCGCGGAGGACTACCAGCGTCGTCTCTGCGAAAAAGTGGGCGTCGACGACCTGGACAGCCTCTGGGATCACCTGTTCGAGCAGCAGGAAGAAGAAGGGCTGGGAGAAAGCCTGGACACCTACTTCCGCAACCTCCGTGGGCAGACCGAGGCGGGCCCACGGGATGCCCCCCGCGAGGCATATATGGCCCGCTGCGTGGCATGGGCCCTGCGGGAGGCGGAGCAGGCCGGGGGAGGGGAGGTGGTGGTGGTCTGTGGGGGCTGGCACCAGCCATCGCTGGAGGGAGTGGTCGCAGGCGAGGAGGCCGAGTTTCCGGAGGTTCCCGCCCCAGAAGACAGCAGTGCCACCTATGGCACCTACCTTGTTCCCTACTCCTTTCGCCGCCTGGACAGCTTTGTGGGCTACGAAGCGGGTATGCCCTCCCCGGCCTGGTACGATCTCTGCTGGACCGAGGGGCCGGAGCGGGCGGCAGACCAGCTTTTGCAGCGCCTTGTGAGACGGTTGCGCGAAAGGAAGAAGCAGAACGTCTCCACCGCCGATCTGATCGCCTGCCACAGCGCCGCTCAGGCTTTGGCCCGCCTTCGTGGACATCGTCGCTTGGGACGCACGGATCTGCTGGATGGTATCGCCATCTCCCTGGTAAAGGGAGCGCTGGACCAGCCGCTGCCCTGGTCGCGGCGGGCCCGGCTGAGCGCGGGTGTGGAGCCGCTGTTGGTGGAGGCCGTACGGGTGTTTTCGGGGGACCAGGAGGGGGAGCTGGCCCCCGGCACTCCCCGCCCGCCGCTGGTGCACGAGGTGGAAGAGCAGCTTCGGAGCTCCGATCTCTACCCCACCCGCCAACCGCGCAGCCTCTTCCTGGATCTGGCTCGCCCCGACGACCGTCGGAAGAGCCGCCTGCTCCATCGACTGCGGGTATTGCGGATCAGTGGCTACACCCGCCAGAGCGGTCCCAACAGTGCCATCGACGAAGTGCTGAAAGAAAGCTGGGAGATCCGCCGTCATGAGCGGATGGACTCTGATCTGATCGAAGCCGCCGCCTGGGGAGGAAGCCTGGAGACAGCCGCTGCACGCTGCCTCGAAGAGTCGATGTTGGGCGCCGGCGGCTTGAGGGAGAAGGCGCGCTTGCTGGAAGAGGCGGTTTTTGTCGGCGTGGAAACCCTGACCACCCGGGTGTTGGGGGAGGTGGCGGCCGGCGTCCATGCGGAGCCAGACTTCGCCGTGGTGGGTGCCGCCCTGGAGGCCACGCTCGGCGCCTGGCGCCACGGAGAGCTGTTGGGGGCTGCGGGAACCACCCAGCTTGGTGTGGTGGTGGAGGCCTGCTACGACCGGGGCCTGTGGCTGCTGGAGGGGCTGGTGGGGCCAGAGGAGCCGGCTTCCGAGGAGCTGTTGGAGGCCATCGCCAACCTGCGGGACGCCGCCCGTTTTGGCAGCGGCCGCTATGGCGCCGGCCTGAACCTGCCCGCTGCCCGCGCGGAGGGGGTGATGCAGCGGCGGGCCGTGGACCCACATGCGCCACCGGCGGTGCGGGGGGCGGCCCTGGGCTACCTCTGGAGTACCGGCGGATGGGTGGACCCTGCCGAAGCTGTAGTCCATGCTACAAATGCGGTCCGGGCGGCAGCCCGACCGCAGACCACCGGTGATTTTCTTGCAGGTCTGTTTCGGCTTGCGCGCGAGGAAGTCGGTGCTTCTCCGTCGCTGATCCAGGTGATCGACGGGCTGGTCCAGGAGCTGATCCTGGATGACTACCTGATCGCGCTCCCCGCACTGCGGATGGCCTTCGGGTACTTCCCGCCCATGGAGCGCCGTCGACTTGCAGAGCAGATCGTTGCCCTGCATGGTGGCCAGCCTGCAGAAGCAAGAACCCTGATGAAACTTGATGTTTCTCCGAATGAGGTGCTGCGCGGGGCGCAGTTGGACCGCAGCATCACCGCGCGTGCGGCGCGCTTCGGGCTGCAGGATGGGGAGGAGGCATGAGCGAAGAGCTGGCCCCGTTGGTGCGCTGGCGCCTGATCCTCGGGGAGCCCGCCGACAGCAGCATGGGGGGCCTGTCCGGCGCTGCGGGCGGCATGGATCAGAGCTTGAACTGGCTCTATGGCCGCAGCAAAGGTGCCGTCCCCTCCGACACCCGCCAGGCCGGCTTGGGGCCATCCTCCCTGACGGTTCCTGAGTGGATCGACAAGATCCACCAGCTTTTTCCGAAGGAGACCATTGAGCGACTGGAGCAGGATGCGGTGGAGCGCTACCAGATCGACGAGGTGGTCACCAACCCGGCCGTGCTGGAGAGGGTCCAACCCAACGAGACACTGTTGGCTGCGGTCTTACGGACCAAACACCTGATGAATCCCGAAGTTCTGTCCATGGCCCGCAAGCTGGTGGCCGAGGTGGTCCGGCAGCTCATGGAGAAGCTGGCGCGCCAGGTGCGGGCGAGCTTTTCCGGTGCCCTGGATCGGCGGCGCCGATCCAACCTGAAAGTCGCAAAGAACCTGGACTTCAAGGCGACGATCCGCCACAACCTGCGCCGTTGGTCGCCCAGCGAGCGCAAGCTCTACGTGGACAAGGCCCTGTTCTTCTCGCGTGTGAAGAAGCACACCGAGCGCTGGCAGATCATCCTGCTGGTGGATCAGTCAGGTTCGATGACCTCTTCCGTGATACATTCGGCTATCACGGCGGCATGTCTCTGGAATCTTCCGGGGATGCGCTGCCACCTCGTTGCCTTTGATACCGAGGTGGTGGATCTGAGCGAGGAAGCCTCGGATCCTGTGGAAACCTTGATGAAGGTTCAGCTTGGGGGGGGAACGGACATCCACAAGGCGGTGTGCTACGCCCGGGACCTGATCGAGGCGCCGCGACGGGCGATTGTGGTGCTGATCAGCGACTTTTTCGAAGGCGGTAGCCCGGATGGACTGGTGCGCGAGATCGGCGCCCTCTGTGCCCAGGGCAGCCGGGTGCTGGGCCTGGCGGCCCTGGACGAGCAGGCCAACCCGGCCTTTGACCGGGAGCTGGGGCAGCGCTGCGCCAACGTGGGTGCCGAGATCGGCGCGATGACGCCCGGTCAGCTTGCAGCCTGGATTGCGGAGAAAGTCCGATGAGAGCGGATCTGGTCGCGCTCAGTCCGGAGGCAGTGGCGGCCCTGTCCAACATGGGGCTGGTCAAACGGGCCCTGAAGGAGATCGGGGAGGGCAAAGGCCCTCTTTTGTCCGAGGGAGACGACGGTGTGGTGGAGGGCCGCTTTCAGGAGGCCGGAAAAGAGGTCGTTGCACGCCTGATTCCGAAGAAGACGCTGAAGGACTGCCCCTGCACCTGCGGTGCCGCCACGGTCTGCCGGCATCGCGTGGCAGTGGCGCTGGCCTACCGGGCCTGGATCGAGACGTCCCGGGCCGATCCTCCAGCGCCCCCTGCTGAACCATCGCGTCCCCTTGCTGAACCATGGGCGCCTCCCCCGGTGGGAAGCGGCGACCTCAGCCAAAACCAAGGGGCTACCAACACTCATGGGGCCGGCAGGGTCGTTGATACATCCGCTGATACATCCGCTGATACATCCGCTGATACATCCGCTGATACATCCGGTGGCTTGTCTCATGATACATCGCCCCCGCCAGCGGCCGACGCCACCGGTGGAGCCTCTCGCCCGCTGGCCGCGGAGCCCGCGCGGCGGGAGCCGCCTGCCTTCCAGCTCTGGAACCCCGGCGACATCACGGATTCCGCCATCGCCGAGTTTCTGGGGAGAAAGGCGATGGAAGAAGCCCGAAAGACCCGGAAGCGGGGCATCGTCGTGGACCTGCGGATGCCGCAGCCCTCTTCTCCCACTCCGGTTGCCCTTTTACCGACCTGCTCCGTACGCTTTCTGGTCCCTGGCGACCTCGCCTACGCCCGCTGTGACTGCAAGCAGAGCGAAAAATGTACCCACATGGCCGTGGCGGTGTGGGCCTTTCGCCTGGTGAAGGGAAGGGAGGAGGAACGCAGTGAATGGACGGTGGAGGTGCGGCAGGAGGGGGCCCCCGCAGTGGCGCAGCACCGCCGTCCCGCACTGGAGGAAGCCGAGCGCCTCGCACGGCGCCTGCTGCTGGAGGGGGTGGTCAACGCCCGCGGATCGTTGGGGCAGGCCTTTGCCCTGGTGGGACAGGGGTTGAGCACGGCCGGCTTTGTTTGGCCCAAGGTGATTTTTGAGGATCTGGAGGAGTCGCTGGACTTCTACCAGGCGCGCTCGGCGCGCTACCGGGCCGGGACGGTGCTGGCCTCGCTGGCCGCGCTGGCAGCGCGGATGCGGGCCCTGCAGCAGGAGGGCGAGCTGCCCGCCCGCTACCTACTGGGTGAGGGGGAGCGGCTGGAAACCGCGTTGAACAAGCAGAAGTTGGTCTCGCTCGGGGCCAGAATGGAGTCGGATGGGCGGCGGCGTATCGCCTCTGTGATGGTGGCAGATCCCGCATCGCGTATTGTTCTTTTAATGGAGAAAAGCTGGGATTTTGAAGCAGGGGTGGACCTTCCCGAGGGGCCCGCGATGGTCAACCGCTCCATCTCCTCCTCCGTCAGCCTGGGGCGGGCTGCGCGGGGGATCATCCAGACCATCGTGGCCACCCGTACCGCCAATCGGCGCGTGCGCCTGGGGCAGAATCGCCAAGGATCGATCGATGCTTCTCCCCAAACAGGGGATTGGTCGGCTTTTCCGCCCCCCATTCGGGTGTTGTCCTTGGCACGGCTTTCGGAGGACTGGGATGCCCGGGCGCCGGGCGTGCTGCGCCCGCCCCTGCTCGCAGAGAATGTGCATGTGCTGGAGCTCGCGGAGATCGGGGAGCTTTCCTATGACCCGGCGGAGCAGCGTCTCTGTGCGCGTGCCACCGATGCCGAAGGCACCGAGCTGCTATTGACCCGAAGCTACCACGCGGTCTCCCCCCATGCCCTGGATCACATCGCCGCGGCCTTGCGGGGAGACATGGGAAAAGTACGCTTTGTCAGCGGCGAGCTGACCCGCCACCTCGGTCGCTTCGAGCTGGACATCCTGGCGATCGTCGCCGACCGGGTGATCGTGCCGGACATCGAGGCGGATCCGGTCCCCCCGCTGCTCAGCGGCGGCTTCGTCCACCGCCCCCACCCGCCGGTGGAGCGGGCCCTGATGGAGAGCTGCTCGGCGCTGGAGGAGGCGGTGCACCAAGGTCTCAAGGGACTGCCCGTCGGCTTTGTGCAGCGCTTGATCGGTGCCGGGCAGGCGCTGGACCAGGTGGGCATGCAGGCCACGGCCCGAAGGCTGCGCGCCTTTGCCGAGGCCATGCGACGGGCCCACGCCGGCCAGGCAGAGGAGTGGGAGGAGGCAGCGCGTGCCTGGGAAAATGCGGCTATCCGTGTGTTGTTGGCCCGGGAGGCCGTCGGCTAGTCCCTTTCGGAAATGGTCAAAGTCGGGTAAAAGAGGAGAGCACTGGAAGGCCCATGCGTCTGCTCTCCTCCCCCCTCCTACTCCTGCTGTTGAGCTGCGCGGGCGAGGAGGCACCCGCACCCCTCACGGCTCCATCCCAACCGGGCGTTCTGGCGCAGTCGGATTGGTGGGGGTTGGTATCCGAGCGAATTGCGGCGGAAAGTCGGGCATTTCGGCCCGAAGGCGCAGGCTTTCTCGCGGAGATCCCCGGCATGCCGGTGCGGGTGGGAGCGCGAGGGCTGGAGGCGGAGCTGGGGCTCACCACCCTGCGGCTGGGGTTGGTGGCGGTGGGTCGAGAGGGGATGGAGGAGGAAATTCCTCCCGCATCGGTCGTCGTGGGCGAGTGTACGGAGGAGGTGGATGTGTCGGGGACCTGCATTCCCCGCCTCGAGTCCAACCGAGCCGGGCTACAGGAGTGGTGGCGGAGCCGTCGTGACGGGGTGGAGCAGGGCTGGACCCTGGATCAGCCGCCCGCCGGCGTGGGGCCGCTGGCGCTGGTGATGAAGGTGGAGGGCGCGGAGGTGGAGGGCGAGGGGGAGCTGGTGCGCCTGGTGCAGGGAGCACAGGTACTGGCCTACTATCGCGAACTTCGTGCTTGGGACGCGGAAGGTCGCCCACTGGCCGCCTGGATGGAGTCGGGGGAGGGGGAGCTGCGCCTGCGCGTGGAGGATCGCGGGGCACGCTACCCCATCGCCATCGATCCGGTGCTTTCCACCGCAGCAAGTACGGTGGACATGGCGTCGCTCGGCTCCTTTGGTGCGGCCATGGTGAACGCCGGGGATCTCAACGGCGACGGCTACCAGGATGTGGTCGTGGGCGCCCCCAGCAGCAATTCATCGGCGGGGGCGGCTGCGATCTTCATGGGCAGCGCTACCGGCCTCCAGGTCGCACCCTCGCGTATCCTACGCGGGGCTACTGCCGGGGATGGATTTGGAAAAGTGCTGGCGGGCGGCGGAGATCTGAATGGTGATGGCTACGATGACCTGGCCATCGGCGCACCGTCCTATTCCTCCTCTACGGGTCAGGTTTCCATCTTTTTCGGCTCCGCTACGGGTATTTCCGGCGTCGCTTCCACCACCTTGACTGGGGCGGGCACGGGCCGCTCCTTCGGCGGGGCGCTGGTAATTCCCGGCGACTACAACCGGGACGGCTACGACGATCTGGTGGTGGGTGCGCCCACGACCAGCTCCAATGCGGGGGCGGTGTACACCTATCGCGGCAGCAGCACAGGACCGGGCAGCTCCGCCGATTTTTCGGTGGTTGGAAGCGCCGGATATAAGAGCGGAACTGCTGTGACGGGCGGCGACTTCAACCTGGACGGCTACGCCGACATGGCCTTCTCCTCTCCGGGGCTGACCTCCAACAAAGGGAGGGTGACCGTCCATTTTGGCTCCACCTCGGGCTTCACCACGGGGAGTCGCGCCAACATCGACGGGGAGTCCTCCAACGACCTCTTTGGCACGGCCCTGGGCAGCGTCGACCAGAACGGCGACGGCTACATGGACCTGCTCGTCGCCTCGCCCGGGTGGTCGGGAAGCACCGGAAAAATCTATGTATTCAAAGGAATCTCCAATTTTTCCTATGCCACTGCCGGGCTCGCCACAGCTTCGCAGCAGGGAGAAACGGTAGGGGACAGCTTTGGATCCGCGCTGGTGGGCGTGAAGGATGTCACCGGCGACAAGATCGGCGAGGTGGCCGTTGGCGCCCCATCCTACAGCGCCTCCGCTGGACGCGCCTACCTGTTCTATGGCGGGCGCACCGGTGGCATCGGCAGTGGCGGGGCCGGGAATGCCGACCTCATCATCACCGGCTCCGTCGCGGCCTCGTCCCTGGGCAGCGCGCTTGTGGGGGCAGACACCAATGCGGATCCGCTCGGGGAGTGGTTCGTCGGGGCCTCCGGCAGCGGACAGGTGCAGGTCTTTGAGGGGCGCAGCACCGGCAGCCTGGATGGCACGGTCGACAGCACCTTGAGTGGGAGCAACCAAAGCAATTACCTGGGTGCAACGCTGGCGGGTGCCGGGGATGTGAACCAGGACGGTTTTGGGGACATGGTGGTGGGGGCCTATGGCTACAACAGCAGCACCGGACGGGTGTACCTGTTCCACGGAACCGCCGGTGGCTTGATCTCCAACCCCTCCACCACGCTCACCGGCCAGACCGTGGGCGATCAATTCGGCTGGTCCGTCGCGGCCGCTGGAGATGTGAACAAGGACGGCTACAGCGACGTGGTTATCGGGGCCCCACGCTATAGTAGCTCAAAGGGTAGAGCATACATTTATCATGGTTCCAGCACCGGCATCCGCACCACCTACACCACCATACTCACCGGCGCAACGGCAGGAGACCTTCTGGGAACCAGCGTTTCCGGGGCGGGCGATGTCAACAAGGATCGCTACTCCGATGTGGTCGCTGGCGCACCGGGTGTCTCCTCCGGCGCCGGGGCCGCTTATGTGCACCATGGCAGCAGCACCGGCATCAGCACCACCATCAGCGCCACGCTGAGTGGCAGTAGCGGTGGCGCCCACGGCAGCGTCGTGGCCTCGGGCGGCGATGTCAACGGCGATGGCTATGCGGACGTGTTGGTCTCTGCACCTTCCACCTCGGGAAACACCGGGGCGGTAGCTCTGTACCAGGGAGGCACCACCGGCGCGAACCTCACCGCCGCGCTGAGCCTCAGCGGCAGCGTGGCCTCGGGCCGCTACGGAACCGGGCTGGCGGCCGGGGATGTGAACGGCGACGGCTACTCAGATGTGATCATCGGAGCCCCCGGTGAAAATTCAAATAGCGGGGCTCTCTATGTCTATTCCGGCTCCTCCGGCGGGCTGCTTGCCAGCGCCGCGACCAGCCTGAGCGGCCAGAGCGGCTCCGGCCTGGGCACGGCGGTGGCAGCCCCCGGCGATGTCAGTGGAGACGGCTACGACGACGTGGTGGTGGGGGCGCCGCTGACCGGCAGCTCTGCCGGTTTCGCAGCCCTGTTTCTGGGAAGCTCCTCGGGCTTGAGCAGCACCTCTTCGCTGACCCTCAGTGGCGCCACCAGCGGCGATCTCCTGGGGCAGGCCGTGGGGGGAGGGGATGTGAATGGCGATGGTGCGGTGGACATTTTTGCGGGAATTCCTGCGATTTCTTCCAGCATGGGGGCGGTCCAGGTGGTGCACGGCACTCCGGGCAGCTTCAGCAGCTCTGCGAGCGGCAGCCTGTCGCCCGGCAGCAGTGCTCAGCTTGGCTACGCCGTGGCGGGGGCGGGAGATGTGAACCAGGATGGTTTTGAGGATGTGATCGTCGGCGCACCGGGTGACTGGTCTTCGGCCGGCGCGGCCTGGATTTTCCATGGGAGCAGCAGCGGCATGGCCACTGCGCCCACCACGGCACTGTACGGCTATGCGACCAGCGCCTTCGGCGCAGCCGTGGCCGGTGTGGGCGACATGAACCTGGATGGCTACGACGATGTGGCGGTCGGTGCGCCCATCCAATCCTCGGCAAGCGGGGCCGTATATATCTATGCGGGTAGCAGCAGCGGTGTACCCTCAGGCACCCCCGAGATTGCGGCACTCAGCCTCTCGGGCACCGGCACCTTCGGGGGCAGCGTGGCCGGGGCCGGCGACGTGAACGACGACGGCTACGCCGACCTCGTGGTGGGTGCCCGTGCCACCAACAGCGACCAGGGGGCCGCCTATGTCTACTACGGGGGGGCCGCAGGCGCACTCAGCAGTGTCGCGGCCGCAACCTTCAGCGGTGAGAGCAGCGGGGACAGCTTCGGCGGTGCGGTGAGCGGGGTGGGGGATCTGAATGGGGACGGCGTGGACGACCTGCTGGTGGGGGCCGCGGGCTACGGGAGTGGCTCGGGGCGAGCCTATGTATTCCTCGGCTCCGCAAGTGGTCTATCCTCCATGGCCGCTGGATCGGCGGCGGCCATCCTCGATGGCGAGAGCAGCAGTGCCTTCGGCACCTCGGTGGCGGGTGCGGGAGATATGGACGGAGATGGGGACTCCGAGCTGGTGGTGGGCGCCCCGAATTGGAGTGGGTCCATCGGCAGAGCTTATGTGTTCGAGGGCAGCAGCGCGGGGCCAGTCAGCCGTGCGGCCTCGGCTGCCGATACAGTCTTGACAGGTCAAGTGGTATCATCATTCGGTAGTAAGATAATGGGTCTTGGTGATACCAACGCAGACGGATACACGGAAGTTGCGGTGGCGGCGTCGGCCTATAGCAGCAGCGCCGGCCGCGTCTATGTGTACGATGGGGTGGCCGTGGGTCTGGCCTCGGGGGCGGCGCCCAGCGTGGTGCTGGATGGCAGCACCGGGGCGGGCTTCGGCTCCTCCTTGGGAGCGGCGGACGTCAACGGGGACAACCTCGCCGACCTGCTGGCCGGGGCGAACACCTACAGCAGTAGTGTAGGTCGTGCTTTTGTCTATCTCGGCTATGCGGCCGATAATGATGGCGACGGCTATAGTGTTGGCACCGACTGTAACGACAGCGATCCCGCCATCAACCCCGCCGCCGCGGAGATCTGCGACGCAGCCGACACCGACGAGGACTGCGACGGGCTCGCGGACGATGCAGACCCCGGCCTGACCGGGGCTTCGGCCTGGTACAGCGATGGAGACGGGGACGGCTACGGGGATCTCAGCACCGCACAGATTGCCTGCGCCGCTCCTGCCAATTTCGTTGCACTTGGTACCGACTGTGACGATGGAAACGCGGCCGTCTCTCCCGCCGCCGCCGAAGTCTGCGATGCAGCCAACACCGACGAGGACTGTGACGGTCAGGCGGACGACGCCGACAGCAGCGTCACCGCCTCCACCCAGTCCACCTGGTACCGCGACGCAGACGGCGACAGCTATGGGGACCCCGCCCTCTCCCGGCAGGCCTGCGATGCCGCCTCTGGCAGCAGCGCCAATGCGCTGGATTGCGACGATAGCAATGCCGCGATCCGCCCGGGCACCGCCGAGCTCTGCGACCCCAACAACGTGGACGAGGACTGCAACGGGCTGGCGGACAACGCGGATCCCAACCCGCAGGGCACCAGCAGCACCTACACCGACGCCGATGGCGATGGCTACGGCGACCCGGCCCTGGTGCAGCCCGCCTGCGATGTGGGCACCGGAACATCAGCCAACAACCAGGACTGTGACGACAGCAACGCGGCAATCTCCCCGGTGGCCTCTGAGGTCTGCGATGGCCCCAACACCGACGAAGACTGCGACGGCCTCGCCGACGATCTCGACAGCAGCGCGCTTGGGAAGTCCGCCTGGTATGCGGATTCAGACGGAGACGGCTACGCCGGTGTCGGCGCTTCGGTGCTGGCCTGTGACGCCCCCCCCGGGCGCTACGACGTGGCCCTGGACTGCGAGGACAGCGACCCGGCGATCTCCCCGGCCGCAGCCGAGGTCTGCGACGCGGCCGATCAGGACGAGGACTGCGACGGTCGGGCAGACGATGCCGATCCCTCCGTTTCCGGCTCGGGAAGCCGGACATTCTACGCCGACGCGGACGGCGACGGCTACGGCGATGGCGGCAGTCCGGTCCAGGGCTGCGATGCACCGGCTGGGGCGGTCAGCAATAGCCAGGATTGTAACGATGCTTTTGCGACCATCTCCCCGGCCGCACCAGAGCTCTGCGATCCCAACGACATCGACGAGGACTGCGACGGTCTCTCTGACAGCCAGGATCCTGGAGCAACCGGCACCTTTGACTGGTATGCCGATCAGGACGGCGACGGCGTGGGGGCAGGCGCCCCGGTCGCCAGTACCTGCGACCCGCCGACCGGCTCGGCCTCCCGCGACGACGACTGCAACGACAATGACGCAGGAATTTCGCCGTTGGTCGAGGAGCGCTGCGACGTCCTGGATGTGGACGAGGACTGCGATGGTCTGGCCGAGGACGCCGATCCCAGCGCCCAGGGCCCCGGTCTATGGTACGCGGATCGAGACGTGGATGGCTACGGAAACCCCAGCGAGCTGTTGTCCGCTTGCGACGCTCCGACCGGCTATGTCTACGATAGCCAGGACTGCGACGATCTCGCTCCGACCGTACATCCCGGCGCCACCGAGGTCTGCGACGGCGCCGACCGGGACGAGGACTGCGACGGTCTGGCCGATGACCTGGATATCGGCGTTGATCCAACCACCTACCAGAGCTTCTACCGCGATGCCGATGGTGATGGCTATGGTGATCCCTCCGTGCTGGAGCTGGCCTGCGACGCCGGGGCCGGGGTCTCCTCCGATCCCACGGACTGCGACGATGGGGATGCAGCGCTCAGTCCCGACGCTCAAGAGCTGTGCGACCCGAATGATATTGACGAAGACTGCGATGGGAACGCCGACAACTATGATCGGTCGGCGGTGGGCGCCAACGCCTGGTATCGCGACAGCGATCAGGATGGCTACGGCGACACCAGCAGCGCGACCGATGCCTGCGATGCGCCCATCGGCATGATCGCCACGGGCGGTGACTGCAACGACGGGAATGCGTCCATCTCTCCGGACATGGAAGAGCTCTGTGATGTGAGCAACATCGACGAAGACTGCGACGGGGCTGCGGACGATCTGGACACCGCCGCTATCGGAACCACCACCTGGTTCCAGGACACGGATGGCGACGGCTATGGAGACATCAACCAGACCATCACCAACTGTGATGGGGGCGCAAACCGGACCGATGTGGGCGGGGACTGCAACGATACCAGCAACCTCTACTATCCCTCGGCCCTGGAGACCTGTGCGGATACCGTCGACTACAACTGTGATGGCGCCATTGGCGCTGTGGATGCCGACGGGGACGGCTACTCAGCCTGCCAGGAGTGCGACGATACGGACGCAGCCATCAACCCGGCGGCGACGGAATATTGTGATCGGACGGACAATGACTGTAATGGGATCATCGACGATCCCTACTCGGCGGACGTGCGCACCTGGTATCAGGACATCGACGAAGATGGCTTCGGCAATGCGTCGGTCACCTTCATCTCCTGTGCCCAGCCGGTGGGCTATGTGGATATCAGTGGCGACTGTGCAGACACAGATACAGCCTATAATCCTGGTGTTACGGAAGTCTGTACGGACACCGATGACTACGACTGTGATGGCTTTGTTCCCTTCCTGGACAGCGACGGGGACGGTTTTGCCGCCTGTGACGAGTGCGACGATGGGGAGGCCACGACCTATCCGGGCGCCTCGGAAAGCTGTGATGGCATCGATAACGACTGCGACGGCACAGCCGACGAGGGAGTGGTGGTCAGCGTCACCTGGTATCTGGATGCAGATGGCGACGG
>JBEIQS010000403.1:0-3088 GCA_040376425.1 Alphaproteobacteria bacterium | reverse complement strand
GTCATCCCGAACTCAAACCAGCCAATCACTACCCCTTGGGCGTAGACGCAGGCCAGGGATTTGCGGTCTCCGAGGTCGACACCGACTACACATTGGGTAAGATCAAGCATGGCCGGTGACTCCGTTGAGCAAGTCTCGTATTCGGGCCCTTTGCGCCCCGCCTGGAGCGCCGGCCGCCTCATCCCATCTCTCCTCGATGCAGATACCCGCTCCTTTGAGGCCAATGCCCTGGATTCAGCGGCGGTGGCGCGCAGTCGCCTTCTGGTGGCGCGCCGGACGGGGGACAAAACTCCGGTGGCCCTGGCACGTTCGGCGTCGCGACCGGATGTGTACGTCTGTTATCAGCCGGGGAACCCAAAGCGCACGGATGCGCAGTTGTTAGAGATTCTGAAGGGCGATTTGGAGGGAGAGGGGGCAAAGATAAGGGAGGTGCTCACACAATGTCGTTGGAAGTACGCACCGCAGCTCAGCACGGCGGCGATCACTGCCGGGGCCTCTCACCGCTTTGAACGCCAGCAGGGCGCGGGAAAACTCTGGATCACCGGTGCTTCTGCGTCGCACGAGGCGGTGGACAACATTGTGGACTACAACGAGCGCCTGGTAGAGAGGATGGAGCTGGCTTTTGCGGGGAAGGCGCCATCGGATGAGGCGGCTTTTGCGATGGTGGCGAAGAAGTTTCGGGGGGATCTGGGGGAGTTTTGAGGCTTCCCTGTGAGCTTAGGGCCTGGCCATCGGCGTCAGGTCCACATGAAAGTGGAGCACAAAGGGCGCCGGCCCGTGGAGGATTGTAAAATGAACCACCTGCCGCCCCTCGGCCTTGTTGACGACGGCGGCCACGGTGGCATCGTTGTAAAGCACCCACAGGTGAAAGTGCTCTTTCCGCGCCACCTCCAGCATCGTTTTGATGAAGAGTACTGCGGTGGCGGGATCATAAAATCCCCGACTGTCCTGGCTGCCATGGAGCATGATGTCCACGGAGTAACCCTGCCCTTTCAAATCTCCGGACCCATGCCCGTCGTAGCTCCCCCCTCCGAAGGAGATTTTGCTTGTGGATCGCCAGGCAAGGTGGGGCGCCTTCAAAAACCGCGCGGTAGCGCCGTGGACCCGGGCGGTTGCATTTTTCCGGCCGGAATCCCCCTTGAGCATGCTGTCCGCGTAGTCGCTCAGCAGCTCCCCCTCTTTTGTGTCTCTCTGCGCAAACAAAATCTTCAAAAGTCCAACAATGTGCTCTTTCTGTACGGTCGGAGAGCTGTCCATCAGGAGGGGGAGGGCCGCCCGGGCCAGGGTGATCTGCACCTCTGTCAGAATAGGTGCCGGGGCAGAAGCCGGCCGAGGGGGCCGTTTTTCTCCACGCCCCACCGGGTTATCTTTGACCCAGGCGGCATCCAGCTTTCGCTCCTCCCCCTTCCACACTGCCACTCTTTTCCGGTTAAATGCTGCAACCAGCCGCTTTAAACCCGGCTCCAGGGCCGCCCAATTCTGGACTTCCCAGGGAATCGGCTGCAGCGGGTCGTCCGCCGCGTCTGCTGGTTTGGGTGGCACCGGGACCGAGCAGCCGGTGTTCCAGGCATCCCGCTGTACGTACTCGCGTGCACTCCGTGCGGCACCCAGCTTCAAGTCTGCAGTTAATGTTTGGTTTTCCAGAACCCAGGCAGCATAGATGGGCTCGGCGGCCAACACCCCGGACTGGATCCGCGCCAGAGTTGCGGCTTTCTGAGGTGGGGCGGTCAGGGCGCTGTCGATGTCCCGCATCAGGCCGGCCAGCAGGGTGGCAAGGTTGCTGCGGGCAGCGGCATCTACATTGCCACCCAGGTAGGTCTGGAGCAGGATTTTGATGCCATTTTCCAGGTTGGACTTCTGTCCGGGCCATCGGGCGGCCGCCTGCTTGAGTTGTGCCAATGCCGACTTCAGGACGACCCCACGCTGGCTGTCCCAACGCTCGCGCGTGGCCTCGGGATTTTTCCCCGTAAACAGCTCAGACTGCTGTGACATCAACGAGAATGTCTCTGTCATTTTTTCGGAAGCCGCGTCGAGGCGCTCCGGAGCGGCCCACTCCTCCCCCAGCGCCTTGGTGATGCCGGAACGCAGGGAGCTTGGAAGCTGAGTACTGTCAAAATAATGCTCCATCACCGTTGTTGGGGCGCCACCTGGCCTTTCGAGCCCGATATCCCCCTTCCAGTACTTCTTTTCGAGAATTTCCTTTCCAATGGTATGTACCAGATGATCGTCCCGATGGGCGTGGCCGATTTTTTTTCCGATCCAACTGTTGACCAGATCCTGCAGGGTGGTCCGGGCTGCGGCGGTGTCGGCCGGCCTGCCGTGGGCGGTGGCCACAAAAGTGCCCAGCAGCCCCTCCGCAAATGTTTGGAAAGCAGGGTCGCCGGCAAAGGGTTTACGGAGATCGAAAGGGGTGGGGCTGAAGCTGGTGGGTGCGGCGAGGCTGTCCCCGCTGCGCCCGACCGGGGCACCCCAGGCGGCTTCGTCGGGCGTGGGAGTACACTGGTTTCGGCGTGGGGCAGCGACCGGGGGACGGAGAAGTCCAGTACCGGAGGCGCGGTTCTGCACCTGGCGGAGCTGTTGTTCCAGGGCCTGACCCGGGACGGTGCCACGCGGGTGTACCTGCGACGGGGTGATCGCCGGGTGGGTCTGAGGATGACGCAGGGGGAAGGGCTCGCTCATTCCGGTACTTCCGCAGGAGGGTGCGCCGGGAGAATACCACACACCACGGCCTCGTGTTACATATCCTCCAGGACCTGTTTGGTGTCCGTTGGTTTGGTTTTTTCGAGAACTGGCTGCCGGGCAGCGATAGCCGAGGCAAGTGCGGCCCGGAGCGCTGTGGTGTTGCGGCCGGAATACAACGTTCAGCCCTTCCCCTCGTCCTCCTCCTTCTTCTTTGGCGATTCCTCAGGCTTGTTCAGTTGAGTAGGCATTTTTCCAGCCTCTGTCTTTAGGGCCTTCCCGAAAATTAGTTATCCAATTTGACCATTGACGTGTCAAGTGTGCTATCTTGAAGCATGACTCCTCTTGACCAGATCCGTACCCGCTACGAAGCCATGAGCCCGTTTATGGACGAGCGACTTCGCCGACT
>JBEIQS010000073.1:0-25013 GCA_040376425.1 Alphaproteobacteria bacterium | reverse complement strand
CTTCCGGTGCCGCTGCGCCTGGTGGGTCGCCCCGGTGTGCGGCGCATGCCGGTCTTTGGGCAGATGTTGCGCTTCGGACGCCATGTTGTGCTGGGGGAGGAGGACACGGTGGAGGGGTTGGCGCGCTGTCAGGACCTGCTCGCCAAAGGCATCACCATCGCCATCTTTCCCGAAGGAACCCGTGGAGATGGGAAGGATCTGCTTCCTTTTTCCCGTGGTGCCTTTGAGTTGGCGCTGCGCACCAACCGCCCCCTGCTGCCCGTGGTGATCCGGGGCACCGCCGATGCTCTGCCCAAAGGCAGTCCATTTTGTAAGGAAAAGCTGAACTATTTTCACATGGCAGTGCTGGATCCGGTGCCCGTGCCCGGCCAGGCCACCCCCGCCGCACGTCGGCGCCTTGCGACGGAAGTCCGGCAGGCTATCGAGGTCGCCTACCGTCGGCCGCGACCGCACCTGCTGATTCACAGTGTTTTTGAGCGCTATCGTAGCTCGGGTAGGATGGCCGCCGGCTTTGCCAAAGGAAAACTGAGCTGGGATCCCGTCTTCTGGGCGCTGTTGGAGCGGCTGCCCGAGGAGGGGGCGCTGCTGGATGTGGGCTGTGGCGAGGGGCTTCTGGGCTTGTACCTGCGTTTGGGTGGGAAGAAGCTGAAGATTTTGGGGGTGGATCACGACGAGGGTCGGATCGCGCGGGCGCGCCGCGCCGCCGATGGCCTCGCCGATCTGGACTTTCAGGTCGCCGATGCCCGAAGTGTAGAGGGCAGCTTTGATGTGATTACTGTAATCGATGTGCTGCACTACCTCCCGACCGAGGCCCAGGCCGCGCTGCTGGTTCGACTGGTGGCCCTGCTACGGCCCGGGGGGCGGATGTACCTGCGGGACCCGGAGCCCGGACGTGGGCTGGCGGGTTGGTGGACCCGGACCAGCGAGCGTCTTTTTGTCGCGATGGGCAGGCACAAAGGTGAGGGGGTCACCGTTCAGGGTAGTGTTGCGACGATGGAACAGTTGGGGCGACTCGGACTGGAGCAGCTCCGCGCCGAAGACTGCTCGGGTGGAGGCTTTGCAAACATGTTGGTCAGTGGACAGAAAAGCGCGCCCCCCGGCTGAGGGGCTGCGGCTTTTTGCGCGTCCTCCCCGGCGGTCGCACCCCGCTGGTAGACGGCACCGGTTAGATGACCCGGCTCATGTCTGCCGTCTACCTCTCCCGCTATGGCCTGCTCACTGCATTGGGGCGCGACTTCACCGCCTTCGACCGAATTTGTGCCGGAGAGGGGGGCGAGGGGGCGGCGCCTGAGTGGTGGGATGGCGGGCCCGTGGCGCCGGTGGGGGTACCGGGGCGCTACCGCAGCTATGTCCTCGCCGAGCAAGCCTTGACGGGTCAAGACTTCGACGCGGAGGGTCTGGCAGTGGTTTTTGCCACCACCACCTCGGGAATGGACGAGGGGGAGCCGGCCATTTTTCAGGAGCTCTCGGGTCAGCGACCGACCCGCCCGATGGATCTGTTGTGGACCAACCTACCCCACCAACCGGGAGGCTGCCTGGCCGGCACCCTGGGTGCAACCGGGCCGGTGCTGACGGTTTCCACGGCTTGTACCTCGGGCACGGTGGCGATCGGTGTGGCGGCTGATCTGATTCGGGCGGGGCGCTGTCGCCGGGCCCTGGTGGTGGGCGCCGATGCCTTCTGCCGCACCACACTCCAGGGCTTCCGCTGCCTGGGCGCCTACACAAAACAGATGTGTAGACCGATGGATCAGGGACGCGACGGGATGTGGCTGGGCGAAGGGGCCGCCTGGTTGCTGTTGGAGCGCCGTCCCGGTCCTTTCCGGCTGGTGGGGGTGGGGGTGCGTACGGACGGCATCCACCTGACCGCGCCCGACGATCAGGGCGGCGGCGTGCGTCGGGCGATCCAGGCAGCTCTGGGGGAAATCTCGGGGGAGACGGTCGATCATGTGAATGCCCATGCCACCGGTACCGAGGCCAACGACGGCGCCGAGGCGCGCGGCATCCATGCCGCCTGCCCCACGGCGCGGGTGTCGGCCACCAAGGGTGCCACGGGCCACACCTTGGGCGCGGCCGGGGTGGTGGAGGCGGTGCTGCTGCTGCAGAGTATGGAGCGGGGGGTGGTGCCCGGCCTGCGGGGCCTGCAACGGCCGCTGCCCGATCTGGATCTGTCGGCACAAAGCCGGGTCCACCCGCAGGAGCTGGGTGTTTCTGTCAATCTTGCATTCGGTGGACATAATGCGGCCGTGGCTTTTGTCCGGCACCGGGGCGATGAGCCGGAAGGGGAGACCACACCGGAGCTGGAGGTGGTGGTCCGCGCCCGGGCCGGTTGGGGGCCTGCGGGGGCCTCGTTTTCGGCAGAAGCAAGGGCAGAAGGGGAGATCTGTGGCGCGCCGGACCCGGTGCGTCCGGAGGGGGTGCCTGCCGGAAGCTGGCGCCGCTTGAGCAGGCTGGCCCGGCTGGCCGCCGTGGTGACCGCGGCTGTGGGGCCCTTCGCCGACCCGGAGATTGCGCTGTTCTGGGGCACAAGCTATGGAGAATACAGCTCCACCTTCCAGTTTTTGCGCAGCCTCCATGCGAAGGGTCCCGCCGGGGCCAGCCCGCTCGCCTTCCAGAACTCCGTCCACAACGCGCCCGCCGGTCACCTCTCCATCCTCTTTGGCCTTCGTGGCCACTCCGAGACTCTCTGTGCCGGCCCGGACACGGCGCTGTTGCTGATCGAACGGGCGATGGTCTGGGTGGCGCTGCATCGGAAGGCTGCCCTGGTGGTGATGGGGGATGAGGCCGGTCCCGACGTACAGAATGGTCTCCGTATGGCCGGTGTGACCGGAACCCTGGGCGAGGGGGCGGTGGCCCTGTTGCTGGAGCCGGATGGGGAGGGGAGGCGCCTGCGGTTGGTGGCGCAGCCGGCCTCCGGCGTCTGGCACCGCCACCGGGCCTGGCCTGGAGAGCCGGCTTTTTCGGCGCCTCCGGGAACAAAGGCGCCAGAAGCGGTGTTTGGCATGGCCCCGGTTGCGGACCTGTTTGCGCTGCTCACCTGCCTTCAGGCGGGGGAGGGGCAGGTGGCCTGGACGGGGGGGCGCTACTCTACCACCCTGGAGGTCCGTTGATTCCTCATGCTCCACCCATGCTTTTTGAGGTAGAGGGGGGTCAGGTTCTGCTTCCCACGCAACATCCGCTTGCGTCGAATGGACGCTACCCCACCGCCGTACTGTTGGAGTTGGCCGCCCAGCTTGCCGGGCGTGCAGCAGTGGCCGAGCCCGGGCACCGGGGCATGTTGGTAGAGGTCCAGGACGCGCATTTTTTGGTTGCAGAGGTGGAAGGCGGAACATCCTATCCGTATCAAGTGGAAACCCTGATCCAGCGCGGCCCCTTGCAGCGCTTTCGCGTGCGGCTCCCCGGCGTGCTGGATGCGGGCCTCACCCTTCGGATCGCGGAATGATCCTTCTTCTTCTTCCCTCCCTGTGGGCCCAAGAAGTTCCGAGCCCGCCCGAAGAGGAGCAGCCTTCTCCCCCGGAGCAGAGCGAGCCGCCACTGCCGCCGGACACGCCGCCGGTGCTTTCTCAAAGTGCAACGCCTGTCTATCCGCCGCAGGCCCTGACAGATCGGGTCACAGGCACCGTGCTGCTGCGGTTGAACCTGGACCACACCGGGAAGGTGGTCGAAGCGACCGTGCTGCGCAGTCTGCGCGAAGACGTGGATCAGGCGGCGTTGGAAGCTGCTCAGAAGCTGCGTTTTCAACCGGCCACCCATGCAGGTGCCCCGGTGCCGTCCTCGGTGGACTATGCCTTTTCGTTCACGCTGAAGGTGGAAGATCAGACCGGGAATCCTGTACCCGGTACTGTGCGCATCCACTTTGTCGATGCCGACGAGCTGGAGGTTCCCGGTGCCGTCCTGACCCTTGTCCACACCGACGGCACAAAAAAGGTCTACCAAGCCAACGATCTGGGCACGGTGGACGCCTCCTTTCTGCAGGCGGGAGATTGGAAGGCCAGGGTCGAAAAAGATGGCTTTGCGATTGCAACCTTTGAGTTCAGCATCGAAGAGGGGCAGACCCGCAGCACCACCATCGAGCTGGTGCCGCTGGGGCCATCGGAGGAGGTGGTGGTGGTGGGCGTGCGCCAGCGGTGGCGCGAGGTGGAGCGCAGCCGTCCCGAGCCTTCGCCCGAGCCAATTACGGGAAGCTACACGCTGACCCGCCGGGATGTGGAGAGTACCCCGGGTGCCCTGGAGGATGTGAGCCGCGCGGTGCACAAGCTGCCTGGCGTCGTGAGTGATGGCGACATGCTCGGCACCTTTTCGGTGCGGGGCGCAACCGCTTCCGAGGTGGTCTTCGTCCTGGACCGGGTGCCGCTGGACAACCCCTTCCACCTGGCCGGCTTCAACAGTATCTTCAACCCGGACATGCTGGCCGAGGTGCGCTTCTTCGCGGGCACCCCACCCGCCGATGTCCCGGCCGGCACCTCGGCCGTGATGGAGGTCAGCTCCTGGGATGGAGCTCCCAAGGATGATCGCCACGATCTGGACGGTGCTATTGACCTGTCAATGTCGGGCGCCCGCGCGCTGTTGATGGGCCCCATCGGCAAAGGTGACGATCTCACCTTTGCCATCGCCGCCCGGCGCTCCTACATCGAGGCCTATTTTTCGGTGATGAAGGCGGCCAACCTGCTCGATCAGGCCATCGCAGCCCCGGAGTTTGACGAGCTCTCGGCCCGGTTGGCCTGGCGGCCCGGGCAGCATCGGCTGCTGCTCTCCCTGCTGCGCGCCGGCGATCATCTGAAGCTGGTGGACTCGGAGGACGCATCCACCATCACCATCAATGGTAACTTTGAGCTTGATAATGTCCTCTACCTCACCTCGCTGGACCACCTGTGGACAGCCCCCTCGGGGCTTAGCGGTCAGAGTACGGTCTCGTGGAGCATGGACGACTCCCACATGGAGCGGGACTTCGCGGGTGCCACCACCCGAGATGTGACCCGGCAGCAGCTTTTTGCCCGGAGTGACTGGAAGATTCCCCTGGGCAAAGCCGGACGCCTGGAGACGGGGGCCGCCGGTACCCTGCGCTTCTACGACTATGGCGGCCCGGTTGAAGACAGTGGCCTCTTTCCATCTTTTGTAAGCAGCCCCATAGGCGACTACGGGCTTGATTTTGTACAGCTCCAGGATCCGGAGCCGCAGGGCACGGTCGCGGGCTACCTGCAGCACGCCTGGGATGGCCCCGTGCGCACGCGCGCCGGTCTGCGCAGTACCTGGGTGCAAAGCAACGGGCTAGTCCTGCTCTCGCCGTCGCTGGGGCTGGCGGTTCCGCTGCCGACTGCCACAATTCCCAAGCTGTCCGCCGGGCTCTACCAGCGGGTGATTGAAGATCCCCTGCTCGTCGACCCGGTGCATGGCAACCCCGCGCTGCTGCCGGAGCGGTCGGCGCAGGTGGTGGTGGGCGTGGACCAGGGCCTTCCCATTGGAGAAGGCGGACTTCTGCGTGTGGAGGGCTACTACGCCAAGCTGGATCAGCTTGCGGTCACGCCCGATGATCCGGGGGTACGTGTCGCCGGCGAGAGCTACCTGTCTGTGGGCAGCGGGCACAACATGGGCGTAGACCTGCTGTTCGCTCTGCGAAGCCGGCGCATCTCTGGGGCCTTGAATGCCTCCTATGTCGACTCCTGGCGTGTGAATCCGCTGAACGCCCGCTTCCCACAGCGGGTGCGTCCGAAGGAGTGGCAGCCCCTCACGCTCGGGGCGTCGTTGGAGTGGCAGGCCTCCCCCGCGTGGCGCCTCACCGCGCGCTATGACTACCACACGGGTCGGCCGATGTCTTCGGTAGAAGCTGGGCCCGAAGACACACTGACCCTCACCGGTCTGAACGACCAGCGCCTCGGAGACTTCCACCAGCTGGACCTGCGGGCAGAGTGGCGGAAGGCCATGCCCCGGCTTCGGTGGTCGGTGTACCTGGAAGTGCTGAACGTCACCTATGCACGCAGCGACTTTTTGCCCATTGCCAATGTGGAAGATGGAGAACTGACCATGAGCATGTTTTCCCACCTGCCGACGCGCCCCTTTCTGGGCGTCCGCGCCGATTTTTGATGGAAGAGCGAAGCTTTCCTGAATATCCAGGCCATTTTCCGGGCGAGCCGCTGGTTCCGGGTGCGGCACTGTTGGGCTGGCTGCAAGAAATCTTGACGCGTCAAGGCTTCCGCCTGGTGGTCTTTGAGCGGGTTCGCTTCTTGATGCCGGTAAAACCTGGAGAAAATCTCAGGTTGACCTGGAGCGTCGATGGAGATCGCCTGAGTTTTCAGGTGGAGGGCTCCGGATTGGTCGCCCGCGGGCTAGGAAGGGTGGGATGATTCTCCGGCCGCTGCCCGTGCTCCACCGACCCCCTTGGGGGGGCCTCTGTCTGGCCAACCTCTACGGAAGAGATCAGAAAGATACCCACATTGGCGAGTCCTGGGAGGTATGGGGAGCAAGTCTACTTCCCGACGGGCGAAGCGTTCGGGAGCTCTGCGACTTCAACCTGCTGGTCAAGCTGATCGACGTGGAGGATCAGCTCTCCGTGCAGGTGCATCCCGACGATGACCAGGCGATGATGCTGGAAGGACGCCCCGAAGGAAAGGCCGAGGGCTGGTACGTCATTGGAACCCGTCCCGCCGCCAAGGTGGCCTTGGGGCTGCGGCGGGACATCGGAGCGACCGAGCTCCGCGAGCTGGCCGCCACCGGTGCCATCGAGGCGGAGCTGCGCTGGACCGGCGTTCACGCGGGCGATGTCATTGATATTCCTCCTGGAACCATCCATAGTCTTGGCGGAGGAGTTCTGCTCTACGAGGTGCAGCAGCCCTCGGAGCTGACCTACCGCTTCTATGACTGGGGGCGCCCGCGGCCCCTGCATCTGGACAAGGCGGTGGCGGTGGTGCGATCCGCATCGCGACCGGTGCCGCGACGGGCAGGCGATGGGTGGCAGGAACTACTATTGGAGAACCGCCACTTTACGCTGACCCGTCTCCGCATCGACCAGCCCAGGATGGCCGGGCTGCAGCGCTGGGAGGCCTGGACGGTGGTGGGCGGGCGGCTCCACATCGGCGACGAGGAGGTGGCGGCCGGGAGCACGGTGCTTGTAGGCCCCGGGCGCTACGAGATCGACGGCAACGCCGAGGTGTTGGTGGCCGGGAGTCAGCGCGGCTGACTTCGGTACCAGGTGGCGAGGCGGGCCGGATCCATGCCCAGATAAAAACCGGCACGAATGGTCCACATCCTCAGGATCGTGCGGTTTATCCCTTCACGACGCCACCGTCGTGAGGAGCTTTGCAGTGGCCCCTCGACCAGCGTCCACCGCGCGCGAAGGCGGGCGCGGAAGCTGAAGTCCAGATCCTCCAGGGCGGTCAGGGGGGCGAAGCCACCCAGATCCTCAAAAAAGCGCCGGTGTACCCAGATCCCCATGTCCCCCGTGCAGTTTCCGCTGCGGCGGGCCCGACGGTTCATCATCGCCGCGGTCAGGCGCAGGCGCGGGTCGGGGTCACCGAAGTCCACCGCGCAGCAGCCCCACCGAAAGTGGTCGGCCGCCGATGCGATTCGTGCAGGGAGCTCTTGGGGAATCCCGGCGTCGGCGTGCAGAAACCAGAGCAGCTCCCCCGTGGCGGCCGCCGCACCGGCGTTGAGCTGGTGGCCGCGCCCCGGCGGCGAACGAAGGAGTTGTGCCCCCCCCTCCACCGCCAGCTCAGCCGTGCGATCCCGGCTTCCCCCGTCCACCACCACCACCTCGGCCACCTGGCCGCGCAGCGTGGCCAGGAGCGTCGGGAGGGCCCGCGCCTCGTTGAGCACCGGAATCACCACCGAGAGGGAAAGCACATGGGCCTGTATCTGAGGCCTCCCGGTGGGGCCAGGGCTTCCCCATCTGTACCCTGTGCTTATCTCTGCGCCTGGAGTTGTACGATGACCCGACCCCTGCACAGTGCTCAGACCCCCGCCGCCCTCACCGCCATGACCAGCTTTCACAGCGATGCCGTGGAAGAAGTAAAGAAGGCGGTCGCCAACGACAACGTGGTCATCGTCGGCATGGGCTGGAACCCCGTGGTGAAAAAAGCACGTCGCATTTTGGACGAGAAGAAGATCGCCTATACCTACCTGGAATATGGCAACTACCTCTCCGCATGGCGGAAGCGCCTCGCCATCAAGCTGTGGAGTGGCTGGCCCACCTTCCCGCAGGTGTTCGTAAAAGGCACACTGGTGGGGGGCTGCAGTGAGATGGAAGCGGCCCTGGCCGATGGCAGCTTTCAGAAGCTGCACGGCTGATGTTTTCGCTGTGGGCCGCCGCCCTGCTTGCGCTGGCAGTTCCGATGTTGTTGCTGTGGCTGTACAGTCTGCGTCACGATGACGTGACCGTGGTAGACAGCTTTTGGGGCCCGGGAGTTTCGGTGGTGGCCCTGAGCGGACTGCTCATGGAGGGTGCGAGTCCCCGTGGGCTGATCCTCAGCCTGTTGGTTGCGGCGTGGGGCTTGCGACTCGGGCTGTACCTGCACCATCGTAACCACGGTAAGGGAGAAGACGCCCGGTACCAGAAGATTCGCGCGGGCTATGGCCCCTCTTTCCGGTGGAAGAGCCTGTATGTGGTCTTTGGACTGCAAGGTCTGTTGATCTCGGTGGTGGGCCTGCCGCTCCTGGCGGCCATCGCTGCGGAGGCGCCCCCGGGGCCGGTGGATGCACTCGGCATCGCGCTGTGGGTCACCGGCTTTCTTTTTGAGTCTGTCGCCGATGCCCAGCTTTCGGCCTTCAAGGCTGATCCCAGTAGCAAGGGCCGGGTGATGGATCGCGGCCTGTGGCGCTACAGCCGCCACCCCACCTACTTCGGCTATTTGTGTATTTGGTGGGGGATAGGCGTGGTGGGGGTGGGGGTGGGAGGGTGGCCCACGCTGATTGGCCCCCTGATCATGTCCGTCCTGCTGCTGCGGGTTTCGGGCGTTTCTCTGCTGGAGAGTACCATCACCGAGCGGCGCCCTGAATATCGCGCCTACCAGGAGCGTACCTCTTCCTTCTTCCCGTGGTTTCCCCGCCGCTAGACCAGCTTGATGGTCTCGGCGGCCTCCGCTTCGGGCTCCTCCGCCAGCACCTTCAGCTCCTCCACCACCTCTTCTTCGGCCTCCAGCTCCCCTTCGAAGTAGGACTCCTCGATCACCCCGGCTTTGGCAGCCTGCAGGTTGGCGTACTCCACCAGGGAGAGCACCGCAAAGTGGTAGATGGCCACCTCGTAGTACTCCAGGATATTGTCCGTCATATTCAAGATAATGTAAGTCACCGTCATAGTAATATAGACGTGTGACACAAATGTAACGCGGGGCCCCAGGTCGGAGCGCACCAGACGGTAGCCCTGGTACAGCATCACGCCCAGCACGGACAGAAAGGCGGCCGAGCCCAGCGCTCCGGTCTCGTAGATCACGCGAAGGTAGCCGTTATGCGGGCTTGCTTCGGTGCCGAACAGCTCGATCCCAAGGATGGTCGAGGATCCCGACCCATGCCCCAACCAGGGAGCCTCCCAGAAGCGCCGAAGGATCTCATCCCAAAAGTACAAGCGCCAACCGACGGAGGTATTCAAATCATAGGGGTTGTCGCTGCCCAAGGCATCCTGGACTGAGGTCACCCGGCTGATGATACCCGCACCAAATCCCAGAAGCACCACCAGACCGGACATCACTCCAGCCAGGATGTAGCTGTACTTCTTGTACACCCAGGACAGATAGACGAAGCAGAAGAGCATCGCCATCCAGGAGATCCGCGTGTAGGTCGCCACCTCCAGCGCCACCAGACAGGCGATGTAGCCGGTCAGGAAAACCCGGTTTGCCCGCCGTTCTGCCAGCAGCTCTGAGTAGGCCAGGCAGAAGAGGTACACCAGGTACATGGAAAAGTGCGCCGGATGGTGGAAGGAGGACTGCACCCGGTTGTAGCCTTCGGTGATGTCGTTGCCCGTGCCCGTGATCCACTGAAAAAAGCCATAGAGAATGGGCACAACGGACGAGCCGTACATCGCATAGATCACCTGCTGCACCATCTTCCGATCCAGCATGTCGGAGATGATCAGATAGGTGAAAAAAGGAGCCCCAAGGCGGGTTGCGAAGCGGATCGCCCACCGGAAATCCGGCGCCCAGGCCATCGATACCAGGAAGATCAGCAGGAATGCCCCATAGGGGACCGTCAAAGACCTTCCTTTGAACGGATTTTTCCACAGGACCAGGAAGTAGACCACCCCCATGCCGGTGGCCAGGACGTTCACCAGCCCACCCAGATCGAAGTTGAAGCTCTCCGAGCCGATACGCTCGCCCCCCGCAATGAAGTTTCGCAGGGAGATGACCGTCAAAAAAGTGAGGATAAAGGTTCGGGGATTGGCCAGGAAGAGGATGCCGCCGATGCCGATGATCACCAGCGCGGCCGCATAGGCGGGCCCCCCGAATATCAGGGCAAGCACCAGCGGAACCGCCACCAGGACGGGAATCAGGACCTGCCGGGCCGGGTCCGAGCCGAAATCTGAGAAAATCGAGGGCCCGCGATCCATCAAGGCCCTGGTAACCCGATTCTCAGCCCGCTGAGAATTCCCGGGGCCCATACCCGCGTCGCACAAATCCGGGTAAGGGGGCGCGCATGTTGTGGATCCTTATCGCCTGTCAAGCCGACCCCGAGTGGGGGGTGGAATTCGGGGACGAGCGCCTGCCGGTGGTGGACATGCACCTGCACTCGGGAGAGTGGGAGCTGATCCCACCTTCCACGCAGGCCTTCCTCGCCAGCCGCTTTCCCTTTCCCTTTTCTCTGAATCCAGAAGGACTCGCCGCCTCGGTGCTCACCGGCGAGGGCGTCCTGAAAGAGCTGGACAAGGGAGGCATCGAAGCGGGCATGTTGTTCGCCGTCTATGCCCCCCGAACGGTGGGCGTCGCCTCCAACGAGTTTGTGGGAGAGCAGCTCCTGGTCGATCCCCAGCGCCTGTACGGTCTGGTCAGCCTGCGTGTGGACCAGTGGGACACCGACGAAGAAAGTGAGCTTGCGAGTCTGGAAGATGCGGTAGACAGCTATGGTTTTGTGGGCATCAAGCTCGCGCACCCCCACCAGCATTTTCGGATGGATGATCCGCGCTACTACTCCATCTACGCGCTGGCAGGCCGGCGGGGGCTGCCGGTCTACCTGCACACCGGCACCAGCCCCTTCCCCGGCACCGCGCAGGAGCCCGCCTACACCGATCCCGCCTACCTGGAAGAGGCCATCGCCCTCTATCCGGACACCGTGTTTATCCTGGGGCACCTGGGCTTCGACTTTATCAACAAACAACATGGCACCTTGGATCACTGCATCGATCTGGCGACGCGCTATCCCAACGTCTGGCTGGAGCCTTCGGCGCTTGGAAGCAGTGGATCCGACCCGGACGGCACCAAGCTGGCGTCGGCGATGCGCGACATCCGCGAAGCGGGGCTGGTGGATCGCACCATCTATGGCAGCGACGGGCCCCAATCTCCCGGCTTTGCAGCGGGCTATCTGGAGCGTACGGTTGCCGCGATGCAGGCCGCAGGCTACAGCTCCGCTGAGGCACGGTTGGTCCTGTCCGAGAACTTCTACGCCCTGTTTGGGAAGAAGCCATGACATACCTGCTTACGACGCTGGCCCTCGCAGGTGTACCGGCCGAGGCGGAAAGCAGCAGCCTGGGCCTGCTGGGCGGCGGCAGCCCCAAGGGCGAGGTGGCCATTGGGCTGCGGGGCGGCTACCCCAGCCTCGGGGTCCAGGCCCAGCTTGGCTTTGCCGGTGGCTGGACCGGGATCTCCTACTTTGACACCCAACTATTCCGTCGGACATGGGTGGGAATGGGGGTGGGGAAGCGCTGGCTGGAGGGGCGGGTAGGCGTGCTCTCGGGCGAGGCCCTGCTGGGTGTGGAACAACAGAGTGGAATCTTCCCTTCTTTTGGTCCTTCCGGCCTGATTCGGCTGAAGATGGCCCATCCCGGGCGGGTCCTGCTCCCCTACCTGGAGCTGTCTACGCGGGTAACTCTTCTAGGCACCACCACCGTCACTGAAAAGTTGGATGGCACAAGCGAACGAACGTGGGTTGCCGATGCCCGCTGTGTACCGTCGGCCACGCTGGGCTTGGGCTGGGCCATCCGGCCGTGGATCGGGATGGAATTCGGGCTGGACTGGATGTACGACACCAGGGCCACCGTGTCGATCCCGGGGGCGCACCTCGGGTTGGGGGTAGGATGGTGATGCTTTTGTTGGCATGTACGCCGGTTGTGCAGCTTTTTGAAGTCTCTCTGGTAGGAGCTGTAAGCTCCACTACCGATGGGCCTGTAGAATTGGAGCTGGCCTTTGGGTGGGTGGGGGAGGGGACCTTGCGGCGCCCCTACGGAGAGATCGCCCAAACTGAGGTGGACGGCCCCGGAGAGATCGCGTGGAACCTGTCGATTCCGGCCGAAGGGGGCGAGGGGTTGCTGCTCTACGGGTGGCAGGATGTGGATGGGGATGGCCTCTACTGCGGGTTGAACGCGGAAGAGGAGCCAGCCGGGCTGGTAGAGCTGGAGTCGGGGGTACACCAGGTGGAGGTGGCACTGGTGCTGGATCAGGCATGCGCCGCGCCCGAGGCGCTTTTTCCCTGAGGGCGTGCGTCGGCGTGCGACCCGGGCTACAATCAAAACATGCTCCTCCTCAGCATCTGTGCCGCATTGGCCCGCGAAGGTCGGGATCAACCAGCCCTTCCCCCACCGCCCGAAGCACGCTTCAACCAGGCCATCGGGCTTACCGAAGGAATTGTCGGTCCGCTGCTGTGGATGGGCGGCTATACGGGCTTCGGATTGGCCGAATACTCTGTTCGGCCCCGCGTTAATTATCCGGTCTACGCCGGAGTCATGGGGCTGGGCTTTGCGCTGTCCACCGATGGGTGGGCCCGCTTCGCGGCTGCCCGGCGGTGGAAAAAGGGGGCCGAGAAGGGGCAGGACCTGCTGAAGCTGCAACGCCGGTTCAATCGCCAGGTTGCCATCGCGGACTTTGCCGGGGCGGGCGTCATGGGGGTTCTGGGCGGATCCTGGATGCTGCTGTCCCCGGTCGTCGCCAACCAACCCGGTGGGCGGGCCGATGCGGTGCCCGCCGCCACCTCCGGCGGTGTGCTGCTGATCGAGGGTGTGGCGCTGGCCGGCGTGGGCCTTCTCCACTGGTTTACGCCCGGCGCACCGGTGGCATCGCTCTCCCTGCGGGCGGCGGACGGTCAACTCAACCCAACCATGGAGCTGGCATGGTCCTGGTGATCTTGGCATGTCAAGGGCCGCCAAAGCTCGCTGAAGACATGGATATCAGCCACGATCCGCACCTGGCCGAGCTGCCTGCGGATGCGACGATCCTGATGGGCGGACCCATCGGAGAGCTTGGGAAGAGTGCTGCTGGAAAGAGGCTTTCGTCGCTGCTGCCCTCGGAAGTGGCGGGGCTTCCTCTGGAGCGGGTGGACGAGGCGAGGCTGGGCTGCGGCGGGGGTGGCTGTGCCCTGTGGATGTCTGGTGATTTTTCAGATTGGTCGCCGAAGATTTCGGGCGTGGACCTGCTGGGCATCCCCGTGGACGGCACAGCCTGGCTCGGCCCCGAAGCAGCCCGGCAGTCTGCGCGCGGGTGGCGGCTGCAACCGGCGCAGGGCAAAGCGCTGGAGCTGGCGGTACAGGCAGATTTTTTGAGGGGAGGGGATGTGGAGGCGGGCAGCGGTCTGGCCCTGTCCTCGCTGCTTGTTCCTCGGGGAGATGTCTGGTTTGTCCTGCGGGATCCGCTGACCATGCGCCAGCAGGCGGCGGCGCGGCTGCGGGCAGAGGGGACCGCAGAGGCCGAGGAGGCGGCGCGTCGGCTGGAGGCGCTGTCGCCGCTGCTCGTGGGAAGTGTACGCCAGATGTCGTGGAGCATCCGATTGGAAGATCCTCGTATTATTGGAAGGCTGGAGACCGTCAATCCCGCTGCGGCAATGCTGTGGGAGAAGGCAACACGCCTTCGGCTGCGCGCCCTGTCCAGACGGGCGGAGAACGCGGATCTACGAAGAATGGCGGGTGCTGCTGTGCTGCGGCGGGCCGGGGCGGTGGTGGAAGTGGAGGTGTCGCCATGATGGGCTACCTGATGCCGCAGGGCGGCAACGCACAGGATCTGGCCTTGTACCGGTCCTACCAGTGCGGGCTCTGCGCGACGCTCCAGGCGGAGTTCGGACTGGTCTATCGCCTTTTTGCCAAGCCCGACCTGGTGTTTTACAATATCTGGCTCGACCTGTTCAGCGAGCAGGCCGCCGCAATGGGCAAGAGCCCCTGCCCGCTCACAATGGGGCTCCACAAGCGGGATGCGCGGGTGGCGACGGAAAACACCCGGCTGGCCGCGGCTTTTGGGGTCTACATGGCCGTGGAAAAGCTGCGGGACGACTGGGAGGACGAGCGGAGCTGGGTGAAGGGTCTGGCCTGGCGTGCCCTGTCCCCCGGACAGGATAAAGCCAGGGCTATCCTTGGAGATGCGGGCTTCCCGCTGCTGGAGATGGATCAGTGGATGCGGAAGCAGGCTGCACTCGAGCGCCTGCCCGCCGCAGAGCTGTTGGAAGCCGCCGCGCCCACGCAGGAGATCGCCGCCTTGTCCTTCGCTTTTGCTGGGAGAGTCTCCCCCGCGCGGCAGGCCACCGCAGGCGCGATCGGGCGGGCCATCGGCGCCTTCCTCTACTGGGTGGACAACCGCCTGGACATCGCCAAGGATAGGGCCGAGGGAGCCTATAATCCGCTATTGCGCTCCCTTTCTCAAGGGACGGCCTTGTCCGTTGAAGAAGCCGGCCTGCATGCGGACCGGGGAGCCGAAGAGGCGGTCGCACTGCTGTCCGCGCTGGTGCCCGGGCTGGGAAAAGGCGACGTGGGCCACTACCTGGAGCAGACCCTGGTGCGGGGTTTTGGCGACAAGCTGCGGCGTTTGCGTGCGCTGCCTGTGGGTGCGCCGGCCGAGCTGCGCGCTCTGATGCCGCCGGCGGCCCCCGCCGCGGAGCGGCTCCAGGCGATCTTCGCCCCCGCCTTCCAGAAAGCCGCGTTGAGCCTGTCTTTGGCGCTGATGATGCTCTTTCCCAAGGCGGTGTGGGCCCAGGGTCTGGTGGGTCGCTTCTGGATTTCCACGGTCGCGGAAGAGAACAGTAGTTGGGACAAAATGCTGAATAGTTGTTTTTGTTCCAATATGTGCGCGGATGGCGTGAGCGGCTGTGGAGACTCCTGCGGGGATAGCTGTGGAGCATCATGTGGAGATGGCTGTAGCGATAGCTGTAGCTGAGGGGCGGACATGAAGTGGTTTGATGTAGGGGAACAGGCGCAGGGCGTGTTTGCCATCGGGCAGGTGGCCACGGGTGTGGTCGCTATCGGGCAGATGGCGACCGGCGTCATCGCCATCGGCCAGGTTGCCCGTGGCTTTGTGGCGGTGGGGCAGGGGGCGGTGGGGCTGGTGGCCTTGGGCCAGGGCAGCATCGGCCTTTTCTGGGCCGTGGGAATGCTCGGCATCGGTGGCCGGGGATTTGGGCTGGTGATTCCAACGGTTCCCGACCTGGGGGAGCGCCGCGCCTTGCCGGCGGTGACGCCGGTGGATCAGCTCCGGGAGGGCCAGAGCGGCTGGCAGCGGCTGAAGTACGAGGGGCAGCTTCGCTTTTCGGTGGAAAACGAGGTGCTTCCTGCGCGCATCGATTCGGCGCTGGTGCAGGCGGTGGACAAGCTCACCGTCGGCACGGTGGTGTATGGGCTGCTGAAAAAGCAGGCGGACGGTCTGCGTATCGATCGCCTGATGCAGGTGCCGGTGCCGCGCATCCGCGAGAGCGGCTGGTGGGCCTGGTGGGGTCTTCAGCTCCTTCTGCTGCTGGGTAGCGGGGTGGCTTTCTGGTTGATCGCGGGAATTCCGATCCTGGAGGGTTTGTTCGGGGAGAAGGGGGTTTTTGGGAGGTGAGGGGATGGCCGCAGTGATGCCGTGGTGATGAAAGCAACGTGTGGAGCCCCCTGTGCCACAGTGAGTGAGACACGCCGGGTCGCGGTGCGTTGCCCGCTGCCTATTTTGACGCTACGATATTCCCATGTCCGAAGCCCTCTCCATTCACCAGGACCTCTACGCCCAACTCCAGGCGCTTCCCGAGCATTTGACCGGGGAGATCATCGCCGGGGAGCTGGTGGTGAGCCCCCGCCCGGCAGTCCGACATTCTGCTGCGGGGATTGGGGTGGGCGCGGAAGTGTGGACACGTTTCCACCGGCGACCGGGAGGTGGGGATTCTCCAGGGGGCTGGTGGATTCTGGCTGAGACGGAACTGCACCTTGGGGCAGACGTGTTGGTACCGGATGTAGCTGGATGGAAGCGGGAAAAACTCCTGGCTCTGCCAGATACCGTTGCAATCTCAGTGGCTCCCGACTGGGTCTGCGAGGTTCTCTCTCCAAGCACCGCCAGCCGTGACAAAAAGCAGAAGGCGCGGCGCTATCACGCGGCTGGCGTCCAGTGGTACTGGCTGGTCGATCCCCGCGACCGGACCGTCGAGGCCTTCCGGCGAGAAGGGGACTTCTGGGTGCAGATCGGCGTTTGGTCGGACGACGAGAAGGCCCGTATCGAACCCTTTGATGCGGTGGAGCTGGACCTGTCGCGGTGGTGGGAAGGGATGGAATCCTCCACATGAAAGGCGGATGTATTGTAGTGACTCACCGCAGAGTCACGTCGTAACCCCCACCCACTCGCCCCTCACTTGATCGCCGAAAACTCCCCGCCCCCATGGATCGGAATGTACTCCTTCCAGATCCCCTCGCAGACATCGTTGAATTTGCAGCTTCCGCAGGCTTCCACGCGGGTTTTCAGGTCGTTGCGCTTGCGCTCTTGCCAGTTGAAGCGGGCGCGCCCCCCCTCGATCACCGAAACCCCCTCGGTCCCCGGCTCGCCCGACATGCTCTTGATCGAACAGTCCGTGTCCAGATCCCGGAATTCGCCAATATAGCGGCGGGCAAGGCTGCGGCTGCTCAAAAACTCGCGCGGCAGAATGCAGAGCGGAAAGGAGCCGATGGTGAAGGTGCGCTTGTATTTGTACTCGTTCAGGAGGAGCGCCTTGGTGAGATAGGGAACCACCTCGGAATAGGTGGGGATCACTTCCGGGTTCTCCTCTGCCCAGCCCTCTGCACGCACAAAATTGGCGCGCACGTCGTCCAGTCCCAAATCGTAGTAATATTTAAGCATATGCGGCAGGTACTTGTAGTTCCAGGCGCAGACCACGATGTTCACCGACACGTTGTCGCGCAGAAAACCCTCAGATCGTTTCTGGAGAAGGTACTGCAAGGCCCCCTGCTTCTTCAGAAAATTGCCCGGCACCCGCGTGATACGGTCTTCCACCTCGGCGCGGTGCCCGTGCGCACTCATCGTCACCCGCGTCAGTCCCGCCTCTAACAATTTGTCGGTAAAATCACGCCGGAAGAGCTTCGTGCCGTTGGTCGCAATGGTGATGCGGGTGTAGCCCAGAGATTTCGCAAAGGCCACCGCGTCCACGATCCAGGGGTAGGTGGTCGGTTCGCCGCCCAGAAAGCCCACCGAGCGGTTGCCCTCTTCGTACCAGCGGGCGATCTCGGCTTTCATGTCCTCAAAGGGCATGTACCGGCGCATCTCGGTGGCGGGAAGGCCATCCAGGCAGAAGACGCACTTGTTATTGCAGATCTTCCCGACGTTGATCTCCACGTTCTTGCGGGTATCCCGCCAGATCTCTGCGGTGGGTGTACCCTCGGTCATGCCGGCTCCAGCGGGAGCAGCTCGGACTCCCCATAGGTCTTGAGATATTGTCCAAAAGCCCCAAAACAGATGCCTCGCTGGGTGCAGCGCGTACAGAGCGCAGCCTGCTCGCGTTTGCGCTCCGGCGTCCAGGAGTAGATCCCCTCCAAGGAGATTTTTCCCGGCTGAGGCACCCACTCCACCGTCACCCGCGGGTTCCAGTGCAGGTCGTTGGAGTACAGGCGCAGCGGCCCCAATACGCAGAGCGGCACCCCGAAGAAGCGGAGAATCATCGGCCCCGCAACGTCCACCAGCCGCGGGGCCAGCGCGCTGATCTCCGAAAGCCGAACGGTCAGACCTGCATAGTTGTCTTCCCCTGCGCCCTCCGGCGTCAGGTTGGAGATCACCTGAAGCTCGGCTCCCTCCGCCCGAACCATTTGTGTCAGCTCTACAAAACGGTCGATGTTCCGGTTGGTCAGCACCGAGTTGACGAAGATCCGGAAGCCCGGCCGCTTCCGCGCATTGGCCAGCGCGCGGGTCACCCGGTCAAAAGAGCCCTTCCGGCGGGTCAGCGCGTCGTGGGTCTCCGCGTCCGGTCCGTGCAGCGAAAAGAGTGCCTCATCCAAAAATGGAAGTACTTCCTCTGCAAAATCAGGATCGGCCAGCTTCGTGCCGATGGTGCCAATGGACGTGCGCATCCCCAGCTTGCGGGCGAGGCGGAGGATCTCGGGAAACTGCGGGTGGATCGTCGGCTCTCCGCCGGTGAAGTGCACGTGGCGCACCCCGCGCTCCGCCTGCTGTCGCAGCACCGTGGCCACGCGCGCAAAGGTCACCGGAAAGGAATGATAGGCCAACATCCTGTGCTCTTCCGAGCAGAAGACGCATTTTTCCGGGCAGTGGTAGGTGATGTGGAATTCCAGGCGCTCCATCTTCTGGCCGGAGGGGCCGATCCATGGCGGGGCCTGGTGTTCCGCAGTCATGCAGCCTTTCTGTGCTCCCGGAAGCGAAAATAGGCCGGATAGAGGCGGTTGCATAGGGCCGTCAGCAGGGCATCCACGGTATCCGTGCTCTCCGCTACCGTCGGCGCCAAACGCGCCCGGATCTGCGCCCCACTCTGCCGCGCCGCGAGTGCGAGCGCTTCCCGACGCGGTGGCTGGTCCAGGCTCCCCACCGCCGTGTAGCCCCGAAGGTCCTCCCAGGTGCCCGCCAGGATCAGGTTGGAGGGATGGATGCTCCCGTCTACGTCCACCACCATCCCGCTGTTGAAAAAGGGCGTTGGCGCACGGGTATAGAGGTTCCGCAGGTACAGATACTCCCCAGCCGCCCAGGCCCGCACAAACTCGCCCTCGATCTCGCCAAAGGCCCCCGCCAAGGCTTCAAGCTGCTCAGGTCGCCAGGGCAGGTAGTAGCCGGGAAGCAGGTTGAAGCGACGGATTCCCAGGCTACGCAGGTAGCGGAAGTTCTGCGCCGCAACCTTTGCCGCCGAGGGGGCAATGGTCTGGGTCACCACAAAACGCGGGTAGGCCAGAAGCCTTGGAAGTGCCTTCAGAATTGCCGCATGGGATGGCCCCGCGGCCCCATCCATCCGGCGCAGACCGTCGTGGGTGGCGGCTTCACCATCCAGGCTCAACGTCAGGATGGTCCGCGGGTGCCGCTCCAGCATCGAAAAGAGGCGATCATCCAGGAACATCCCGTTCGTAGACAGATAGACCTGCACCCCGGGTGGCGCCGCCTCCACCACCGCCTCCACCGCATCGCGTGCCAGCATGGGCTCGCCACCGAACAATTTGCAGTCGCCGCCGCCGTAGAGCTGCTCAAAAAGCCGCAATGCTCGCAGAGCATCGGCCGGGCTCAGGTCCGGTAGCCCCTCTTTGACCGTGGGGCAGTAGGCGCAGCGAAGGTTGCAGCGGCGGGTGACCGTGAGCAGCAGCGAGGGCCGCCCGGGGTCGGCTACCACTGTCCGTGGCTGCCGTGGGACCCGTGGGAGCCGTGCGATCCGTGCGAGCCATGCGAGCCGTGGCTGCCGTGCGATCCGTGGCTTCCGTGGCTGCCGTGCGAGCCATGGGAGCCGTGGCTGCCGTGCGATCCGTGGCTGCCGTGCGAGCAGTGCTGCGCCAGAAGTTCTTCGTAGCGAAGGGGAGGGGCCCCCGCCCGGTCCAGGGCCGCCGGGTCCAGACCCAGATCGCCCGCCGTGGCTTCCAACAGCAGAAGGCTCTGCGCCACCGCATCACTTTCCTGTGCGATCACCTTGGCTTCCTGCGGAAGGAGCATGTGCTTGGCCATGCGCGGAAGGGCCGGAAGCTCCGCCTCGGATTCTTTGCCAAAAGGTTGGGCCGGACGGTTCTTTTCGGTGCTCATGCGGAGCCCTCGGAGGAAGAGGAGGAAGTGGTGCGGGGCCGCTGGATGGTCCAGCGACGGAAGATGCGCTCGATGCGCCCGTCGGTGTCAGAGGCGAGGCGCTGAAAAATCCAGCTTTGCTCGCCGAAGAACTCTTGACACTTGCGGGACCGGGGCCGCTGTCCGAACAGATCCCCGTCAAACATAAAGTTGTGAAGTGGTTGAATGCCGCAGGAGGGCTTGAACACACAGTTGCTACAGGCGGGAAGGGCATCGTTGATCGACGCCAGGGCCACCGCCTTCACCGTGGGGTGGTGCGCCACCTCTTTCCAGCTACTTCCCCGGACATCGCCCAGCTTGAAGAAGTCGTTGCCCATATGGCCCAACATACGCCCTTCGTCGCAGGTGTAGATGCTCCCATCAAAAGAATAGGCCAGCGTCGCTGTACCCGAGCCCACCGGAGAGCGGCAGTCGGTGTAGTTGGGGTCATCCGGCGTCAGCAGGCGGGTGAGGAAGATACTCGCCATCCGCTCCTGAATCTGGACCCCCTGAAGGTTCAGCTCCAGGATGTAGTCGGCCGCATCCCGGTAGAAGTTCAGGAACTCCTCCATCGTGTAGCCGATCTGCTTCCAGGTATTCACAGCGAAGCCGAAAGGATTCAACGGACGCAGGTGAATGCTCCGGCAACCGCGGCGCACATACTCGTCCACAATCTCGCGACCACGCCCGAGAGAGGCGCGGGTCGTCGTCATCAGGGCGTCCACATGGTACAGGTTCGGGTCCATGCCGCGACGCACATATTCGGCGTTGATCCGATTCACCCAGTGGTCCACCTGATCGTAGGTGCCCACCTTGCTGCCGGTCAGACCGCGATTGTAGTCGTGCAGATCCTTCGGACCATCCAACGACGTACACAACATCACGCCTTCATCGAGGAGAAAGTTCATCTTCTCCTCGGTCATCAGCGTCATGTTGGTCACCATCGAGAAGACCAGCTCCTTGTTTTCGTAGCGGTTCTTCTCTTTGGCGTAGCCGATAAAGAAGCGGATCACCTCAAAGTTGGCCGTGGGCTCCCCGCCCTGAAACTCGAAGTTCAGGATGGAGGATGGGCTTTGAAAGGCAAAATCCACCACCGCTTTTGCGGTTTCCATGGTCATGTCTGTATCGACACGGTCCATGTCGGTACGGGAGGCATGACAATAACGACAGGCCTGGTTGCAGCGAAGGGTGGCCACCACCACATGCAGGTGGGGGCCCCCACTGCGCAAAAAGGCCTTCTTCCGCCGGATTTTGGTGGAGATGGCCTCCAAGTCCAGGCGATCGCGCAAAAAGCCCTTGTCGCCCAGCTCCGCGGTCAGCGGGTCGGCCTCCTCCAGCTTCCCTTGGTAGAAGGCGTCAAATTGAGAGGGGCTCAGCAGCGCCCACTCACCGGTGTCGTTGCTGATCAACACCCGCTCGCCCACCACCCCGTAGCGGAAAAAGGCAACCTTATCGCCCGCAAAAGCCGAAGGGTCCACCCGAAGCGGCGTGGTCAGAAGGCCCCTCATGCGCTCCCCCGTGCGGACAGGATCGCCGCAAAGAGCACATGGTTGCCCACTTCGCCTTCCAGGCGATCCGCGAGGCGATCCGGAAAGTCCGACAAGAAAACCTGCGTATCGTGCGGATTCTCCTCGACCCGAACCGTCCCCAACCCGGAAAAAGCGGCCACCGCCTGCCGAACGCAGGCGGGGGGGTAGAGGGAGCGATGAAAGCGGAGGCTGGCCTCAGCCATCGGTGGGTCCGGCGGGAGGACGTCCGCCCGCTTTGTGGTCCCAGGGCACCGAAATTTCCAGAGGATCGACCGCCATCTCTTCCGCATCCAGCTCGGCCAGGAGACGATCCACGGTCGAGGGCATATCCGCCGCAAAGAAGGCCCTTGCCATCACAAACTCGCGAATCTTGGCGTTGGTATCGCCAATATTCTTGCGAAGTGCCTGGTTCAGAAGCTCGTTGGAAAACTCACCGGCCAGCGCCTCCAGCTCCTCTGCCGTGGCGGCGCCCTTGCTGCGCAGCACCACCTTCACCTGCTTGTCCGCCGGGCGGTCCAGCCACACATAGCAACGGTCGATAAAAAGGTAGGAGGCCCCCTGGATCACGTCCAAAGGATACAACTCTTCGCTTGCGACGAACTCCACCCGGCGCTCGCCGATCACCGGCTCCATGCTCATGCAGCCACCGGCGCGCCGGGCCGCAATTGGGTAGAGGCAACCTCCATTGAAGCGGGATGACGCCACACCCGGTCGGCGTGGGCCTCCAACTGGGCCAGAAGCTCGGGAAGCTGCGCCTCGTTCTGCTCTACAATCTTGGCAAGACGACGAACCACCCGACCCAGATCCTCGGCCATGGGCTGTTTTCCGTCGCCGCCATCCATCACAATGAAGTCCACGTAGTCCGTGGACGCCGGTCCCTTCGGCGCGCCGTCCCGAAGCGCCAGATCCACCCGCGCGCGGCGCCCATCGGCATGCGCGAGGTTCAGGGTCACCGCCCCCTCCACGGGGGGGTGCATGTGCATCAGCGTCCAGCCCAAGCCCAGGTCACTCCCGACCCGAGCCGGCTCTAAAAGCCAGGTTGGAGCCTCTTTCTGCGTGGGAGCAGCAAAGGCCACTGTGGGCAGACCGGCCACCGCCAACCCGAACACCGTACTTGTGAGAAAGGCTCTCCGGCTCTCCATAGCTGCTCCTGGCCCACCCTCGACAGGGATGCCCCCTGTAGGATAGCCCAGAATGCGTCAGGAAGGAAGGTCAAAGTGGTAGCTGTTCTCACCGGTCTTGGAATAGCTTTGGGGCTTTGCCTTTTTTTTCCGAATGTCGAGGCGGCAATTCCTGTGCCGGAGCGGGTGATCTCCGTTCGAAGTGAAGATGGATGGGAGCTACCGATTCGGGAGTACCCGGCGGAAAAAGAAGTGGAAGGGCGGCCGCCGGTGCTGCTGGTCCACGGGATGTCAGCAAACCACTACAATTTTGATCACGAAGAACGCTTCTCCTTGGCGGTGGCCCTCCAGAAAAAAGGCTGGAACGTGTGGGTGCCCGAGCTGAGGGGGGATCCCGGAGCCGTGCCGCCGCGGGGCATGTCCAAGCAGCAAGCAACAAACTACGGTTTTGACGACCACGCGCGCAGGGACATTCCTGCTATTCTGGAGGGACTGCGGCGGTGGACCGGACAAGAGCGCTTCGCCTGGGTCGGGCACTCGATGGGGGGTATGTTATTGTATGCCACCTTGAGGGAGCAACCCGAAGCCATCGTGGCGGGCGTGGCCGTCGCCGCCCCGGCCACGGTGCAGCACCTTTTTCCCTACCAGCGGCATGCCGATCGCTACGCCTTTCTGATCGGCGGACGGGGACGACTGCCTGGCGGCGCTCTGTTCGCGCTGCTTCAGCCCTTCGGGCCGCGGAATATGTTTGTGAGGGTCATCGCAAATCCTGACAATATGGAGTGGCCCTACGGATGGGAGCTGGCCCGGGAAGCGCTGGTGCCGCTGTCCAAGAAGCTGGCGCGGGACTCGGTCCGGTGGCTGACCTCCGGGGAGTTTACGGACGAAAATGGCCGCTCCTACCTGGCTCCTGCCGCCGTCCCGATGTTGGTCATGGGCGGCACCGCGGACCACCTGGTCCCGTGGATGGACGTGAAGAGTGCCTGCGACTACTACCAGCCCTGCCGCTTCGAAAAGCTGGGAAAGCCGAAGTATCGGGCCGACTATGGCCACATTGACGCGATGATAAGCCCCTCGGCCACCTACGAGATTTTTCCGATGATTGAGGCTTTTTTGGCGGAGAATTCAACGTAGCTGGCAAGGTCGGCCGGTGGTTTGGCTCTGATTTTCCCCGGGACCCGACGCACGGCGAAGGGCCGTGCTCAGGACGCCTCCACGGGGGTTGTACCAAATGAAGGGCCCCGTGGACGATGAAGACCTGGCGCGACTGCGGAGCAGCATGAAGGCCCGGTGCAGCGGAGAGGCCCGTCGGAAGGCGGTTGCGCGGGCGCGGACGGCAATTGGCCGGTTCCGGCTGCACCTGCAAAACTACCCCCTGCTGCAGGCGCTGGATGAACACTCTCCCGCCGCCTTTGGGGTACAGCTCTCCAGTTGTGCCAAAGGGCCCAAGCCGAGGCGGCCCGCCTTGGCCACCCCGCTCTGACCCTCTACACACCCAACGCGGAGGAGTACTACAAGAAGCTCGCCTGGAAAACAAGCCTTCATGCCGCCATTACCACCGCAAATGGACTGGAGTGGTGTGCGATGATGGTGTCGCCCGGGCTGCCCGAACTCAACCCAGCTCGGCCTCCAGGGCGATGATTTTTGCCTTCAAGCGGCCCAAAGCGTCGCGAACGCGGGCCTTCTGCGGCCCCGTCACCTTTCGGCCCGAGATTTGCACTCCCAGGTCATCCAGCTCCTCTGCGGCTTTTTCGAAGCGGGTCACCACCCGGCCCACCGGCATGACCTTTTCCGGTAGTGCCGGCGCGGCGGGCTGAAGACCGGGAACTTCCGGCTGCGCATCGATCCAGCGCCCGGCTTCTGCTGAGAGGATCGCATCGCGGAGCTGGCGACTGGTCCAATGATTTTCCACCGTTGCCAGCGCAAGAACATTCCGTTCGGCCGCATCCGGCACCCGCGCCAGCTCCACCACATGAGAAAAGAGGAGCTTTTCGAGCGTGCCCGGCGGCAGGGAAGCCACCGCGATCGCCGCCACAATACACTGGCGGAGCACCGACTCCCCCAGGCCCAGATCGCGCATAAAGTCGCCGTGGAGGCGAAGAAAATCGGAGAGACGGTGCGGCTTGGCGGGGTCCTGGCTGCGATAGGCCGCAGGATCGTCCTCAAAGAAGTCCGCCAGCATCAACCTGCCCACTTCAACGCGGAAGAAGAGAAGGTGGTTGCGCGAAAGTTGTGCGAGGCGTTCCAGGGTATGGCTGAAGTCGGGGGGGCTTTCCAGGCTG
>JBEIQS010000111.1:0-19386 GCA_040376425.1 Alphaproteobacteria bacterium | reverse complement strand
TGATTTCATACAATTCCTCTTCTTCTACCTTTGTTTCCAGCTAAGTTGAATGCTCATCTGTCTTCTTTTCTATTTTTTTCAACTGCTTCTTTATTTTCTCTATTTCAACAACTATTTTGTCTGTTTACTTTTAAAGGTCTGATTTATCTTTAACACAGTCCTTTGAAAGCGAAGTTTTTTCAAAATTTCTATCAATTTTTTTCATTAATTCTGCTTGCTGCTTTGAAAACTCTTTAGTTGTAGGAAAATTTTGTATTTATTCTTTCAAATCATCTATCTGATCTTCAAGCTCTCCTCTCATACGTTCTGCCTGTTCATACTTGAAATATTGATCCTCAACAATTGATTCTAATCGATTCAAATCCACTGAGGACGCCTTTTTATCAACCATATTCTATAATTGTTGAAAATCATTAAAAGAGACAAGCTACTGCATTATAGCCTTAACCTGGTTAACTCCAGTTTCAATTAAGGTTTTATTGCTTTCCAAAGAATCAATAGATTCTTTTAATTATTTCATTAATTACAAAGTTTCTTTTTAGCTTGCTTTTACCTCTGTGTGAGTGGCAAAATCTTTTGATGAAGTCTTAAAATCAGCTTTTGAAAAAAAATCTGATCTTAATTCTCTCATTTTCTAACTGAATCCTTGATTAAGGACATAATTTGTCAAGGCGTCTAAAATCTTGTCTCCATTCACAGTCAGCATTTGAATGTCTTTGAATTAAGATATTTGATCTTCTAGTTTTTGTTGCTTTTGTGCTAAATCATTAATACTAGATAAATTGCTTTGAACGTTTTCAATATTTTTTTGAATAATTTCTAATTTCTATTCTAAATTTTAGTTTTCCATTTTAATATATTTTTAAATTTATTTTCATTTTATCGGGGTTTTGGGGTTTTGGGGTCGGCAATTCCTATGCAGCGTTGGAAGGAGACGAGGCATTTTTTCTGGTGGGGGAGGGGCAGCCGGAGCCGCAGAGCTGGTGGGTGGGCGACGTCGCCGGTCAGCCGGTGGCGGTGCGGGTGGAAAAGGCCCAGCGTGCAACCCTGAGTTTCAAGCGGGTGAGTGAACATTTTACGGCGCCGGGTTGGGTGGTACATTTTCAGGAGAGCGGCGGCCATCGGATCCGGCGGCAGGTGCAGCCCTGGCACATGCAGTGGTCCGGTGACTGCGCCAAGGAGATCCGCGTGCGCAGCCTGGTGCCCGATCCGGCGCCCTGGGTGGGGCCGGAACTGCGCTTGGATCTTCCTGATCCCCCGGCCATTCTTGCGCCCGGACGGCGGCTGATGCTCTCGGCCGGTGCCGCCCAGACCCTGGTGCGTGTGCAGCAGGTGGAGGTGGTGGGTGGCCAGACCGTGCTGAGCCTGAGCCTGACCGGTGCCGAGCCGCCCATGCCGCGGGGGCAGCTCCGGGTGGATGGCAATATTGTGGAGCTGGTGGAGGGGGAGACGCGGAAAGAGAGGCTTCCTCCCTCTGATGGAAGCCCTCGACAGCTCAAGACTTTTCGCCTGAACGGTATCGCGGGCGAGGCGGGGGAGCAGGGCATCCTTCCCATGCTTCAGCTCTGGGTGGACGGGATCCGCTGGAGCCTGGTGGAGCATTTTGCCTTCTCCGGTCCGGAAGACAGGCACTTCCGCGTGGAGTGGCTTCCCGATGCACGGGCGGGCACGGTGGGCAGGCTGGTCTTTGGCGATGGCCGCCGGGGTGCCATTCCGCCCCGTTCGGAGGAGAACATGCTCCTGATCGCGCGCTGCGGGGGAGGAAGCCGGGGAAATCTGCCTGCCCAGACTCCTTTGCGCTGGAAGGAGGAGCGCCCGGAGAGCGCCGGGCTACGTCTTCCCTGGGGGAGCAGCGGCGGGGTCGAGGCGGGCTCCCCCGCCGAGGCCGGCGGGCGTGCGGTGCACCTGCTCAAAACCCTGGATCGGGCGGTGTCGGTTCAGGATCACGCCGATCTGGCCCTGCGCTTCCCCGGGGTTGCGCAGGCGACGGCGCGACAGACCCCCGACGGCATCCTGCAGGTGGTGGTGGCCGGCGCCGGCGGGCAACCGCACGCCAGTCAGGACCTGTTGCGGAGTTGGTTGGAGAGTCGTCGTGATCCGGTAGAACCACTGCAGTTGATGTCCGCCTCGCCCTTGCCGGTACAACTCCGTGTACAGGTGCAGCCGCGCGCCGGCGTCCGGCCGCAACAGGCCGAGGCCGCACTTCGACGGGCGCTCTGTGGTGATACAGGGCTATTGAGCTTCGGCGGCCGGAAGTTGGGGCAGGCGGCATTCCTCTCCGAGCTCTACCACTGCCTGGAAGGGCTGCCCGAGCTGGAGCGGGTGCGAATCCTCGCCTTCGGGGTGGCGGGCGGGGCGGTTGGCACCGCGCATGTGGTTCCCGCCTCCCATCGCCAGTGGATTCAGCTTGTTCCCAGTGAGTTGAGGGTAGAAGCCCTCGCTCCGGAGGCACCTTGACCCTCGCCTATGACCGCCAAACCCTGGAAGAGCTGGCCGCTCTGCTCTACGCGCAGCTCCCCGATCTCTATCGGGCCGCCGATCCGAAGGCCCGCTTTGCCGACGGGGTGGAGCGGGGAGAGCTGGAGGCCCTGATCCGGGTGCTGGCCGTGCCACTGGCGGTGGTGCGACAGAGTATAGAGGAGCTGCACGCTGATCTTTTTGTGGACAGTGCCCACGCCGCGATGCTGCCCACCCTGGCTCAGAGCATCGGCACCGACATGGCCCTGCCGGATGCAGAGGCCAGCCGGGCCGACCTGCGCGGTACCATGGGCTGGCGTCGTCGCAAGGGCACCGCGTCCATGTTGCGGGAGCAGGCGGAGGCGCTCTTGGGCCGGCCGATCGTATTGATCGAAGGCTGGGAACGGGTCCAGGTGATTCAAGATTTGAATCACCTGCGACCGAAACGTCGGCTGGCATTGCTGCGCGCCGCCTGGGAGATGAGCACCGCGCACGGTCCCGACGACCACACGCTTCATCTGGTGGATCTCCGGAAGTCGGATGCAGAGCAGCTACGCTTTCACCCACGCGGTCTTGCCTTTTTTGACAGCCCCTACCAGCTCTACCCGCTGCGTCGGGCCAGTCCGGCCCTCGCCGGTCCTCCCGCAAAACTCCGCTACTACCTGCATCCGCTGCCCCGCCCCCTTCCCCTGCGCGCGCGCCGGACACACCCGGAGGATGCGCTGCGCGACCCCCGGATCAGTGGCGAAGGGCTGGTGCGAAGCCCGGAAATCTTCGGTGCCGAGGGTCGTTTTTCGGTGGAGATCAACGGGCTTGCCGGGGCGGTGGTCCAGCCACGGATGGAACGGCAGCCTTCGCGGGTGCCCGCGAGTAACGAATTGGTGGCGAACGCCGGTACTTTTACCGTGCTGGAGCACCGGACGGATCGGCTGCGTGGGCCGGTCAAGGTGGAGCTGGTGGCACTGGCGACCACCGGCGCACCCAACCCGCGCGTCCGTGCGGCGGTAGAGCTGCGTCCCGACGGCTTTGGGCCGCTTCCTACCCAGACAGGTGCGCTGACGGGCGTGGTGCCCATGCTGAAGCTCAGCGGCCAAGGCTGGTTTCCCGGTGCAGTGCTGGCGCTGGTGGTCAACCACATCCGCGCCCGGATGGCCAGTCCCGATCCCAGCGCCGCACGCGAGGGCTTTTTGTGGGGCTCGCTGATTCTGGAGCTGCCGTCGGGCTGGATTTTCGGAGAGCAATGGTACTGGATTGCCAGCGATGGCAGCCTGTGCAAGGCACCGGGCCCGAGCGGTCAGGTCCAGAGCCTCCTGCCCGCCGCCACGGTGACCGGTCCTGGCCCCGCCTGGCCGCCCCTGCCCGCCACCGCCAGTCCCGACCCCTTGCGGATCCTGCCGGTTGCCCCTGGCAGAGGTCCGGCCCTCCTGCATGGGGGGGTACTGGTGGACCAGAGCGGAAGCACCTTCGTCAGTGCGCCGGGATCGGCCATCGCCACCCTGGTCTTTGCTGCCCGCCTTCAAAGCGCGGTGCCCGTGCAATACCGGCCCTTTCTACGCATGATCTGGCCACAAGCGGCACCACAGATGGCCGAGGTGCAGACAGTGAGTGACCAGGGCCAGGCCGTTCCGGTCGCGGCTCGTCTTGCGCAGATGGCGGCTTGGGCGGCACAGCACCCCGGAAAGATAGAGCTCCTGGTACGCCTGGAATCGGCAGGATCCAAGCGGAGGTTGGCCCCCACCGAGCTGGCCTGGAGCTGTGCCGATGGGACGGTGGTTCCCATCCACCTCCCCCAGCTCAGAATCACCAGCGGCGCTGGAATTACCGGCTGGCCTGCGTCGCAAGCGCATGTGAGTCCGCCGGTCCGCATCCACAACGACGGCAGCAGCCGGGACGCCGGCAGTGGCGACCTGCTGCGTTGGGCCTTGGGCGCCGTGGCTCCGATTCCCAGTGAAATTCCGCTGCTTCGCCGACAGTTGAAGGTCCGACGTCTCTGCCCGTGGTTTCAGGAGAGCCCCACCCAAGCGCACCCACCCACGGCAGCGCGCTGTCTGGAGATCGACCCCGAACACGGGCTTTTTGCGCTTGCCGAGGCACCCGCCACCTGGTCCAAGATGGATGGTCGTCGGGCGCCCAACCTCCAGATCAGCCTGCAGGAGGCCGCCCCCCTTCCGGTGGGTGGCCTGCCCATGGCGCGGCAGCCCCGGCTGGGCCAGCGGCTGGAAGGTCCCACCCGCCTGGTCTGTGTCTCCGGCATTCTTCCCGCTGGATCTCCCCTTGGATGGTACCAGCTTCCGCGCTACGCCCGCCTGGATGAGGCCCTGGCCGCCATCCACGCCCAGCCCGCGGATGTGGAGGTGGTGCAGATCTTGGACAGCAGCAGCTACCCTGATGAGCGGCCCCGATGGCCGAAGGGGGTCAAACAGTTGAGCATCCAGGCGAGCGAGGGAGAGTGTCCCACCTTGGAGCTGCATTCCTGGAAGGACAATCGGAGCTACGAGCAGGTGAGTCTGCTCGGTCTGCGCTGGCGGGGTGCGGCGATCGAGCTGCCTCAGGCCGAGCGAATTGTCGTTCGCTATTGTACAGTTGCGGATCGTTCCGGCCTCCGACGTAGCCAGGGGTCGGGACTGCTGCGTGTGGAGCACAGCCGGCTGGGCGGCATTCGTATGGGGGGCAGCGCTCGCGTGGAGGTGGTGAACAGCAGCCTGGATCCCGGTGGCCTGGACCTGCCCGGCGCCCGGGCCATACAGGCCTACGGTTCCGACGTGACTCTGGATCGAGTCACTACCATCGGTCGGCTGAAAGTACGTACCTTGACCGCCAGCAATTCTCTGTGTCTGGGGCCGGTGCAGGTGCGCGACCGCTTTCAGGGCTGCGTGCGCTACAGCCGCTTTCCCACCGGCGCACGGCTGCCCGAGCAGCACCGCTGTGTCCACGGGGGACATGTGGAGGTGGAGTCCCAGGATCGGCAAGATCCCGGCTATCTTCGCCTGTCCACGCGTACGGACTCGAACATCCGCTCGGGGGCCGACGACGGCGCCGAGCTGGGGGTGGGCCACGACAGCCTGGAGCTGCCGCGCCAGCACTCCTTGAAAAAACGGCTTGAAGCTTCTCTCCCGGCCGGTCTCCGCGCCGGCAATACTCAGAAGGATTGACCATGCAGTTCGACGGATCCCGTCCGCACCATCCTGACCGCGCTCGGGGCATGTTGTACCGCCGGATTCTGTTTCAGCAGAACCGGGTGCTGCTCGACAGCGATTTTTCGGCGCTGGGGGATGCTGTCGATAGCAGCATGCGTCGTCTGGCGGGAATGACCGGTTGTGCCGGTGGCAGCCCGGACCAGGGGTGGCGCATCACCGCCGGGCGGGCACTCCGACTTTTTGTCAACATCGACGACGTGCAGGTGAGCCGGGGCATCGGGAGGCGGGACCACGCACGCCCGCTCGCTGCGGAGCTGCCTGTACTTTCGCTGGAGAAGATGGTTGCCGCACCCGTGCTCCAGGCCTGTATTCCCCTCCGACAAGTTCTACCTTCGCAGGTCGTGCGGCTCTGGATCGCGACGGACTCCACCGATCCCATTCCCTGTCGCGTCGTCGAAAATCGACTGCAGGTGGGGGCCGCAGCCTTCAGTGGCGGGCCGGTATCCTGGTCGGGAACCGTTCCCGGTGGAAGCGAACTTCAGGCGCTGGAGCTCCCGCTCTACAGCCTGCCCGACAACGGCGGCTACCTGCCCGCGGGGACGCATGTCATTTATGTAGACAGCAGCCTCGAAACGCTGCGGATCGGGCTGGTGGAGACCCTGCCGACCCCCAGCCAGGTCTCGCTCCACGCCGGTCGCTACCTGGTCGGCGGGTGGGATCTGGAGCTTCCCCAGGATCAGAGCTTGACATTGGCCAATCCTGCGCAGCGGGTGGTGGCCTATATGGAGGCACGGGAGCGGGTGGTGAGCCCGCAGGAGGATCCGGGGCTGGCCGAGGTGGCGCTGGGGCGCGGGCAGGACACCACCTGGCGCACCAAGGTGCAGTGGCGCATCGGCCACCTGGATGTAGGATCGGCGGATTCCCAGCAGGTGAAGATGGCTTTTGCGAAAGCCATTGCGTCAGGCAGCATGCTTGGCACCACCGTGGACGCCGGGCAGAACAGCCTGGATCCCTGCGCCATCCGCACCGAGGAAGGCTATGCCGGCCCGGAAAACCGCCTGTATCGGGTGGAGGTGCACCGGCCGGGGCCCCTCGGCATCGCGACGCTCCTGTGGTCGCGGGACAATGCTTCACGGCGGCAACCCTTCCAGATTCTGGCGGGCAACAGCCGCATTGGTGTGGCTGCGGATGGTCCGCTGCGGGATGGGGAGCTGGTGGAGCTGCGCGGAAACCTGCAGGAGGAAACCGTTGCGGCGGAAGCGCAGCTTGTGGGCGGAAAACTGCGCCCGGCTGCTGCGCGTCCCGGGATCCTGGCCCTGGTGGACGATCAGGGGCTCGCCGATGACGGCCTCACCCGGATTTTCCTGCTCCGCCAGCCGCAGAATCCGGGGACGCTCGTGCCCCTGAGTGCCGCCGATCTGGGCACCAACCTCGTGGTCACGCGCTGGGAGGGGCTGATCCCCACGGTGGCGGGCAGCAGCGAGTATGTGGTGGAGGAGGGTCTGAAGATCAAGGTCAGTGGCGGAGAGTTTTGGACCGGGGAGGCTTGGACCATTGTGGCCCGCCGCGCACTGCCGACCGTGCAGTCCCCTGCGCCCGCTCCCAGCCCCGAGATCCATCGCAGCCCCTTGGCCATCCTGGTGAAGAACGGCACCATCTGGGAGGTGGAGTGCTGGTTGGACGGACGTTTTGCGCCCCTATGCAGCCTGGAGGCCCGGCATATCGCTGTGGACGGCGGGCCGCTGGGGGCCACCAACGTGCAGGCGGCCCTGGACCTGCTGACGCAGAGCCGGGGAGGCTGCTGCCCGCACAGTATGGGGCCGGGAATGCCCGGAGATGACGACGCGGCGCGGCTCGTGGCGCTGATCCAGCAGGATCTGCCGGCGGACGGGGGGACCATCTGTCTGGAGCAGGGAGAGTACCACTTCCGCACGGCGATTCTGCTGGATCGCCCCTTGAAGTTGAAGGGTTGCGGGCGGGTGCTGATCCATGTGGAAGAGCCGGTGATGGTGCCCGAGGGGCTGCGGCTGGAGCTGGAGGATCTGAGCCTGTGGCGGCAGCGTGCGGCGGTCCAGGCGCCCCATCCGGTGCTGCTGATCGGCGGGCGGCTGGATCTGTCTGGTTGTACGGTGGTCAATACCGTCCTCCAGGGCACCGCGCGGGTGGGCATCGGCATCCTGGCTGGGAAGGAGGCCCAGCTTCGCCTCAGCTCCAGCACCGTCTGGGCCGGTGTGGGACTTGTAGGCGGAAACATTGTCGGCCCATCGGTGACGATGAAGTCGTTGGACATCGAAGATACGGTCTTCCACTGCTGGAACAACTGCCTGATCCTGAACAATGTGCGGAGCCTGCAGATCCGGCGCAGTACGCTGGACAGCGGGCTGCCCACAAGCGCCGGCGTCGGGCGGGCGGAGATCTGGACCGGCACGGTGGAGCAGCGGGCCCTGCGCGCCGCGCCCTATGCCGGCACGGCGGGCACCGCCGCCATCACCGGGAATGTGATCCAGCAGTTGGTCTGTACCGAAAACCTGATCATCGGACATCCAGGCATGGTGATCCACCAACTGGAAGGGGCGCGGATCGCCCAGAACCACATCTTCTCGCAGTACGCGGCGATCCAAGTGGATCAACGGGCCGCCGATGTGCAGATGGAAAACAACCGCATCGAGGGCCTCAACGGCAGCGGGCTGCTGCTGAAGGGACGTGCCGAGCGGCTGCGGATGGTGGGCGGCGATGTGCGGATCCCCACCTCCGCCTCGTCCGTCGGCCTTCACTTGATGGCAGACCTGAAGGAAGTGTCCTTGGAGAGCATCCATGTGGAGGTGGGGGAGGGGACGGCCATCGCGCTGGCCAGCCACGCCGACCAGCTCCGCATCCAGAACTGTACGCTGGTGGCCAACCAGGCGCTGATGGTCAGCAGCACCCGGGCGCCGGAGGGCCTGGAAATCCAGGGCAATCGCAGCTATTCGGACGCCAACAACGACGGGCGAGGTCCGACCGGCTTTTCTTTTCACAACGTCCGCCACCTGAAGCTCCTGGACAACGTTATCCAGGTGATCGGCCGCGGTCCGGCCTCGGGAATTCTGCTGAAAGACAGCGAGGATCTGACGCTGGTGGGCAACCGGGTGGAAGTGCGCTGGGGGCGTGCACTGGAGCTGCAAGGCAAGGTGGCGCGGCTCTCGGTGCGGGGGGGCAACCTGCGGGTGTCCACCTCCCCCGCCTCCATCGGCATCCAGCTTGCGGCCGAGCTGAAGGAAGTGCTGATCGAAGCGGTACATGTGGAGGTACCCGATGGCACCACCATCACCCTCAGCCAACATGCCGACCAGCTCCGCATCCACGGCTGTACACTGGTGGGGAACCGGACGATGATCTCGGACAGTGCCTGGGCACCCATCGCGCTGGTGATCGAGAACAACCGCAGCTATTCCGCCAGAAACTCCGAGGGCCGGGATGCGGTGGGCTACTTTCTGATCGGCGGACGGAACCTGTACCTGCATGCCAACCACATCCAGACGGTGGGGACCAATTCGGTCGCCTTGGTGTTGCGGGACATGCAGGATGTACGCCTGCTGGAGAATCGTCTGGAGGCCGAGTCTCGGGGCATGGAGATTCAGGGCAGCATCCAGCGCCTCAGCATCGTGGGGGGCTCGGTATGGACGTACAATTCCGACGATGCCGTGGGAATTATGCTGGTCTCCCAGTTGAAAGAAGTGGAGATCCAGGGGGTGCATGTGGAGGCGGGCGGCGGTACCGCCGTCCTGGTGGCCACCTTTGTGGACCAGCTCCACATCCACGGCTGCACGCTGGTGGGCAACCAGGCCCTGATGATGAACGCCGGCACCGCACCGGACGGTGTGGTGATCCAGAACAACCGGATTTGGTGCGATCGCAACGCCAAGAACCGGCAGCCCAGCGGGATTTCTCTGACCAACGTGCGGAATGTGCGGGTGGAAGGGAACCACATGCAGGCGGGGGTGCCGACGCATGTGTTCTATGCGGACAAGTGTGAGGATTTGGAGGTGGTGGGCAACCGTATCGAAACTCCCTACGTCCGATTTGCGACGGAAGACGCCGCGCTTATCCAAGGCAGTACGCGGGTTCAGCTACGCCAGAACCGTTGCAACCGGATCATCCGGGTCGGTTCCACGGGGGGATTGCTGGGGCTGCACAGCAACGTGGCGGTCACGGTCTACGGGGAAGGGGATGAATTGGAAGCGACCGGGAACCAACTTTCCGCCTGGTGTGTGCTGAAGGCGCGGGTGCGGGTGGTTGTGGATGGGAATGTGGTGGGAAGTGGGGATGTGGCAGACGGTGTGGGGACTCTGGAAGTCTCGGGGTTGGTGGGCTTTGTGACCGCCGGCAATCAGAGTGCGGTACCGACGGACGGACAGATCACACGGAACCGCGCCGGCGGGGCGAGCGTGCACACCCGGGGTGGTTGGTGGAAGGTGGACGAAAACACCGGAAACACCCTGAAGGTGACCTACGAGACGCGGGATGAACCGGGCGACACCAGCCAGCAGAGCATCAACCGCGTGGAGTACCACCTGCAGGTCCTTGGAAACAGCATGCGGTCCTCGCTGGAGCTGAGCCGGGCCGGGAATGAGCTTGGCTGCGGTCCTTTGGGCAACGTCAGCAACAACGTCACCGACTCGATGACGGTGAAGCTGTCTCATGGTGCGTGGACCATTGCCGGAAACATGGTCCATGCCAAGCTGGGGAATGCGGAGGGGAACGGACGGCTGCAGATTCTTGGCTATACCGGCGGGCGCAAGACCTCGGTCTCGGTGGATGGCCCACTTTCGACGGTAATCGTCAGGACAGGGTGGATGTTGCCTTGGTGTAACCTCCAGATCCTGAACAATCAGGCGACGCGGCTGTGGGTGGCACCGGAAAACCTCCCGCAAGAGCTGGGGGTGGCCGGATGGGAGAGCTTACAGATGATCGGCAACCTCGCCCAAAACCCGATTTTGAACAACTGGTTCCTGCCCCGGCGCGTCGTAGCCCTCAACCTTCCGGATAACCCCCAATGAGCCTCCGCCCTACTTTCGCCCTGCGTATCCTACCTGATCCCGGCCTACCCAGCCGGGAGGGGGAGATCAAAGCACAGCCGCCGGCGGCTGTGGAGCCGGTGAAAGAACCGGTGAAAGAACCGGTGAAGGAGACGGTGAAAGAGCCCGTTCGCGAAGTGGCCGACACCACCTCCAAGGAGTTTGTGCGGGCGACCTCGATGGAGTCTGTCGCGGTCAAGGAGGCCGTAGCCCCCGCCACTGTGGAAGCGGCGGCCGATTTGGCCGACGAGCCTGTACAGATCGCTGTCAAGGCCCCCCGCATCGCCCCTCCGGACAGCATCCTCATGCCGGTCGTGGAGACCAGCACGAAGCAGAAAGTGGCGGTGACGGTGGATGACCCCACGGCGAGGCTTGCCCCCGCCGCCACCAACGAAACCTGAACCAAGGGCCACGGCGGCGCTACGAGGGGGTGCCCGCGCATCCATCCCGGGCAGCACCGGCGCCGCGCAGCCTTCGGCACTTCCGCCGCTGAGCGTGGGCTCCGCTGGTCAGCGCTTCACGAAGCGCGCCGACCAGTAGACAAACCGGAAGTCCGAGGTCGGATACAGGTTGGTTCCCAAGCCCGATGAATTCACAGCATAGGGGTTGGAACGCCAATAGTAGTTGCTGCGGGGCCGGTAGGACATGGGTACCGGGGACAGGGAGATCGGCTCGTCGCCATCCAGATACAGCTCCACATGATCCCCTGAAAGAAGGGTGCAGCTCAGCGCGGCCACTTCGTCAGCATCGCAGTTTTCCACTGGCACATCCCAGACCGGCGGCGGGGGCATGTCCTTCAACACCCGCTGCACCTTGGTGACGGCGGCTGCATCCGGATCGCCCACCGCGCCCCACGGCTGCCCCGAGGATTGGGAGAGCGCAAAAACCCAGTCGTAGAGCGCCTGATCCTGCTCGATGGGCTGCCGCTCCTCGCCCTCGCGGTGGTAGAGCTCTGCCAGCCCGGTCGCCACCGAAGCGCGCGCCGGCTCGTTGCAGAGATAGCGCAGGGCCAGCCAGCCTCCAATAAAAGCCATGTTGTAGTTGGAGTAGTTGGAGAGCTTGCCCAGGTTGATTTGGAGTGCCAGCTCGTCGCGGACGATACCGGGCAGATCGCGGCCGGCGATAAGCTCCTCCTCCAGATAGCGGCTCAGCTCGGCATCCTCGGCGATCACCGCCAGGGAGGAGATGATGCCCAATACCATCACGGCGTTCATCCCGTTGCGGAAGCCCGGCACATACATCCGATCCAGAGATTGCTCCGACAAGAGCCCGTGGTAGGTCATCCGTCCGTCCGCATCCCGGATTTCCAGGTCGTAGCCGGATTCCTGCACCTTCATGAGCGAGCGGCCCAGTGCCCGGGCGTCGGCCTGGAGCCGGTCCTTGGTGGCCTCAGGGAAGTCAGGGTCGGCCTGGATCACCTCCCAGATCGCTGCCATGCCCACCACCCAGCCGATGTACTGGTCGCGACTGCACGAGTCCTCCCACACCATGTCTGGGTGTTTCCCCGAATTGTCCGCACGCCAGGTGCCATTGTTCTTCTCGGTCGGCAGGGGGTTGCCCTGGTCATCCAGGAGGGGGGTCAGCTCCACCTCCCCCGCTCCCGGCAGGTCAGATCGGGCATAGCCCCGCGCAATCACGCCTTCTACCCCAGTGATCTCCTGCGCCATGTGTAGGCTCTCCAGCGCCGCCGCCACCTGTACACGCGCCTGCTCCACCTCGTCGCAGGGGGCACCCTGATCGCGGAGCACCGCATAGCGGTAGGCGTCGGCAGCAAAGGCTACTCCGGCATAGGCACCCGCCACCTTCCACCACTGGCTGACCACTGTATCGGGAGACAGGCCGGTGGCCGCAGCAAAACCCCAGCCCGCCTCTGGGTTTGCCAGGAAGCTCTCGATCCGGGCTTGATATTCCGCGTCCTGCACCTCCAGCTCGGCCGCCGCCCCGGTGGGCCAGGAGGCCAGCGCCACCGCCTGCCGGTCCCGGCGCAGCGCCGCCGCCGCAAGCTCGGCGTCAAAGTCGGGGTCTTCCTCGCCCGGAAGTACAGAACCGCGTGGCAGTGGTCCCGAGCCGCAGGCGGGAATCTCCACGGCTTTGGGGTCACAGCTCTCTGCGGTCGGAGTGGTCTTTGTGGTGGGCTCAGTCTGACAGGCGAGGAGGAGCAGGAGCATACTTCCGTACTATCCGCTTCCCCTTCGCCTGCACCGTCATCAGGAAAGCTGAGCCTCAATCGTTGCGATCTTCGCCTTGAGTTGCACCAGCGAGCTCAGCATCCGCTGCTTCTGCCGACCGCTGAGCTTGTGGCCCGCGAGCTGGGTCCACTGCTCGCTGAGGCCATCAATGGTGCCCACTGCCTTTTCGAAGTTGCTCACCACCCGGCCAAGCTGGGGCGGAGCCGGTTCTGGGGCGGCCTCGGTGCCCAACACCGCGTCCGTGGCGGCACGGAGTTCCCGGCTGGTCCAGTGTTTCTCTACCGCCTCCAGGGCAAGGATTCCGCGGGTGTCCGCGTCGGGCACGCGGGCCAGCTCCAACACATGCGAGAAGAGCAGCTTTTCTACTGTGCCGGGGGGAAGGGCAGAGACCGCCACATGCGCGGTCACACACTGCCGCAGGTTGAACTCGCTGAGCCCCAGCTCACTCAGTTGTGGGCCGCATTGTTCGATGAAGGTACGAAACGACTGCGCCTTTTTGGGATCGCGGCTTTGGTAGGCTGCGATGTCGCCGCCGAAGAAGTCCTCCAGCAAGAGGCGTCCCACCTCCATACGGAAGAAGATCATGTGGTTTCGGGAGAGAGACTCCAGTCGGGCGAGGGTGGAGCGGAAATCGGGAACAAGCATAGATACTCCTGGGTCGGCCGGGATGCTAGTGACAAATTGTTCGTCGGCAAGGCCCGCCAGGAAGATTCTTTTGCGACCCGAGAAAGTGCGACCATTCTACTTTGAGGATTGTCCTAAGAGTAGCTTGCGCGTCCACACGTTCCGTCCAAAATCCCTCTCCAACCCTGTCTCCCCACCACACGGGTGCGCAGACACGACTGCTGAGACAAGCCGGCCTCAGCCGGCCTCCGCAGCGCTCCGATCAGAGCCGCGTGGCCGCTACTCCACCGGCACAGCACCGGCCTGCTGGAGCAGCTCCACCGCAGTCACCAGGGACTCGTGGATCAGCAGGATGGCCACATCCTCCCGGCCCAGGCCCTGGAGTGCCCGACGGATGCCGGCTTCCTCCGTGGGAAAGGGACCGTACATCAAGTGCTCGGGGTAGTGCACACTCCGCAGGGCCGCCGCCATCAGCCGCGAGACGTCACCCGGGCGCCGATCGAACAACTTCGTGGGCATCTCCTTCAGAAGGATGCGTCCGCCGAAGGCGGTCCCTGCGATGGCCAGATCCCGCATGTCGCTGTCCGGGCGGTCGCCCGTCTGCCCCAACAGCAGCGTGCGCCGCGTCTGGGGCCAGTGTTTGACCGTCTCCACGATGCGCTGCATCGCGTCCGGGCTGTGGGCCACGTCCAGCACCACGATGGCGCCGCTGGGCAGCCGGAAGCAGTTCATGCGGCCGGGGTTGTCCGCGGTGGATGGCCGAAAGGCGCGCAGACCCTGGTTGATCGCCTGGCCGGGAATGCCCAGGGCCAAGGCGGCCAGCAGCGCGGCGAGCACATTTTCGACGTTGTGCCGTGCCGTACCGCTGAAGGTGATCGGGATCTCCGCGATCGGGATCCGAGCGTCCCCATGGATCACAAAGCGCCCATCTGACCAGGCTTCTGCGGGCCCGACACTGGAAAAACGCTGGACCCGGATATCCGGCCTGCGCTTCAGCAGCGCGGGAAGCACGGCCCAGATGGGCTCGGACTGGGCGGGAACCACCAGGGTGCCGCCTTTCCGCAACGCATCGGCGATGATCAGCTTCACCGCCGCCATCTCCTCCAGGCTGTCCACCCCCCACTCCCCGATGTGGTCCGGAGTCACATTGGTGAGCACGGCGACGTCGTGGCCCTGGATCGCCAGTCCCCGCCGTAGGATGCCGCCCCGCGCCGTCTCCAAAAGCGCAACATCCACCCGTGGATCCCGCAGGACCCGCCTGGCCCCACCCGGTCCGGTCCAGTCCCCCGGCTCCACGCGATCCTCCCCGATCACCACCCCACCGCTGGTGGAGGCTCCCGGAATGCGTCCGCTGCTCCGCACGATCTGAGCCAAAAGGCGGGTGGTCGTGGTCTTTCCATTGGTGCCGGTGATCATCGCTGTGGGCACCCGCGCCACCTGGCTCGGGTGGTTCAGGGCGGGCAGCGGACCGTCGAGCGGCCAGGAGCGCGCGTGTTTGCCCAATCCCGCCGTCAGCAGGCCATCCCCGGAAAAAGCGGCGTCCGGGAAGGTATGCAGGATACTACGCAGCGCAGGGCTTTCAGCACGACGGATTCGCCGGACCACCCAGTCCAGCTCCTCGTCGTCCCCGGCTGCCCACTCCAGGAGGTCCGCGGCTGGATCCACAAGGTCGGGTGGGCTCGGCAGGGCCAGGGTCACGCCCTGGCGGTGGCGCCGAAGCACCGGCTCCGGCCCCCAGCTCAGTAGCTTGCGGGCCTGGTTCAGGCGGTTCAAGGTGTGTTCCGCCCGGTGGAGCGGGATCTCCGCAATCGCCCCGGGGCTGTCCATCAGGGGGTGCGGACCAAGAATACAGCGTACGCGAGGGCGCTCTTCCATACGCTGCTTCCTAACGCGTGCTCGTGGTGCACTGAAAGGATCGGTGTGGGATTCTCGGGATTGGCACCGCATCGGCGTCGGCCCGGCCCAAGCCCAAAGCCGGGCGTGGGGATCCGGGCGACTCGGCCCCATCCGACGAGATGCTCAGGATCGGGCTGGTGGTTGTCCCCCGTTCGGTTAGAAGCGGCCGTGTTTGCCGATCCTGACCGTCTCCTTGACCTGCTCGACGCAGGTGCCGTTCGTGCTGCAGTGGCCTTGGCGCAGGAACAGCCGGAGCTGGGGCCCCTGGGCAGTCGTGCGATCGTGGCGGCCTGGGGCCGAATGGGGGGTGGAGATCCTCCGGGGGCCGCTGCCGAGCTTCGCCCCCTGATTCCCGCCCTGGAGTCCCCCGGAGAGCGTCGGGTGTTGGGGCACGGGCTTTTGGCCCTGGGCGTGGCTTCGGTGTTGAGCGGCGCCCCGGACCCGGGCACCGGACTGCTGGAGCGGGCATTCTCCTTGCTGGCTGCGCCTTGGGCCAAGGCGCAGTGCCTGCGTTTTCTGGGCCTGGCCCTGGAGCAGCGGGGTGCCTGGGAGGGTGCGGCGGCACGCTATGGTGCAGCCGCCGAGATCTACGCGCAGATCCAGCATGACTACGGCCTGGGCAGCGCGCTCTACGGGGCGGCCACTGCACACAGCGAGCGGGCCGATGATCGCGAAGCGCTGCGCCTGATGAACGAGGCCGTGCCCGCCCTCCGTCGCAGTGGTGGCGGCCCTGCGTTGGGCGCTGCGCTGGCCTTGTTGGCCGTCCTGGCTGCGGAACAGCAGGATCCGCAGGCCATAAGCCTGATTGACGAGGCCGAAAGTCTGGCCAGTGATGCGAGTATGTTCCGATCCGACATCAAGCTGCGCCGGGCCGAGGTGTCCCTGCGGATGGGCAGGCCCGAGGAAAGCCTGACGGCGGTCACGGAGGCCTTGGCGCTCAGCCCTGCTGACGGGCCGGACCGGAGCTCGATCGAGCAGCTCCGGGCGCAGGCCTTGTTTCGCCTGGGCCACCGGGAGGCGGCCGCAGCCCTGTTGGAAGGGCCGGCGCCGATGGCCGGGCCGGGGCGCCTGGAGCGGCTGGCCCTCCAAATCCGCATCGCAAGCGAGGGCGAGCTTTCCACGGTGGATCGCCTCCTGCCCGACCTGGAGCGCCTGATCCGCGCGGGCCTGCGTCGGCGCGGTGTCGCCGGGCTGTTGCGTGAGGGGGGCGAGGCGCTGGCAGCGACGGTGGTGCGGCCGCCAGACGCGGACCGGGCGGTGTGGCTGCTGCAGCTCTCGATGCTGCTGGGGGCCCCCCTCCATGCCCCGCTTTTGCACCGCCTGAGAGCGCAAGGTGCACGGGTGCCGCTGGGCCCGCTCTGGCTGGAAGCTCCCTTGGGCCAGGGTGGGATGGGTGAGGTGTGGTCGGCGCGGCATCGTGACGGGGGGCGGGTGGCGGTCAAGCTGCTGCGCGAGGGGGGGACCGGCGAACAGGCTGCCTTTTTGGAGGCCGAGCTCCAGGCACTGACCCGCCTGGATCACCCCGGCGTGGTGCGTCTGCTCGCGGCGCTCCGCCTGGAGGAGGCGGCCTCTTCGATGTTGGATCGTCCGGTGGGCAGCATGGCGTTGGTCATGGAGCTGGTTCCAGGCGGATCGTTGGAGAGCCGGCTCTCCGGCTGGCGCTGGCCGGCGCTGCGTGCGCTGTTGGGGGCGCTGTTGGCAGGCCTGGCCCACGCCCACGCACGCGAGGTGCTCCACCTGGATATCAAGCCGGGCAACATCCTGATCGACGAAGTGGACGGCACGCTGGTTCCGCGCCTCGCGGACTTCGGCCTGACGAACCCGGCCCGTCGTGCCGGTCGCAGCCGTGTGTTGGGCACGCCGGCCTACATGGCGCCCGAGCAGGCGTGGGTGGACGGCCCGCTGGGGCCGGCCACGGATCTCTATGCCGTGGGTTGCCTGGCCTGGCAGTTGATAACGGGAAAGGTCCCCTATTTTGCGGAGGAGCCCACCGAGATACTGGCGTTGCACCGGGCCGGGCAGCTCCCCGAATTCCGTCCCCTGACGCCCGTTCCCGAGGGGTTGGAAGACTGGCTACGCACCCTGCTGGCACGGCGCCCGGAGCAGCGCTATCCCTGCGCGGCCGATGCCGCATGGGCCTTGATGCAGCTTGGCGACGTGCAGGGGCCGGCGACCTTTGTGAGCGGCAGTGGCGGTGTGGTTCGCACCTTCGACCTTGCGGATCTCTCCACCCCCTGGCCGGGCTTGGCCAACTCTTCCGGCGCGATGCGTGCGCTGCCTCCCCTGGATCGGGCGGCGACGCCCGCTTCTTTGCCCCGGGCCCCCTTTCCGTCGGACTGGCGGGCACTGGAGCGTCGCCGGTCGCTGCCCTTTCTACCGGGGGCGGGCGAGGGGCTCTTCGCATGGCGTCGCGGGCGGCTGGTGGGAAGGGAGGGGGAGCGGGACCGACTGTGGGCTGCGCTGGCTGCCCTCCGTGAGGGTGGGCCGGGGCGCCTGATCTGGGTGATTGGGGCGGATGGCTTGGGCCGCTCCGCGTTGCTGCGCTGGCTGGGAGAGACGGCGCTGGCCACCGGCGCGACCGTCCCCGGTCACAAGAGTGCTGCCCGACCGTCCCTTTTCCTGGTGGACGATGCCGATGGGGCCGATGCCGCCGTGGAGCTGACCGCCCGCGTGGAGGCCGGCGGGCTGGTGGTGGCGGCGGCTCGCGCGGTGCCGGAGGATTCGCCCGACGGGGAGCGCATCGAGCTGGGACCCTTGAGCGAGGGAGAGCTGACTCTGCTCCTGGATGACCTGCTCCCGCTGGACCCTGCCCTGGCGGGTCGTCTGGCGACGCGGGCGGCGGGATCGCCCGCATTTGCGGTGGGTCTGCTGACCGAGCTGGTGCGCCGGGATGCGCTGGAGTCAGGCCCGGACGGCTTCTGCGCCCGTCTGGCGGAGGACCTGCCCTTGCCGCAGGACCTGGGCGGCCTTTGGGCGGAGCGACTGGAAACGCTGGCACCGACGGGATCTCCACGCCGTTCGGCCTGGGAGATCGCAGCGGTTTTGGGCGAGAACCCGTCGCGGGAGCTTTGGAAGGGCATCTGTGACCGGGTCGGACTTTCGGCGGAGGACGGGGTTTTTACGCCGCTCGAGGCGGCAGGTTGGCTGGGGCAGGAGGAGCAGCAGCTGTGCTTTCGTGTGCCTGCGCTGCGGGAGGCTCTCCGCGTGGGGGCAGAGGCTGCGGGCCGGGCGGCAGTTTGGCACGGTGTGGCGGCGGAGCTGCTATCCGACCGCGGCGATGTTGCGGCGGGTCGGCATTTTGCGCTGGCCGGTCGCCATGTCGAGGCGCTGACCCCCCTTCGCCGCGCGGCCGCGGATGCGGTGAACCGCATGCAGTTGGAGTCCTGTCGCTCCCTGGTCGCGCTCTGGGAGCGCTCGGCCGATGCGATTGGATTGGCGTTGGACGACCCCCGCCGGGCCTCGGTGGTGGTGGTGCGCGCCCATTTGGCGTTGCATTCCCGGGAGGATGCGGAGGGACTGCTGCGGCAGGGCCTGGCTTTGGTGGCCGGGCGGGATGCGGTGATCGAAGCGCAGCTCCACTACACCCGTGGGTGGATCCTGGCGCGGGCCGGGCGCCATGAAGAGGCGGACCCCTGCTTTGCAGAGGCGATCCGTCTTGCGGAAGGTCAGGGAGAGCTGGTGGCGGTGGCCCAGCTCGGGCGGGCGGCCTCGCTCTTTGCACGCGGGGAGGACGCCCGGGCGCTGGTGGAGGAGGCGCGCGGACGCTTGGGCACCGGCCAGGAGGCGCTGGGGCTGAGAGCGGATGCCTGCTTGGGAAAGGGACTCTATCGGTTGGGTTTTCCGGCGGAAGCGCGGCGTTGGCTGTTGCGGGCGGCGGCGCGGGCGGAGCGGGCAGGAGCGCGGGAGGTGGAGGCCGAAGCGCTGACGGAGCTGGCGGAGCTATCTTGGGAAGACGGAAGTTTTTCGGACTCGGTCCGGTGGATGGAGCGGGCCGTGGGGGTGTTGTCGGGCACCGGCTCCGATCTGGCC
>JBEIQS010000429.1:0-2516 GCA_040376425.1 Alphaproteobacteria bacterium | reverse complement strand
GTCACCGGATCTCCTTGGCGAAGAAGGCTGCGGCTTTTTTTAGGATCTCCCTTTCTTCTCGGAGGATAGCGTTCTCCCTCCTGAGCCGACGGACTTCCTCCTCCAGCCCGGGAGCGGCCGCCGGAGGGTTGGGGCTCTCCACGAGCTGACCGACCTTGGACTTCTCAACCCAAGCACGTATGAGGCTGCGGTCTATGTTCAGGTCCCTGCCGACCTGCGCCGGTGTAAGTCCCCGTTGTAGGACAAGCTGCACCGCTTCCTGCTTGAACTCGAGGGTATGTTGACGACGTTGACGGGCCATCCGGCCTCCTCTGTGTGGAGTTTAGCCGAGTGGTCTGCCAATTGGGGGTAGGGTCAGAGTACGCCGCTCGGGGAGGGGAATCTTTTGTGTATGCAGGCAGCAACAGGCCGGGTGCCGTGGCATGGTTTGGCCGGAACAGCAAAAACGACCCGCACCACACATGCAGAAAGGGCCGGAATGGCTACGGTTTGTGCGATATGACCGGCAATATTCTGGAGTGGGTCTGGGATTTCTATGGAGTGGACTACGCACAGGTTCCTTCCCGGCCAAACCCCACGGGTGTGACGACGGGTAGCGGCCGGGTGTATCGGGGCGGCTCCTGGGCCGACACCCCGGAGGGTCTGCGGGTTGCGAACCGTTTCTGGCAGTACCCGGGCGATGTGGATGTCAGCCGGGGGTTTCGCCTTGTGGCGAGTGCTCTCACACAATCCCCCGCTCCCTGAAAAAGCGCTCCACCACCCGCCAGGGTTTCGGAAACCAGATCCACCGCTGCCCCTGCCACACCAGACCATCGTAAGTGACGCCTGCACTTCCCGGGCTATGGTAGTGCCAGCACAGCCAGGGGCGGCCGGGCTCCAAAAAACCGGCAATGGGGCGATAGCCGCCGGGAAATTCCCAGGAGAGCGGGTTGGGCGTGCGCAGCAGACCGGCCAGCGCCGCATGGGCCGTGACCTGGGGGTAGCCACTGCGCAGGCTGGGCGGGTTTTCCCACAGCGGGGCGTAGCCCGTCTTCAGTGTCTCATGCAGCTCAGGGGCAAAAACCAGGTCATAGTCCTCTTCTTCGGGGCGCAGTTCGCTGGGGTCCATTCCTTGTCCCAGCGCACTCAAGAGCGGCAGCACGTTGGCCGCGATCTGGCTTAGACCAGCCAGAACCTGCACTTTTGCGAGGGCTTTCCGATCCAGCGTTGCCCCGGTGCCTGCCGCTGCCTGGCGCACCACGGCCTCTTTGTGGCCTTCCAGCTCCTTCAACAGCGGGCGCGCTTCGATGTCCTCCGTCGCGTCCATCCCCCAGATTCCCAGCAAGATTTTTCGCGGGTCGGCCTCCTTCAACAGCTCCGCTGGCCGCGCCTTCATGCCCAGGGCCGCGTGGATCTTCTCGCGCTGTTGGGGTGTCGCTTCTCCCGTTTCCAACACCCTGAGCATCACGACGGGGTTAAAGCTGTAGCCCAGCAGGGGGCGCCCGCCAGGCCATCGGAAGGCCGCAGCTTCGGGTTCACCCGCCAACAGCGGCGGGGTGGCCAGCGTAGAAGGTGCTTCCTCCCAGCCCAATTTTTTGAGTGTAGCCTGGATTACAGAGTAGGGGTGGGTGGGATCGAGGAGGAGGGTCTGGTCGAGGTCCATCAGCGATCCGGGACGGGATTTGGGTGGCGGACTTTGCCTACTCCGGGAAGCAGGCCGAAGAGCAGCACATCCAGAACTTCCAGCGGCTGCATGATTGGCGTAGGAACAGAAAAACCTTCGTCGTCCAGGTTCAGATGGACATGCGACCGCAGGCCCAGGCCCTCGTTGTTGTGGCCAGGTTCGTTGAGGTCGAAGCGGATCGGCTTGAGGTCTGGGTGATTCTCGAACCAGAGTGGAAAGGAGTAGGCCAGTATTTCGGTACTATTTCCCTCTCTCCGCAACGTAAGCGCCACATCAAAGCGGGCACCATCACTCCGGATGAAGTGGGGCAGGCTCCAGTCTTCATGGAAATTGCGTCGATCTCCAAGAGCGATGGCAATATTCTCCTTCCCATTCCTGTCTTTCTTGCTCTTGGCTCTCAGATGTTGCAGGATGAAGTCAGGGGACTGCTGGATCAGCCGCGGATCGGAGGCGTGCTGGAGATAGGCGCGGATCTCCCGATGAATCTGATCGGGGGAAACACCACGTCGCACCAGCACATCCCCGGCGCTCTGCTGAGTTCTGTGCTGCAATGCCGCAAGGCGATGTTGTGCTTCCTCCCTGGAAACTCTAATGGCCATCTACCAGCTCCCCCCGCCCCATCAGCACCAGCCACTCCACAAAGGGAGGATCTCCTGGCAGTTTCCCCGCAATGGCCCGCTGAACCACCTCTTCGTCGCTCATCTGATAGTGGTCCCGCAGGGAGGCCAGCCGGGCCTCGGCATCCAGGCTGGGCGGTGTTTCCACGTGGAAACACCGGGAGCCGATCCAGCTCCACAGGTTGCGTGCTTTTTCTGGAAATTGGTCGGCAATTTCGGGGATCGTCAGGATGACT
>JBEIQS010000435.1:0-2376 GCA_040376425.1 Alphaproteobacteria bacterium | reverse complement strand
TGGCTCCTGTGGCGGCTACGGTCTCTGGGGAAATCTGGATCGGAACCAGGACGGACAGGCGGACGTGGCTGTGGGGGCTCCCTATGGATCGGTTGGAGAAATCGCCTTTTTCCACGGGCCCCTTTCCGGGGCGCTGGCCTTTTCCGATGCGGCGCTGCGCTTGACGGGGGAGCAGAATGCCGATCTGATGGGGCTCTCGTTGGTCACCGAGGATCTGGATGGCTCAGGGATCCCGGATCTTGTGGTGGGCGCGCACTACCTGGAGGAGGATGGCAATCGTATTGGAAAAGTGTATCTGCTGACGGATCCCGCAGATGGAAGCTTGTCGGTTGCCGATGCAGATCGGAGCTGGTGGGGGGTGGGAGATGCTCAGGTGGGCTACCCCCTGGTTGCCACGCAGGATGAGGCAGGGGATGGCTATGGAGATCTATGGGTGGGAGCTACCGATGACTTGACCGGCCAGGGCTCGGGCAGCATGCACAGATTGAGCAGCAACATGCCCAGTGGGCGTCTGATTGACCGGTCATCGGTCCTGGTTCTTGGAGGGGGAAGCTGCTGCTATGACGCACTGGTGGAGGATTTTAACATCGATGGTACCGACGATCTGGTGATCGGCAGTCTCCTTCAGAGCGGGGCCAGTCAAGGCTATGTCACTCTCTTTTATGGGCCTTTGGCGGGCACGGTAGACTATACGGCCGCCGATGCCTGGTACTCCGGGGAGGACTCTGTAGGCTACAGTCTTGCGTTTGCGGGGGATACCGACGGCGATGGCAACCGGGAGATCCTCGCTGGGGCGCCCTATGCGGATGCCAATGCGGGCGCTGCGGTTTTGCTGGAGATCGAGGTCTGGTAGATCTCCGAAATTGCGCTCAGCGCTTCAAACCAGCGCATCCAGCCGGACCGGATCCAGACCACTGCTCGGGTCCATGGCCTGCTCCCGCAGCTTCCCGATCACCGTCTCGAACAGCGAGGGGGGAAGAAGACCTGGAAGGGACTCGACAAGGTTGAGGAGGCCATCCAGCACCTGGGGCTCTCCCTCCAGGGCGGCGAGGAGCAGCTCCCGAAACACCGGGTGCTCTCCGATTTGCCAGGGACGCTGCCGGATCCGGTTCCGCTGGATGCAGGTACACAGGTTCTGAAGCACGCGCGGGTCTGTTCGGTTGGGGCTGCGCTCAAAAAATGCCAGGGCCAGCAGGTCGGTGTCTTCCTTCCAGGTTCGCTGCGCCATGTGGAAGCTGACCAGGCTGGAGAAGAGCGGTGGGCCCCCCTCGGCTTCCCGGTGGACCAGCCAGGGCATGCCGCCCAACTGCACGATCTGCTCCACCAGCGGGTCGGCCTGATCATCAGGAAAGGGATCCTCGCGAAGCAGGGACTGGAGGTGGGTGGCGGCAGAAATGTAAGGAATCATACGAAAGCCACTCCGGTACGTACTTCAATGTCGACGCGGGCATCCGAGAAAAATGAAGGTAGAGCGTTATTTTTGAAGCTGCGGGTCAGGTGGGCGTGGACGCCTCCGGGCTGGCTCATGATGAAGGCCCGTGCCTTCTGAAAAGCCTGCTCCCGGAGCTTCAGCTCGGCCCGGTTGCATTGCAGGTACATTTCTTCGAGGGCAAGCAAGGCTTCTTCCTTGGTGGGAGGCTGCTTTCGGTTCCAGGCCCAGGAAAGCTCCTCTCGCATATCATCGCCCTGTACCTGCAGACGCCCCCGGTGCTCCTCGGTCTTTTCCTTGGTCTTGGGGATGGCCTTCGGTTCGACCTTGTCCTTGGCGTCTACTCTGGATTTTTCGAGGGATTCGGCGATGGCCACTGCTCCACCCACCACCACGGCACCCGCCGTCGCACCGATGGCGATGTCCGTGAGGATCGTGATCAGTGCCGCAGCTTCCAGCGCCAGAAAGGGGAGGGCAATGGCGAAGCTTTTGGGACCTCCCGGCGCGGCACCCAGCAAGCCGGGATCCTGTTGTTCGACGACCTTTTCTGCTGCCTGTGCCGCCTCTTTTTCGTAAGAGGCGGAGGCGTTGGGTACCGCGCTGCCTCCTCCTCCCCCCTTCCGCTCCTGAAGTACATGTGCCACTTCATGAGAGAGCAGCTTCATCGCGGGTCGATCCAGGGGCGTGCGTGGCATGGCACCGGGCAGGCGGATGGTGCGGCCGGTGGAGAGGCCACCTGCCCCGTTCAGCTCGTTGGTGAGCTGTGCGTTCTCGACCACCCGCACATCCGCAAGGGACTCCCCAAAGGATTCTTCAAGGTAGAGGCGGATAGCTTCGGGAAGCGGGCGTCCCGCTCCGTCGTCTTTGGGCTGCAGGGCTTCGCCCCCACGTACCTTCTTGGCGACCGCTGGATCCCCGGCCAACTGCTCGGCCGCTGAGGTGCCGCC
>JBEIQS010000108.1:0-19525 GCA_040376425.1 Alphaproteobacteria bacterium | reverse complement strand
GTTGCCTTCCAACCAGCGCTCTCCGTCGTTCTCGTTTGAGAAGGGGGAGGAGAAGCGCATGTTGGGCACACCGGCTTCGTCGAACAGCGTGACGTGCCGGAGTATCGCACCTTCCGGCGAGCGGAAGGAGGTGAGGGCCTCGCCATCTCCCCAGAAGGGATTTTCTGCGGCGTTGACCGAGTCGTTTCCGCCGTCGGAGGGGTATAGCGAGACGCTGCCATCGGGCGCCACAAAGCTGGCCGTGTGTACATCGCCCCAGGTGAGGGGAGCGACCCCCAGCTCTGCTTCGCGGGCGGCGATCCACACCAGGGCGTCGGAGAGGGCCTTCACCCGCAGCAGGTCGGCATCCCGATCCAGGACCTTTTCCTTGTTGTACTCGTGGGTGAGCAGGGCGACCTTCTCCAGGAACTGGGGCTTGCCCGCCTCGACCGTGGCGTAGACGATCCCCAGCTCATCCCCCAGGGTGGCCCGGGTCAGGTAGCCGCTCCACACCCGGTACAGCACGGCCTCAGAAGATCCCCGCTTCATCTGCAGGTCCCAACTGCCCAGGCGGGCGACCGCCTCGGCCAGCTCGGGGCGTCCCTCGTAGTCCAAAAGCTCGGGATTCGTCCCGATGTTGCTGACACTTTGGTTCAGCAACGGGAGAAATCGCTCGGCGAGGATGGAGTAGGTATCCAGTTGCAGGCTCTCCATCTGTGCCAGGGTGACCGGCCCCTCGGCGATGTGGCTCTGCAGGACGTTCGAGAGCCGCTCTGCCCGGAAGCCGGGGTCGAAGAAGCTGCCGTAGTAAAAATCGTCGTTGGTCGGGTCGTTGTCTGCGGTGTGGCCCCAGGGATCGTTGTTGGCGGTGGTGATGAAGTCGGCGCTGCCATCCAGGGCGGGGAGCTCGTCTGCGCCCAGCCATCCCTGCCACATGGCCTCGGGATCGTTTCCGTCCATCACCATGTTTGGAATCACCGTTTTCCCGCGAACGGGCAAACGCGCATGGGTGCGATAGCGGAAGCCCTCAGCAGTGGCGCCCAGCCAGTTCATGATGCCGGCGTCCTGCAGATCCACCGCATTCACAAAATCATCCAGGTCCCGGGCTTCGTTGAAGTCCAGGAACATAGATAGATCATCGTTGGGGCCGAAGCCCGCCCAGTTGAACATCAGCGCGCCGTTGGCCACCAACCCGGTGGGTAGACCCAGCGCTTCGTCGGTGAGGATCACGCCGTGGTCGGGCACCCACTGAGCCACGAAGGGGCGCTCCGAGATGCTGCCATCTTCCAGGCGTACCTTGATGACATGCTCCTCGGACAACAGGTCGTGGGTTTCTCCACCCAACATCACCTGATCGCCATCGATCTCCACATCCCAGAGATCCACGACGTCCGCCCAGTTAGTAGTGGCGGTCCAGGCCACCTTGGCGTTGTGGCCAAGCTGTACGGCCGGCGTCCCAACAAAAGTGAAGCCCACCACGTCGTAGCTTCCCGCACGCACATGCTGCATGTACATGGTGTTCGGGTCGCCCAGCGCGGAGTGGGTATCATTTGCAATCATCGGACGCCCGTTTTCCGTCACCCGCCCGGAAACGGCCCAGTTGTTGCTGCCCGGGCCGTTGTGGAAGCCCTTGCCCAGGTTACGAACGTCCTCCAGGAAGGTAGAAGCGGCAATCGCTTCGGGATCCAACGGAGCGAGCTGCGGACGGGGCCGCGTGGGGCCCCCGGGGGCGGCCTCTCCCATGATGAAGCGATCCGCGCCGGGCTGGAACACCGGGATCTCCTCGTAGGAGGGGACGGTTCGGGCGATCAGCGTATAGAGTAGGTCGAACTCCAGGGTATTGGAAAATCCGAACAGAATGCCACTACCGATGCTGATCACGTCTTCCGGCGTGTAGGGCGTGGGGCTGAAGTTGTAGGTCACAAATTCAGCAGGAAGCAGGGAGGGATCTTCGTTCACCTCGGCGATCCGCTGGTTGACGCCGGCCACAAAGGCCACGGCCAGCGCGAGGTGCTCCGGATCCTGGTTGTAGGTGGCCTCCAGGCTCTGGCAGGCATAGCGGCCGAAGCCGAAAAGCCGGGCCTGCATGTCCTCTTCCAGGTAGTCCTCGCCCAGGATTTCGGAGCGTTCGCCGGTGACCCGCCTGCGGTTCATCTCCAACTGGAACAGGCGGTCGCGCGCCTGCATGTAGCCGGATGCGTAGAAGGCGTCCCGTGCGTTGTCCGCCTCGATATGGGGGATTCCGTAGCGGTCCACCCGGACGGTGGGAGCCGTCTGGTAGCGCTCAACCTGCAGGCTTTGAAGGATCGCATCTGCATCGCAGGTGCTATCTACCGGGGTAGAAGTTGTCTTTTCGGAACCGGTACAGGCAAGCATCAACAGAAGCATCGTCCCTCCAGCGGTCAATCGCGCGTCACTAACCTTTTGCTACGCACCGGCATTCCCGGTGGCCGCCAAGAGTGCGTCACGAGATAAGAGTAGCGGTGCGCCATCTACCTCCGCTGGTCTTTTTTGCGCTGCTGGCCATCGCTTCCGTCGGCGTACCGACGGCTGCGAGCATGCCCGGGCATCCGATGTCGGACCTCTACGACCATGCCTGGGGCTATGCGTGGTTCGTTCGGCAGCTCCAGGAAGGGACCTGGCCGCTTTGGACCCAGCAGAGCCACGGCCCGGACGGGGGGGTGCTCTGGTTTGTGGATCCCCTGGGCGCCCTGCTGAGTATGCCGTTGCAGCTCCTTTTTCCGCTGCCGGTGGCGCTGGGGCTGTTGCCGATCGTACAACTATGGCTGGCGATGGCCGGTGGCTACCTTCTGGGCTTCAGCGAGCTGCGCCGGGTCCCTGCGGCGATGGTGGTTTCCGTTGTTTTTGCGCTGTCTTCCTATAGTCTCTCGATCGTACATTCAGGGACCTGGGAGTATCTGAACCTCTGGCCCTTCCCCATTTTTGTATGGGGACTCCGCCAGGGCAGGGTGGGATGGGCCGTGTTCGGGTGGGCGGCCGGCATGTTCGGGGCCTTCTACTATGGGGCTTTTCTGGGCTTGCTGGGGGTCATTCTTACCGGCGCGGGCCTCGTTTCCGGGCGGGTGTTCGGTCGGGTCCTTCTGGGGGCCTTGCTGCCGCTGGGGCTGATTGCAGGCGTGGCAGCTTGGACCTTGAAACATCCGCAGGCGGTGATCGAGGCCTCCTCGGCTCCTGGCTGGTCCTACCAGAGCTTGCCGGCCACAGACCTGATCAGCTTCCTCCACCCGCGCTACTGGTTTCCGGACAATGCACGCATGGGAAATCCGGGGATCGTCCATGCCAATAGCCTGGGCCTGGCCAATGTGGCCCTGCTGATTTGGGGCTGGAGGCGGATGAACCGACGGATGAAGCTGGCCTTGGCTATTACCGGCATTCTATGCCTGGGACCGACACTTTGTATTGTAGGTTACATTCCGAAGATCGGGGGCTACACCCTTCCTCTTCCGGCAGCGTTGCTGTACTTCCCCGGCTCCCCCTTTCGAATGGTCCATCATCCCTACCGGATGGTGGTGCTGGATCTGCTGCTGGTGGCGATGGCGCTCGGATTTTTGTTGAAGCACCGGCCGGTCTGGGCCATGGTGCTGGTGGTGGGGCTGCCGGTGGAGCTGGCCCTCTTCAGTCCGATCCAGTGGCCCACGGTCCGCGCCCCCGCCGATGTGCCAAGGATCTATGCGGGACTTTCGGGTGGTATCATAGACTTTCCGCCGGAAAACCACCTCAACAATCGCAGCTACACCTGGTATGCGGCGGTGCACCAGCACCGCATCCCCTACGGGGTGAACGTGTTTGTGCCCGAAAAGTTTGGGAAGAACCACCGGTTCCTGCAATGGATGGGCTGTCTTCGCGACGGTGGCAAGCGGGGGGTACCGCGGGAGGGAGGGCCGCCCGCCTGGCAGCCTCCTCCTCCCCCGACTTTTACCTCCGCATCGCTCCACCAGGCGGACGAGGAGCTTCGCGACTGGAGCTATTGGTGGTTGCTGGCCCACCTGCGGTGGATGGATCCGGCAGAGGTGGATTGTATGACCAAACTGTTAGGCCCCCCCACCGCAGAGGACGATGGCTACGCGGTCTGGGCGCTTACAGACATTGACGGGTCTTTCACACCAAAGCCCTGAGCCCGGGCTACCTTTGCGGCAGAGGTGACCATGCTGCTTGTTCTTCTCGCCTGTGCGCCCACCGATTTGAAGGTGGGCGGAGCTCTGGAGAACGAGGCGCCGGTGAACGAGGTGGACAGCGGGGGGGACCCGGAGATCCAGGATCCCATCGCGATGATTTCCGTCGTGCCGACGATTCTTCTTGGGGAGGAGGTCACCTTCGACGGATCGGCCTCGGTAGACCCCACCGGAAAGCAGCTTGTTTCTTGGGAATGGGCCTGTAGCGACGGCAGCACGGGGGATCAGCCCACGTTGAGCATTGTTCCGGCCGAGGCGGGAGTGCTCACGTGCACCCTGACCGTGACCGCATCGTCCGGGACCCGTGCGGCGGCCAGCGGTTCGGTGCAGGTAGAGGAGCCGCCTCCAGCCGCAATGGCCGATTGGACCTTTCTTTTCTTTATCAACGGGGACAACGATCTGGAAGAGTACGCACTTCTGGATGTGAACGAAATGGAGCAGGTGGGCTCTACAGAAAACGTGAACTTGTTGGTTCAGTTGGATCGTTCCACCCGCTATAGCCGTGTGGATGGGGACTGGACCAGCTCCCGGCGCATGCGGATTGAGAAGGACGATAACAATAGCGCGATCACATCGCCGGTGATCGCGGATCTGGGCGAAGTGGACTCGGGCAAGCCAAGCACCGTCGTGGACTTTGTGGAGTGGGGGGTGAAGGCCTACCCTGCCAAACACTATGCCCTGGTGCTGTGGGATCACGGAGATGGTTGGTACATCGCCGGGGATGTCACTCCACGGAAGGGTGTATCCTGGGACGAAAGCTCCAATAACCAGCTTTCGGTGGCGGATGGAGACATCGGCACCCTGCTTGCGGGTGCGGTGGCAGCAGCGGGGCAGCCGCTGGATCTCTTTGGGATTGATGCCTGCTTGATGGGGCTGTGGGAGGTGGCCTACGTCACCGCACCCTATGCCAGGTTCTATGTGGGATCTCAGGACTACGAGAGCGCCTACGGGTGGAAGTACGATGAGGCCTTTGCACCCCTGATCGCGGATTCGACCTTGGGGGCTCCGGCCATCGGCGAGTCCATCGCATCCACCTTCTACGCGTCGGGAGACTCCACGCAGTCGGTGAGCGATATGGCGGCGATGCCTGCGCTCAATACGGCGCTGGATGCAGTGGCGGTGGCGTTGATGGACTCGGAGACAGGGGTGGATGTCTGGGACAACGCCGTCTACCGCTCCACCTCCTACGACGATGTGAATGCGGACCTGGGGCAATTGCTGGATTTGATCGCGGCTTCGACTGATCCATCGGTGGTGCAGGCGGCCACGACGGCGCGCGCGGCCTACGACGAGGTGATCCTGTCGAACTACGCACGCCGCAAGGGGACGGGCTTTTCCATCTATGCACCTTCGCGGCGGCTGGATCGCAGCTATACCAGTGGTCCCTGGTCGGCGGGGAGCTGGGACGAGCTGGTGGGGGCGATGGTGCAGTGAGGGATACCGCCCGGTCCCGGGGCCAGGCTCAGGCCGGGTCCCAGTCTCCGTGAAAGGCCACCGGTAGCAGTGGGACGTGGATTTTGGCGACGGGTCCGGCGGTGATGTCTGCCGCCCGCAGGATGGTCAGCGTGGAGCGATCCTGGAGCGGGTCGGACACGATCACCAGCACATGGCCCCCGTCGGAGTTCGGCACGTAGATCGGCTCGCCTACAAAGGTCCCCGGCGGTGCGGTCCACAATTGGACCGGAGCGCTGCGGTCGTGCAGGTCCACCCGTACCACCGAGTCGAAGGGGTCGCTGTAGCGGGTATCGGCACGGGTGGCGCCAAAAAGGAGCGGTGTATCCTGGCCTTCGTGGCGGGGGTGGATGCGGGGGAAGTCGACGCCGTAGGGCGCCAACAACTCCCAGGTGGCGGTCGTCGCGCCGGGAGCGATGCTGGCGCGATAGAGGCGCTGCGGGCCGCGTGCATCGGGTAGGGAAGGATCAAAGGGTGTATTGGGCCCGGTGTAGCCGAACTCCTCGCCGAAGTCGAAGCGCGCAAAGGCGCACACGTCGATCACGACGGTGCCATCGTCCCGCTCAAAGGCGTTGCCGAAGTGAACCACAAAGCACTTGTCGGGAAGTGTGATGGTTCGAACCGGGCCATCCTCCTCGCGTGGGATCAGGTGGAACATCCCCGGCTTGGCAGCATCGGGGGTGACCGCGCCCAGAAGGGTGCCCGCCCCGGCGACCATCCGGGCCAGTGCCCCCAACTTCATCCGAAGGGGGTTCCCTCCCATGATGTACCAGCGTGGGGTGAAGGCGAAGTCATGGGCGAAGACACTGCCGGGCAGGGTGGCCTGGCGGGTCTGCACCACCTTCCGTTCGGCATCGACCTCCCGAAAGGTCAGCGTGGTGTTTCTGCCCATCCCCAGGCTACAAAGCAGCAATCGCTGCCGAATCGCATCGTGATGCATGTGGGCAAGGGTGGGCTGCCCTTCGATGGCACCGTCGAAGCTGTCCTCTCCCAGGGTCTCCAGGCTGAGCGGGTCCAGGGCATAGGGGCGTCCCCCCTCCCAGCCGGCCAGCAGGCGCTTCCCCCATCGCAGGATCGTGGTGTTTGCCACGTTTCTCGGAACACCAAAGCCCAGGTTTTTCCAGAAGGAGTCAGATACGTTGGTGGCGAAGCCCCGGTGCAGCATGCGCCCGGCCGCGGCTTCGTCCCTGTAGACCTTTGTTCCTACAAACCGCGCCTTCAAGCGGCATGATCCGTCCTCTGCCATATGGAAGGCCCGCACGTAGCCGTGGCCGTCGAAGGGGTGGGCGATGCGCCCGCCGATCTGGGTCCACCCCGGGCCATTGGACAACATCCGGCCGCCGCGCAGGGCTACGGGCACCTGACCTTCAATTTGTGCCGCGTCGACGGTCAGATCCAGGCTGCCGGGGCTGGCGGCCATTGCGAGGTTCCAGGCACGGGCGCGGGGGTCGAGGGAGGAGAAGCTGCTCATGGACCACTCTCGGGGTGGGGGGCAAGGCGGGTGTACAAACGTGCGAAGAGCAGCGCCGCCTGCTGCCGCTCCGCCGGGCTGAGATCGGTGAACAGAGAGGCCTCGAGCTGTTCCAACAGCGCGATGCCGCCGCCAAGGGGCGCGCCAGGCGCGAGGCGAATGCGGTGGGCGCGCGGATCGTCGGGATCTGGGGCACGCACCAGAACTCCCTGCTGCTGCAGACGGTCCACGGCCGCAGACACGGTGGGCGCCCGTACCCGCAGGCGGCGCGCCAGCTCGCTCTGGCGCAGGCCATCGGGTGCGGCCATCACCTCTCCCACCAACCGGAAGCTGGACAGGGTGAGCCCGATGCCCGCCACATCGTGGGCGAGGCGGGCTTCAAAGCCGACCAACAGCTCCCACAGGCCCAGCACCAGCAAGCCCGGGGGCAGCTCGGGTGGGGGGGCCTTGGTGGGAGGAGCATGCATGGTGCTTAGTTAGTCTAACTAAGTATGAGTGTCAAGGGCCCCCGGAGTGCTCAACCGGGCGCCGGCCCGCGGGCAGGGGGAGGCGGGGAGCTGCCCACCGGCGCGGTGTCTCCGGGGGGGTGGCCTGTCCAGGCGGTGTAGGCGCGGGTGAAGTAGCTGCGACTCAGACCCACAGCGGCGGCCACCTCGCCGATGGTCTTCTTTTCGCCAGCCGCAAGCAGCTTTTGCGCAGCGGTCAGACGCTGCACCCGAAGCCAGGCTGCGGGGGCAAGTCCCGCCAGACGGTGGAGTTCCCGGCGTAGCGTGCGTTCGCTCATTCCCACCGATTTTCCAAGTTCCACGACTCCAAAGTTTGAATATGAAAGGGATTTTTCGGCAGATGCCTGCAAGCGCGCCAACAGGTGACGGTCGGCAGCAACCAAGGGGGCCGGGGGCGGGAGGCTCCGTCTCAACAAGCGTGCGACACGGTCTTTGAGTTCGCGGACGCTGAACGGCTTGCCCAGGTAGTCGTCGGCGACGGCCAGTCCAGCGGCTCGGTCCGTCGGCTCGGCCTTCGCGGACAGCAGGAGGACCGGCAGATCCGGCCATTGCTGCTTCAGGCGGGTGGTGAGCTCGATCCCCGTCATACCGGGCATCATCACATCGGAGAGCACCATAGTGGGGGAGCAGCGTTTGGCCTTCTCCAATGCGTCGTCGCCGTCCGTGGCTGCGATCACGTCGTAGCCTTCGGCGAGGATCTCGCAGAGATAGGCGCGCATATCGGGGTGATCTTCGACGACCAGGATCCGCTGGGCACCCTCGGAAGCTTCCCAGTCTTCGCGGCTTCCTTCCTCGCGCTGTTGTACGGACACCTCCTCGGGCCCCAGGTGTGCACTACCGGTTGGAACTGTAAACCAAAATACACTTCCACCGGTAGAGGCGGGGCTCATCCCGATGGTGCCGCCGTGCAGATCGACCAGCTCGCGCGCCAATGCGAGCCCCACACCGGCTCCACCATGACGGCGTTGATCCTGCTGATCCACCTGATAGAGTCGCTCGAAGATTTGCTCCCGTTCGGCGACCGGGACCCCCGGCCCGCTGTCTTCCACCTCCACCTTCAGGTGGTCGTCGGTGGGGAAGCAACGAAGCTGGATGTGGCCCTCTGCCGGCGTGAACTTCAGGGCGTTCTGGATCAGGTTGTTCAGCACTTTTTCGAGCTGGTCCGGGTCGTACCATGCCCACAGGGCTGGGCCGGCTTCGGGAAGCTCCAAGCGGATTCCTGCCGTACGCGCTGCATCCTTAAAGCGGGCGCCGGTAGTCCGTACAAAATCAACCAGGTTGCGGTGCTGGGCTCGCAGGGGAAGCTCACCCGCTTCCAGGCGGCTGATGTCAAAGAGCTGGTCAATCAGCTTTTGAAGCTGCAGGGCATTTTGACGGGCCCGCTCCAGCCCGGGTACATCGGCGGCCTCCTCCAGGGGCCCGAGCACCAGGGACAGTGGCGTCCGCAGCTCGTGGGAGAGGTTCACGATCATCCGTGTCCGGTGGCCGTCCAGATCGGCGAGGCGGCGTGCGAGGTCGGCGAGGCGGTCCCGCTGCTGCTCCACCTCCCGGTTGCTCGTCCTCCATTGGGCGGTGCGGGCGTCCACCAGCTCTTCCAGGTGGCGCTTGGCCAGCTCTCGGCGGCGATCCCAAAAAAGCGCGCCACCGGAGAGCAACACGAGGCTTCCAAGGAGCAGCATCGAGTGGAGCGTGCGATCTTCCATCAGGTTGGGGGTGCGCCGGCCTTCCACCACCGCCGACGGCCCCCAAACGTCCCCGAGTCCGGCCTGTACTTCGATCTGAAAGGGCCCGGGCGGCAGGCTTTGGAAGGTGCTGCTGCGCTCCACCGTCTCGGTCCAGGGGCCATCCGAGAGGCGCACACGGAAGCGGACCTGATCTGCCAGCCTACGCACCGGGGCGGTCCAGCGCAGCTCCAGGGCCAGAGGCTCTGCGGGCAGCCGCAGCGGACCTTCGGGCAGCGGCGTGCCGCCCCAGCGCAGCCCGTCGAGGTGGGCCACCGGCGCATCCGGGCTGCGGAAGTCGGCGGGGTCCACAGCGACGAGTCCCTTTCGGGTGGGGAACCAGATCTGGCCGTCGGCGGCCACATAGGCGGCCTGATCGGTGCCGCCATTGTCCTCCACACTGAAGATGCCCGCCTGACGGTCCAGGCGGAGGAAGTGGACATGGTTCTGGCGTCCGTCCGCCCAAGCCTCCAGATCTGCTCGATTGGACACCATCACACCGCGGTTGGTTCCCAACCAGATCCGGCCCTTGCCATCATCGATACTCACGTGGGCACCGGTCGCGGGTAGCCCCTCCGCCTCGGCCGCGCAGCGCCACTGTGGCTGGGGACTGCGCAGGTGGCTGACCCGGCAGAGCCCCGCCTCTTCCGTCGCGACCCACAGGTACTCGCCATCCATGCGAAGATGGCGAAGGTTGTGGGTGCGCAGGCCCGGGTCCAGACGTTGGAGCTGGCCATCCGGTCGGAGCCAGCGTAGACCCTGGCCCGCGGAGATGAGCATCAAGCCACCGCTCGGGTGCTCCACCATTCCCCGGACACCCACGATTGAGTTTCCGCTTACATCCTTGTGTTCCGACCACTGCCCCCCGTCCGACCACCACAGGCCGCCGCTGCCCCCCAGCCACAGCAGCCCGTGGCGGTCGCGGAGACGCGCCCGCACCACACCCATGTCGGGCGCGTCCAGCAGCATGTGGGCCTTCCAGGCCCCGTCGTCTCCGGGCTCCAGGCGGATCAATCCCTCGTGTGCTGCCAAAAACTGTCCTCGTTCAACGAGCAAATACGCCTGGTCGACCCGCTTTTGGATGGCGGCGGGCGCATCCTCCAACTGCATGCGGCGTGGACCTTCGGGCGTAGGCGTCCACTGCTCAGTCTCCCCGCGCGCCCAGATTCGGCCGCTGGGATCGGCATATACGCTGAGTGCCTCTGGGGGGACCGGACCGTCGGCCACCTTGCCATCCCGAACGGGCTCCTCCATCGGGCGCAGTCGACGAAGGCCGTTTCCGTAGGTGATCAGCCAGAGATCTCCCTGCGGAGAAAGAACGGCACTCCGTGCCTTTCTGGTTGTGCTGTAGAGCTGCTCTCCCGCATAGGTCACGCCTGCGGTCGAGAGCCTCCAAAGGCTGTGCTGCCCATGCACCGGTGGGCAAGGAAGGCTCGAAACCGTCGGCGGGTTGGTGCAGCCCGACGCCTCCGACGTGGTGGGGGCCTGCTCCACGTTCCAGCGCCGCTCTGGTTTTTCCAGGAGCTGGTAGAGGCCCTGTTGGGTGGACAGCCAGAGCCCACCTGCATTTTCCAGAATGTGCTCCGCACCACCGCCGCCCGGATTCTCCCAACTTTCCAGCTTTCCCTTCCAAAGTCGGCTGATCGCACTGCCTCCTTCGCTCAGCATCCACAAGGCCCCGTCGGTGGGGCCAATGGCCAGGTCCACAAGCCGACTGCTGTAAAGCTGAGGCCAGTCCGCGGCGGAAAAGACCCTGAAATTCAGCCCATCAAAGCGTACAAGTCCATCGAATGTAGCGAACCATACAAAATGGTCGGCGGTGAACTCCACATCGTTCACGTGGGCGACGGGTAGACCATCGTCCACCGTCCATACATCCATGATCCAACCGGGTTTTTCGGCTGCGGTCGGTCGGGCATGGAGCAGGGCGCAGAGCAGCAGCGTCATGGCTGCAGCTTAGGCCCACGGTGGAATTTACTCCATCTCCCAAGAAGTGGCCTTTTTGAGTGCTTTATCGCAGCTTTTGAGGTCCATTGCGCCCAGATTCAACATGGTTGCGTATTGCTCACTACGTTTTTTTCCGTTGTCCTCGTCGTTCAGGCGAGAGCCGCCATCCGTTCCTTTCCAGGCGACCGGCGTGCGTTTTTCTACGAAAGCCTTCAGCCAGGCCTCTTCCGACAGGCCGCGCGGTACGGACTTGGCGATGGCATTGGCGCCTTTCGCGCCCTCGGCGCCGTGGTTGATGCAGGTGTCGATCAGGGCTGCCAGGGTGAGCGGCTTGGGATGAGAAAAGCCCGCGGTGGAAAGGGCTTTCATGGCCGGCTTGATGCAGGTGTCGATGTACTCCATCCACTGCGCCTTGATCCAGAGCTCGTTGTGGCCGAGCGCCTCGATCTTCTGGATCAGCTCCTTGGCCTGGCCCTTGCGATCGGCATTTTTGGAGAGTGGGGCGAGGTTCTCGCCGCCCAGCTCCTGGAAGCGCTGGAAGAGCTGTTGGGCGTCCCCGGTGGGCCGGCCACTGCTGTGGGTGGTGAAGCCCATACCGACGGTGAGCCCCCGATCGTCCGTGTCCAGCTTCAGTTGCTCAGCGTAGCCATACAGGCTGCCGCCCTTTGCCGTCTCCCACCATTCCACTTTGTCGTGTTCGGCTTTTCCAGTCAGGCTCATAATGTTAGACCAGACTTCGGGATCGGTAATGCCGCCGGAGGCTTTTCCCAGGAGCTGGAGGACCGCCGGGGGGAGCTGTTTGGCACCTTTCTGTGCGGTGGCGGAGTCTTTGCCAACGGTGGGCGCGCTGCCGCCAGTGGAGGAGGGCCCGGTGGACGTTCCCTGGTCGCCGGTGGTGGTCGAGGGACCCTGTGTGGTTCCGGATGTTCCTGTGGCGGTGCTGCTTTTCAGTGCGCGCAGGGGAATCCAGCCTTTGAGCTGGTGTTTGAGTCCATAGTGTTCTGCCGGCATGGCCCGCTCAGCCTGTTGCTCCTGGCCGTCGATCGTACGTTTCTGGCGGCTTTTCTCGTTGACCCTCAGCACCTCTCCTTTCTCGATGGGCTCCAGTTCTTCCCCGGAGGGCCCAAAAAGAGCGGTCGCCATCCGGGTGCGGGCTTCCACCCACCGCTCCTTGGCGGTGGAAGGCTTGGATGCGCCGTTGCCCTGGCGGTCGCGCGGGCGGGGGCCCGCCCCCGGGGCAACCCCGTTGCCCTCTCCCAGGCCTGTATTTTGTGATACAGAATTCCCCCTGCCTGCCCCCGGAACCCTCCCCGGCGTCAGCTCCCACGCACCGTCGAGGTGGGGATTGTGGCCGGACTGACTGCTGAAGTGGTTGCCCGTGACGGTCGCGCCGTTGCCCTTGAGATCGACGATGGTTTCGGCTCCATTTTTGCCTTGGATTTCCGATCCATCCAGGATGTTTCCCTCAATTCGTGTGCCTTTGGTGTTTTCCTTGACGTCGATGGCCTCGGCACGGGTGCCCTCCACGTGGTTGTGGAGGATCTGGTTGTTGTTCGAGCGATCGGGCTTTCCTCCATCCTTTTTGTGGTCACTCCCGATGTAGATTCCTTCGCCCACCTCGGGACGTCCACGTCCGGCGTCGTAGATGTGCGAGTCCCGCAAGATGTTATCCGAGCTTCCGTGCCGAAAGTGGATGGCCTCCTCCTGGCTTTCCCCCACGTCAAGGTTGGAGAGTTCGTTGTTGGAGGCCCCGTCCAGCATCAGTGCTTTCTTCCCGCCGCGGATGGAGAAGCCATCCAGGTGGACATGGGAGGCCTCCACATGCAGGGTGTAGCCCTTTTTCCCGCCATCCAGGATGGCTTTCGGTGAACCTTCCACCCGGATCGGCTGCTCTTGGGTGCCGGAGCGGGAGAGGCCGAATTGTCCCCGGTAGCGGCCGTCGGCCAGCGCGATGGTCTCCCCCGGGCGAGCGGTGGAGAGGGCCTGCGTCAGGCCCGCCGCGTCCCGCACGCTGCGAATTCGGGCCGCGCGGGCGGCGTTGCCGATGCCGCCGCTGCGCGCGGCGGCGGGGGCCGGTGAGCTACTGACGCGGGGGCTGTGCGCGGATTTGGACTTCATGCGGGCCTCTGGTGTGGAGGCAGTATATAAGGAAATACGACGATAATATCTTGTCGGACGGGATTGTCCGAACCGGGCACAACATCGGCCGCTTTGGTGGTCGGATGACCGATTTGAGCACAGCGTGGCCGATTCGGAGGTGGTGTTCCGGGGCGGCCCAAACCGGTGAAGCCCCCCGGGCACAGGTTATAGGCCCCCCCGCATGAACCCCTACCTCCTTGCAGACCAGCGCCAGGCCAAGGCGCGGTGGGCGCGGGCGCCGCTGACCGAGCGCCTGCTGCCGCTGCTGCCGTTGGTAGCGGCGCTGGCGGTGCTGCCGCTGCTGCGGGGAAGTCTGTATTTTTTCCTGGATAATCCGCGTCTTGTACATGCGGGGGTGCGGGAGCTGTTGCTGCGGCTGGGTCTGGGCCTGGCGGCGGCCTTGGCGATCTCCACCTTCTCGGCCCTGGTGCGGGGGCCGGATCGGGGCGTGGTGGATCTCCATCCGCTGCGGGCGGGGGATTGGCTTTTTGCCAAGCTTCGCGGTCTGATCTGGGGGAGACTGCTGTGGCTGGGCGTTGCGATGATCCTGCTGCTGCCCCTGGGGGAAAATCCGGCGTTGATCGGCGTGAGTGGCATTCTGTTGGGTGGGGCCTGGGTGGCGGGCCTGGGGCTCGGGGTTGGGGTGAACCTGCTGGCGCCGGGGGTGGGGCGCAGTCCGGCCTGGGCGGGCGTGCTGGACGCTGTCCGTGGGGTGAACCCAAGGATGCAGGCGGCGTTGTTGTATGCGCCGGGGGTGGCGCTGATAGGTGCGGGCCTGCCGGTGGGCTTGGGGGCGGCGGGAGTGGAGATGTGGTTGGAGGGGGATGCACGCGGTCTTCTTTGGCTGATTCCTCCGTATATAGTTGGTCTTTTCGGTTTCTGGATGGCGTGGCGGGGCAGGGGAGAGCTGGCGGCGATTGCCGCCGTGTTGGGTGAGGTGGAGGCGGCCTGGGCTCAGGTGGAAGATCCTGCGGAACAACGCCGGGTCTACCTGGACTGGCTGGTGCCCCGGCTGCCGGCGCGCCTGCGGCTGCCGGTGCTCAAGGATCTGCGGCAGGGGTGGCGCTCCTTCCGAGCGACCTTGACGGGATCGTGGTTTATGGCCGCTTTTGCCGGGCTTTCCGGTTGGAGCGACGGCGCGGACAGCCCCACCCGCACAGTCCTGATCGCCCTGATCGGCGTGGCCCTGGTGGGCGGCTTGGGCCTGCGCATGGCGGCGGCCGATCCGCCTTGGCTGGGCTCCTGGCTGCCCATTCCCCGGCAGGACCGCCTGGTGGCGCGTGGCCTCGTGCTGTTCGCCTGGAGTCAGCCGGTGGTGCTGGCGCCTGCGTTGACCACCGGCCTCCGCAGCAGCTCGATTTTCCTGACCTTGGAGCTTCGTACCCTGCTGCTGGCACTGTTGGGCCTGGCCTGCTCGGGAACAGGCTGGACACGCTGGTTCTATCTGCCGCTGGCCCTGCTGGTGGTGCTGTGGGGAGTCTGATGCGCCTGAAGCTGCAAGGGGTTCGCAAGGTCTATGGTCACAAAGTGGCCTTGGAAGAGCTGAACCTGGAGATCGCGGCGGGGGAGTTTGTGGGCCTGATCGGGCCCAACGGTGCGGGCAAGACCACGATGATGCGCATCCTGGCGGGGCAGTTGCTGCCCACCTCCGGAAAAGTGGAGGTGGAAGGAGTAGATGTGGTCGCTCAGCCCGACGCAGCACGGGCGCTGATGGGGCTGGTGCCCGAGGAGCCGGCTCTCTATGACTACCTGACCGCCCGCGAATTTCTGGAGTTTGTCGTTGGGGTTCGTGGGAAGGGGGCGGTGGAGGAGGCGCTGGAGCTATCGGGGCTGGGGGTGGACGCCGACCGGCTGATCCGGGAATACAGCCAGGGGATGCGCCGCCGGACGGCGTTGGCGGCGGCCGTCGTCTCGCATCCACCCTTGCTCGTGCTGGACGAGGCCATCAATGGCCTTGATCCCGTGAGTGCCGACCGGGTGGAGTCCTACCTTCAGCGCCGCTGCGCGGCGGGCGACGCGGTGCTCCTGTCCACCCACCTGCTGGATGCGGTGGAGAAGGTCGCTACCCGCATCGTGATGCTGAAAGGCGGCAGGGTGGTGGAGGACGTGCAGGTGGCAGAGCTGGGAATGGAAGGTGTACGGGGGCTTTTCCAGCGCCACATGCAATGAATGAGGCTTCATTCAGTAGGCTTGTAGCGGCATGGTGCGGGAGAAGGGGTTAGAAGAGGCCATGCGCTTCCTCCTCCTCGCCCCCCTTTTTTTGCTGGCCGGCTGTGCTCTCAACTGTGAAGAGGTGGGCTGTTCCGGCTCCGTCTCCATCTATCTGGCCGGGGCGGTTGCCGACGGAGAGTGGAGCTTGGAAGTTACGAAAGATGGTGTGACGCGGGCATGCACCGTCACCCTTCCCGGCGGAGAGGCGGTCTGTGCGACGCCGTTGGATGTGGTGGTGGAGTCCGATGGGATGACGCTGAACTGGATGACGATGATGGGAGAGGAGGGAGACGAGGTGAGCCTGCGGATTTCCCACGTCGGCGTCCTGCTTCTGGACGATAGCTTCGAGCCGGAATGGTCGGCCCCTTACTATCCAAACGGGAAGGCCTGTGACGATGGAAATGGATGTAGCAACGCGACGGCGGACTACACGATTGAGTAGTGCGCGGCAAGGGTGGCAATTCCGGGTTAAAGGAAGTCTTCCGGGAGTGCCATGTCTACCGACGCCGATCTGGTTGAACGTATTGCCGCGCGGGTACGCCAACAATTGCTGGCCCAGGAGCAGCAGCGGCAGGTGCCCCCCCTGCCTGAGCTGCGCGGAACCTGGAAGGACGAGTCCGCGCTGAAGTATGCGGTGGGCGGGGAGCCCGAGCGCATGGGCACCGACGGTACCGTCGGCAGCGAACACAGCAACCGGTCCATCGCCAAACGCATCGATCACACGCTGCTGAAGCCAGATGCAATGCGGAAAGATCTGGTCAAGCTCTGTGAGGAGGCCCGCACCCACGGCTTCGCCTCGGTGTGTGTGAACACCACCTGGGTGCCGCTCTGTGTGGAGCTTTTGAAGGGCTCCGGAGTCATGACCATCTGTGTGGTCGGCTTTCCCTTGGGGGCGGCCACGTCTCGCGCCAAGGCTGCCGAGACGCGGGAGGCCATTGCCAATGGTGCCGCCGAGATCGATACGGTGGTGAATATCGGGCTTCTCAAGGGCGGGGATCACAACGCCGTGTATGAGGACATCCGTGCGGTGGTAGAGGCTGCATCGGGCCGCCCGGTGAAGGTGATCCTGGAGACCCACCTGCTCAGCCGCGACGAGAAGATCGCGGCCTGCGCCCTGTCTAAAGCCGCAGGGGCGGCCTTCGTAAAGACCTCCACCGGCTTCACCGGCGGTGGCGCGACGGCGGAAGACGTTGCCCTGATGCGCTCGGTCGTGGGGCCCGACATGGGCGTAAAAGCCTCGGGCGGGGTGCGGAATACGGCCGATGCGCAGAAGATGATCGCCGCGGGTGCAAGTCGTCTCGGGGCTTCGGCTTCGGTGGCAATTGTGACGGGTGGAACAGGTAAAGGGGGCTACTGATATGCGTCGCGCCACCCTGATTGTGCTGGATTCTCTGGGGGTGGGCGCGATGCCGGATGCCGATGCCTGGGGCGACGGCGGCTCGGATACCCTCGGCCACATCGCTGAGCGGGTGGGCCTGCAGGTGCCAAACCTGCGCTCGCTCGGGCTGGCCAATATTCGGCCACTGACTGGCCTTTCTCCTGTCCCAAACCCAACGGCAAGCTACGGAAAACTGGCGACGGCAGGTGCAGGGAAGGACACCGTGGCCGGCCACTGGGAGCTGGCCTGTTGTCGCGTGGATCAGAAGTTCCGGGATTTTCCCGAAGGTTTCCCACCCGAGATCATGGAGGCCTTCGCGGCCCGCACGGGGCACGGTTGGCTGGGCAACGTGGCGGCATCGGGGACCGAGATCATCGAACGTCTGGGGCCCGAGCATCTGGCCACCGGCAAACCGATTGTGTATACGTCGGCGGACTCGGTGTTCCAGGTGGCTGCCCACGAAGATCAGATTTCACTTGAAGAGTTGTATCGTATCTGCCAGATCTCCTTCGAGATTGTTGCGCCCTTCGGTGTGGCGCGGGTGATCGCGCGGCCCTTTGTCGGGAAGCCGGGCGCTTTTGTACGCACCGAGGGGCGCCGGGATTTTGCGCTCACCCCGCCCCGTCCCACGCTGATGGATCAACTTCACGCGGAAGCAATCCCCACCACCTCCATCGGAAAGGTAAAGAGTATCTACGGGGATCGCGGCTTTTCCCAGGCGATCAAGGCGGGGAACAACGGCAGCATCACCCAGGCGACGCTGGATGCCTTGGACACGCAGAAGTCCGGCTTGATCTTCGCGAACCTGGTGGACTTCGACATGAAGTACGGGCACCGCCGCGATGCGCCTGGCTATGCGCGCGCGCTGGAGGATTTTGATCGCCGTGTGCCTGAGCTGTTGGGACGATTGGGCGAAGAGGATCTGCTGATCCTCACCGCAGATCACGGCAATGACCCCACCTTTCCTGGCACCGACCATACCCGCGAGTATGTGCCGGTGTTGCTGTATCGGAAGGGGAGCCCCGGTCGGGAGCTGGGCCTGCGCCCAACGCTGGCCGATGTGGGAGCGTCGTTGGGCGCCTGGCTGGGCATACAGACCCTGGAGGGGCAGAGCCTTTTGTAGACTCAGATGGCGGGGCGACTCTCGATGGCGGTGAAGCCCGCGGCCTTCAGCGGCTCTTCAATCGCCTTCTTGTCGCCGACCAGGATGATCACCGCTTTGGTAGGGTCGTAGGCGCTGAGGGCGGCGTTGATCTGCTCCACGGTCAGCGCGCGGGAGGCAGCGAGGCCCTCCTGCAGCGACTGGGGGGGGAGGCCCGCGAAGTGATACTCGGAAAAGGCCCCGGCAATGCCGCTGCGCGACTCCATCGCTTCGACCTGATCCTGCTGGTGGGCCAGCCGCGCCTTTTCCGCCTCTTCCGGCGTTACGCCCTCTTTCAGGCGTTGCAGCTCGCTCATCAGGTCTACCATCGCCTCGTCCGTCGCATCGGTGCGGATGCGGGTGGAGATGACCAGACTGCCGGTCTGCGCATACTGCACCATCCGCGCGCGTACACCGTAGGTATAGCCTTTCTTTTCGCGGAGGAGCTGGTTCAGACGTGAGGTGAAGGTGCCGCCCAGAATGATGGTACCCGACCGCAGGGCCGCCTCGTTCGGACCGGCATAGGCGGTGCCCGGAAAGACGAGGTAGAACACGGTCTGTGCGCTGCCCGGCCGGTCCACCACGTAGATGGGCTCAGCGTTGTGCGCCGGCACGTTCGGGGCAGGAACCACAGCGGCCGGCGCGGCCGGCCAGCGGCTGATCAGGCTGCTCTCCAGCAGGCCCTTGGCCTCTTCCACGCTCAGCGCTCCCGCCACGGTGATCTTGGCGCCACTGGGGGCCCAGGTGCTGCGGTGGTAGGCCTTCAGCTCGGGCAGCTTGGCCGCCGCAATTCCTTGGACGGTTCCTTCGGGCGGCCGGCCCCAGGCGCTTCCGGGGCCCATGAAGAGCGCGGTTGCAAGACGACGGGCTACCACCGTAGGGTCGTCCTGTCCGGCGGCAACTTCCATCGCCGCAAGACGACGCTCGAGCTTCCAATCCTTGCCCTTGTAGGTGGGCTCCAGGATCATCGAAGCCACCAGATTCAGGGCCTCGTCGATCTGGTCCTTCTGCGCCGAGACGGAGATGTAGGAGGAGGCGGTTCCGGTGCCGACGTCGAGCTGAATGCCCAGGCGCTCCACTTCTTCGGCGAAGGCGCTGGCGGAGCGCTTACCGGCGCCCTTGCTCATCAGCCGGTCGGACAGGGATGCCAGACCTTCCTTTCCGATGGGATCCAGGCTTCCACCGCCGGGAACTTCGATCACGATGCTCACCAACGGCAGCGACGGCGCGGAGATCACCCACAGGCTTGCCCCGTTGGAGAGCTGCATCGCCACCGGCACGGGCGGCTTGAAGTCGGGGGTTGCCGTGGGGGTGGGCTGTGGCCCCAGGGGATCGGGCGGGGGTGCAGGGGCAACCACCACTTCTGGGGGAGGAGGAGGGGCGACGG
>JBEIQS010000225.1:0-8930 GCA_040376425.1 Alphaproteobacteria bacterium | reverse complement strand
TTCTCAAACTTAAATAGCTTCTGATACTGCTTCACGACGCTATTGCGGGGCTCGGTGAGCACGTGCATCAGGTCGTCCGCGCCCAGCGGGTTCAGCACCGCGGTAACGGGGAGACGGCCGATGAACTCCGGAATCAGGCCGAATTTCTCGAGATCCTCGGGCACAGCATGGCGCAGTGCGCTCTCCGGCCGGGCGGCCTCGCTGGCGTCGCCACGGTCCACACCAAAACCCACCAGCTTTCGCCCCATTCGATCCTGGATGATCCGCTCCATTCCCTCAAAGCTGCCGCCGCAGATGAACAGGATGTTGGCAGTGTCAATCTGCAGATACTCCTGGTTTGGCAAGCGCTTGTTGCCCTTCACCTGGATGTTGGCGGTGGCGCCCTCCAGGATCTTCAGAAGGGCCTGCTGCACCCCTTCGCCGGACACATCGCGGCTTACCGAGGAAGTGAATGCCTTCTTTGCGATCTTGTCCACTTCGTCGATGTAGACGATGCCCTTCTGGGTCTTCTCAATATTGTTGCCCGAGGCATGGTAGAGGTTGAGGATGATGTTTTCCACATCCTCGCCTACATAGCCGGCTTCGGTCAGAGTGGTGGCATCGGCGACCACAAAGGGCACGTCCAGCATCCGCGCCAGGGTCTGTGCGATCAGGGTCTTTCCGGTGCCGGTGGGGCCGATCAAGAGCACGTTGGACTTCTGGATCTCGACATCCGAGCTCTTGGGCCCATTCTTGGCGTTGAGCTCCAGCCGCTTGTAGTGGTTGTACACCGCTACGGCGATCTTCCGCTTTGCGCTGTCCTGGCCCACCACGTACTGGTCCATATAGGCCTTGATACGTGCCGGAGTTGGTGTTTTCCCGCCGGAAAGCGGGCCCGAGGTGGGGCTGCGGTTTTCGCGGATGATGTCCAGGCAGAGCCGAATGCACTCATTGCAGATGTACACATTGGGCCCGGCGATAATTTTCTCCACGTCCCGTTGGGGCTTGTGGCAGAAGGAGCAGGAGAGACTCGCGGGGCTGGAGTACTTCGGCATTCAGTCCTCGGAAGAGAGCTTGACGCGTCAAGAGCGTCAGGCATCTATGAAGCACTGGGCTCTAACCTGCTGGGGCCATAGATGCGAAGACAGGCAAATTCCGATGCATCGCGTGACGCCATCCACCAGACCGAACGCGGAGCCCCGGGGAATGTTAGAGGGCGAATGGAGGGGACCGTGGCCGAAGACTTCTACGCCATCCTCGGCGTTCCGAAGGATGCTTCCACCCAGGACATCAAGGCTTCTTTCCGGAAGCTCGCCCGGGAGTGCCACCCTGATACTGCCGGGGAGGATCCGGTCAAGCTTGCCCGCTTCAAGCAGGTGCGCGAGGCCTACGAGGTCCTGTCCGATCCGGTGCAGCGTGCCCGCTACGATCGCCGAGGAGAGCCAAGGGGAAACAGCCCTTTTCTGGGGTCCTCCTGGGGACGGGTCAGCGACCGCCCACCCGAGTCGGGTGGGCGTGCCCCCGTGCCCCCCCAGGACCTGGACCTGGAGGACCTGCTGACCGGTTTTTCTGCCGCGGACTTTGGCTTTGGGGGGCGCCCCGGTGCCCGACCCGGCCCCCGCCCGCAGCCACGGCCCGCCCCGGGCCGGGACATCCCGCTCACCGTGGACGTGCCCGAGGACGTGGCATCGCACGGTGGAATCGTCACGCTGACCTATCGGCGGCTGCGTCGGGCGGACGATGGGGCCCTGGTTCCCTACGAAGAAATCCACGATCTGCGTGTTCCGCCCGGTACCACTCACGGCCAGGAGCTGCGCGTGCGTGGCATGGGGGATGCGGGTGCTTCCGGTGGGGCCTACGGGGAGCTGGTCTGCCGCGTGCGCCTGGTGCAGAGCGCCCACAAACGCGGTCGCATGAAGATGCCGAGGGGAGCAGAGGAGGAGGAGGCGCCATCGCAAGGCTCCCCGCGCACGCCACCCCCACCTGCGGCGGATAACCTGGATCCCCAGGTGATCAAGGTGGATATACGCGTCACCGAAGCCATCCTGGGCGGGCGCGTGCAGGTGGAAACCCCGGGCGGGACGGTACGCATCACCGTGCCCTCCGGCACCGACTCCGGCACTCGCCTGCGGCTGCGCGGCAAAGGTCGCCCCGGTGCCGACGGAGTACCGCAGGATCTCTTTGTGGAGCTGCGCATTGTGGTGCCCAAGCGACTCGATGCGGAGTCCCGCCGGTTGATCGAGCAGTTTGGGGAGTTGAATCCAGAGGATTAGCGCTTGCCCGTGTGCTGCGGGCCGGCCTGAGGGCATGGTTCAACTGCCAGTGGGGGGCTCCATCGCGGCAATTCGCCGCTCGATCCGGCTCGCCAAAGCCGCAAAGCCGGCCTGCTCGGCCTCGTTGCGGGCGAGCAACAGAAGGTCGCGAGACTGCTTGATGTCGGCCGACAAAAAGCTGGCGACGATCGCGGTTTCCCGGTCGCCCAAGCGCTTGGCCAGACCGTTCAGGCGCTCCAGTTCGGGAAGTACCGGCTCTCCGCGAAGTCCCCTCAAGTACCAAAGAAAAACCTCGTTCATCACCACACCGCGCTCCCAGGCCACCTCTTTCGCCAGATCGCGGCTCTGCTCGAAGGCGGCATAGGCATTGGCATGGTTGCCTGTGGCCAGCCAGGCATCGCCGATGTTGTGGTGGTTCACCACCTCCCCCCAGCGGTAGCCCAGTCCCTGCCGCAGCTCCAGCGCCTTGCCGAACTGTTCAAGCGCTGCCAGATAGCGCTGTTCCTGGTAATGTAGAATACCAAGATTGTTCAGAATCCGGCCCATCAGGATTCGGTCGCCTTCCGCCAGGGGGAGAGCCTGCCGGAGCAGGTCCTCCGCGGTGCGCACCGCAGCCCGCTGCAGGGCCTGCGTCGCCAGACCAAGCAACATCCGGGCGGCAAGCGCCCGATCCTGACCTGCGACCGAGAGGCCCTCCTGATACAGTCGCTCTGCCGCCTCCAGCTGGCCCTTTTGAAGCGCCAGCGTGCCCATCACTTCCAGCGCCTGCACCTGTCCCGCCGCATCCCCACGCTTGCGGAAGATGGAGAGCGCCGCGTCGATCCAGGAGCGCGCCATCGCGTCCTTCCCGCGGGCGACATTCAGGAGCCCCAACGCCAACATCGCGCGGGCCTCGTACTCCTCTGGCCCCTCCTCTCCGGCGATGTCCAGGGCCACCTGCAAAAAGCGCTCGGCTCGGGGGTGGCCGATCAGCATCCCCACCTCACCGGCTCCCAGGTTCAACCTCGTCTCCAGACGACTGTCTACCTGATCACGCGGGAGTTGCTCGATCCAAAGGAGGGCCTTTTGGAAGCGCTCCAGTGCGCGATCCAGAAACTGCGTCTCGCGCAATTGCTCGGCCGCCGTACAAAGTGCTTTGGCCGCGTCTTTCAGGCGTCCCCCCGCGTGGCAGTGGGTCGCCCAGGCTTCCACCACGTTGTGGAGCTGGTCCCCATAGAGGTGCTCCATCCCGCTGGCCACCATGCGGTGATATTCGCGGCGAAGAGGGCCTGGAATTGCCCGAACAACACACTCCCAGATCAGTATGGAGGCGAAGCTGCCCTGCTCCGGGTCCGTGGGGTCCGGAATCACCAGTCCCGCCCTGAGAAGTCCCTCCATCAGACGTTCGGGATCGGGCAATCCCAACGATGCAGCAAGAAGACGGCGGGAGAAAGAGGAGCCGATGATGGAGGCCACCTGCAGGGCGACCTTGTCCATATACTCCAGGCAGTCGATGCGCTCCGTGACCAGACCATGCAGGGTCGGAGGAAGTCCAGGATCCACATGGGGATCCTTCAGGCGTGCAACCCGGCCTTCAAACCAGATTCGCTCCGCACGGTGCAGCGCCTTGATGATTTCGGAGATGTAGAGCGGGTTGCCTTCGGCGGTGCGGCGCAACAGCCGACTCAGGTCCGGCCCGCAGCCCTCGGCACCCAGGATCTCGGCGGCAAAAGCCACCGCCTGGTCGGCGTTCAGCGGCCCCATCACTCGGTCCTGCACCCGCCTGCCCAGGTCCACCGGATCGCGGGACGAGAGGAGCATCAACATGGGCTCGGTCTCCGCAGCCCGCAACATCTGCTCAAAAAGCGCCTTTTCCACACCTTCCAGGTACTGAATGTCCTCCATCAACACGATGGCCGGGCCATCCGCGCAGAGGCCCCGAACCAGGCGCGCCGCCGCCGCAAACATCGCATCGCGCGAAGGCTCGCGACGCTCCATCAGCTCCACCCCGTAGAGCGTGCCGATCGTGGAGATCTCGGCAGCTTCCAGCCCCAATTCGGTGAGGCGCCCCAGCTTCTCGCGCAGGCTGTCGGGGGACAGATCGCCCCGGATCCCCAGAATATCGGAAACCAGATCCCGGAAGGGCGCAAAGGGGCGCTCGTTGCCAAAGGGAAGGGCCCGGCCGAAGTAGGTCGGTATCTCCCGACGCAAGGCCAGCTCGCGAATCTCCCGGAAGAACTGGGATTTTCCGATACCCGCCTCTCCCCGAATCAGGATGCGTGCTCCCTGACCTTCGCTGAGCCCCGCGATGGTGTCGCGCAGCAGCTCCAGCTCCGACCCGCGGCGGTACCAGCGCCCCTGCGCGGTGCGTGCACCGGCCCGACGACCGCCGGTAAGCCGAAAACTCGGGCGGGAGGCCCGCCCGCCCTTCCGACGCAGCTCCGGTCCGCGATCAAAGGGGAAGCGATCGCCCACCAGCGCCACTACCCGATCCGACACCAGCGTGGCCCCGGGGTCGGCCGCATAGGCAAGACGAACGCCTGTTTTCAGGGTGTCGCCGCGTGGTGCAAAGCGGTAGCGTGACCCGTGCCGGCGCCCCACCGTCACCTCGCCCACGTGGACCCCCACCGAAAACTCTACCGGAAGTCCCTTGCGACGCAGCCGCACCGAAAGGCGGTGCAGCTCGCGAGCACAGGAAAGCGCCCGCTCCACATCGTCGCCATGGGCGCGTGTCAGGCCAAAGAGAACGGTGAGGGTATCATCCTCATATTCGGTGGGCGTCCCTGTCATGCGGTCGACAAGACGACGCACCACCCGCAGCATCCGGTAGTGCAGCTTGGCGATCTCTTCGGTTTCCGCATGAGCGGAGACTTCGGTAAGACCGCTTACTTCCGCCACCAGAACGACCACCGTCCGGCGCTCCCCCCGGGTCTCCGTGAACAGGCGGGGGCTACGGCCCTCGGTGCCGGTCTCCTGGATCGAGGCGGTCGGTTCCGGGTCTAGGCCCGTGTGCATGTCGTCCAGATCCTGCGCCAGGCGGGCCAGATCGGCCTTCGCCGGGTCGGCGGCCAGATCGTCGGCAAAGAGACGGCGCATGACCGCCGAGATTGCCGGCGTTGCCGAGTGAAATCCCACGTCAAAAAGGAAGGCGCGTAGCCGGTTTTCCAACTCCGCTGCGGTAGGCCGAGTCGTCGGATCCACCTGGAGTACCTGTTCCACAATCTCGGCCAGCATCGCCGGAACATCGGGATTGTAGGAGCGCACGTCGGGCACAAAACTGCGGTCCAACTCGCCATCTTCGTCGGAAGTGAAGATACGTTTGTTGGTCAACAGCTCGTAGAGCACCAGCCCCAGCGAATAGACATCGCTGGCTTCGGTGATCGACTCGCCGCGGGCCTGTTCCGGAGACATATAGGCCTGCTTGCCGCCGGCCCCGCGCACGCCCTCATCCAGGTCGGTCATCGGTCGGGCGATGCCAAAGTCCAGGAGCTTGACTTCGCCCTCAAAGGAGAGAATCACGTTGTGTGGACTTACATCCCGATGCACAATCCGCATCGGGCGCCCCTCGGAGGTGGTGCGGGAGTGGGCATAGGCCAGGGCGCGACACACAAATGCGGTGATCGCCACCGCCACCGACATCGGCAGCCGCTCCGAGCGGGTGCGGAGCACACGGAGCACGCGGGTCAGGTCGCGGCCGTGGATGTGCTCCATGGAGATGTAGTGATCTTCGCCCACTTTTCCCAGCTCGAACACCTGGACGATGTTGGGGTGAGAGAGGGCGGCGCAGACCTTGGCCTCCTGCACAAAAAGGTCCACATAGCGGGGCTGGGTGGACAGCCCGGTGAGGATTTTTTTGATCACCAAGCGCTTTTCGAAGCCTTCCACACCGAAGCTTCGGGCCAGATACACTTCCGCCATCCCCCCCACCGCGATGCGGGAGAGCAACTGGAAGCGGCCGAAGGGAACCGGAAAACTCATCGCCGTGCCAGCGTAGACCGGCGCCGCCGCATGCGCCACCCGCCGGCGATCGGTACTGCTGAGCGCCGGAGAGGCATAACCGGAGAAAACGGGTTAATTGGCGCGGCCTATGGCTAAGCTCTACCCTACCCTCCCGCTGCGTGGATCCGTATTCTTTCCGGGCATGATTGCGCCGGTCACGGTCCCCCGTGGCCCTGCCGTCGCGGCCCTGGACGCCCACCTCGATCAGAACCTCGATCTGATCCTGGTGGTACAGAAGGATGCAGGCCTCGAAAATCCCCATGTGGATGATATTTTTCCGGTAGGCCTCATCGCAAAGGCGATGCGCACGCTCACGCTGCCGGACGGCGGGGTGCGGGTGCTGTTGGAGGCCAAAGAGCGGGTTGGACTCCGGGATTTCAGCGAACATCCCACCATGGCCTGGGCCTGCACCCCGATCAAGCTGGCCACCCAGGTCGGCGACATCAAGCGCAGCCAGGCGCTGGAGCTGCGCGCCCGGGATCTCGCCAAAGAGCTCTTTGCAGGACCAGAACGACCGGCAGAGATGCTGGCGCTGCTGGAGATGCAGGAGGGACCGGAGCGGCTCTGTGATCACCTGACCCCGCAGCTTGGCCTGTCGGTGGCGGAACAGGCGGAGATCCTGGTGGAACCCCGGTTGGAGCAGCGGCTGGAGCGGCTGTTGTGGTTCCTGGAGCGGGCCAAGGAGTACCAGATCATCGCGCAGCGTATCCATGCGGATGTGCAAAAAGCGATGGATAACTCACAGCGGGAGTACTATCTGCGCGAGCAGCTCAAGGCAGTGCAGAAGGAGCTGGGAGAGCAGGGTCTGGACGAGGTGTCGGAGTACGAGCAGAAGATCGCTGCTGCCGGCATGCCGCCCGAAGTGGAAAAAGAAGCCCGGCGCGAGCTGGAGCGCCTGCGGCGGATCCATGTGGACGCCGCCGAGTACATGGTGTCCCGCACCTACCTGGACTGGCTGGTGCAGATGCCGTGGAAGGCCGAGACCGAGGACAGCAACAGCCTGGTCCACGCCCGCGAAACCTTGGATACGGATCACTACGGTCTGGAGAAAGTGAAGGATCGTATCCTGGAGTTTCTGGCCGTACGCCAGCTCAAGAAGGACGCGAAGGGCCCCATCCTCTGCTTTGTGGGGCCCCCGGGTGTCGGAAAGACCTCGCTGGGGCAGTCCATTGCCAAGGCGCTGGGCCGGAAGTTCGAGCGGATTGCCCTTGGCGGCATGAAGGACGAGGCGGAGATTCGTGGCCATCGGCGCACCTATGTGGGCGCACTTCCCGGTCGGGTGGTTCAAGCGCTGAAGCGAGCGGGCACCCGGAACCCGGTGATTCTGCTGGACGAGCTGGATAAAATCGGCTCGGACTTCCGGGGAGATCCGGCCTCTGCCCTGTTGGAAGTGCTGGACCCGGAGCAGAACCACACCTTCCGGGACCACTACCTGGACGTGCCCTTCGACCTGAGCCGGGTGATGTTTATCGCCACGGCCAACGTGGAAGATCCGGTGCCGTCGGCGCTGCGGGATCGCTTGGAAGTCATCTCGCTGCCCGGCTACATCGAAGAGGAGAAGCTGGCCATTGCGCGGCAGCACCTGATGCGTCGCCTGGGCGAAAACCACGGGATTGCCGAAGGGAATATCGAGATCCCCGAGGACATCCTGAAGGCGGTCGTGCGCTCCTACACCCGCGAGGCCGGGGTGCGCAACCTGGAGCGCGAGCTGTCCGGTCTGTACCGCAAGACCGCGCGCGCCATCGTCGAGGGTCGCACAGAAACCCTCTCGGTGAACGCCGAGATTCTGGACGACTGGCTGGGGCCACCCAAGTATTGTCTGGAGCTGGCCGAGCGAACCGACCGACCGGGCATCGCGATTGGGCTGGCCTGGACCGAGTCCGGCGGCGACATTCTCATCATTGAAGCCACCAAAATGCCGGGACCGCGTGGGCTGAAGCTGACGGGTAGCCTGGGCAATGTGATGAAGGAAAGCTGCGAGACCGCGATGTCGGTGCTGCGGGAACATGCACCCCGCTGGGGCCTGGACAACAAACTGTTTGCGGATTCCGAGTTCCACATCCACTTTCCGGCCGGTGCTATCCCCAAGGATGGTCCAAGTGCCGGCGCCTGCCTTTTCACGGCCCTGGTGTCCCTGGTGACCGGGGTGCCGGTGCGCCCCGATCTGGCCATGACCGGCGAGATCACCCTGCGCGGCAAGGTGCTTCCCGTGGGTGGAATCAAGGAAAAGGTGCTGGCAGCCCGCCGTGCGGGCGTCAAAGAAGTGGTGATGCCCCGCCAGAACCAGCGCGACCTGCGCGACGTTCCGCCCCAGCTTCGCGACCAGCTCACCTACCATTTTGTGGATCACGTCGATCAGGTGTTGGAGCTGGTTTTTGAAGGAAAGCTGCCGGTGGCGCCGCCGCCGGCCGAGGTTGCGCCGGTGGCGGACGGCACCGCGCCGGTTGTGGCCTCCTGAGCGGAGCTGTCGCCGGGAATCGGTGGGGAGAAGCGGGAAATCGCGAATCGGATGTGGAGAAAGGGCGGGACTTTTTGAACTCTATCGACGTGGATAGAGTTGAAAAAGTGGTGTGTGGCGTGGAGAGGGTCCTGGCGTGGCGGTTAGGGGGTCGCGCCCCCCCCCCCCCCCCCCCCCGGACCCCGCCCCCACGTACCAGACCCACCACCGCGTCCCCCTTTACCACCACACCCCCGCCGGGC
>JBEIQS010000272.1:0-6906 GCA_040376425.1 Alphaproteobacteria bacterium | reverse complement strand
CCGCTGGACGCCGACACCGACGACGGCGGCACCGATGACGGCACCGAGGTGCTGGACGACGACACCGATCCCCGGGACTACAACGACGATGATCCGGATGCCGATGGTCTGAACAATGGCCAAGAGGCGGCGGCCGGCACCGATCCTCTGAACCCGGACAGCGACGGCGACGACCTGCTGGATGGGGAGGAGGTGAACACCACCGGCACCGATCCAACGGATGCTGATACCGACGACGACCGCCTCTCCGACGCGGAGGAGCTGCGCACTACCGGCACGGACCCGACAGATGCGGACTCCGACGACGGCGGTATTGACGACGGCACGGAAGTGCTGGACGACGGCACCGATCCGACCGAGTTCAACGACGACGACCCGGATCGGGACGGGCTGGACAACGGCGAAGAGGCCGGGGTTGGTACCGACCCCAACGACCCGGACACCGACGGCGATCAGCTCTCGGATGGGGAGGAGGTCGGTCAGACCGCCACCGATCCCAAGAACCCCGACACGGACGGGGATGGCCTGAGCGATGGGCAGGAGGTTCGTACCTACGGGACGGATCCCCTGCTGCTGGACACCGACAACGGTGGGGTGGGAGATGGAGAAGAAGTGCTTGGCCAGAGGACGGATCCCCTGGATGGCGCCGATGATGTCAGCCAAAAGGGTTGGTACCAGGGAGGAATCGGCTGCAGCAGCAGCGGTGTGGACAGCTCGGGTGCGGCCTTGGCCGGCCTGGCCGGTCTGAGTCTCCTCCTCCGTCGTCGCCGCTGATCTCTCCTCCCGTCCCCCCTTTGGAGTTTTGATGATTTCCCTCCTGCTTCTCTCCCTGGTACAGCCTGCCCGGGCCCAGGACGGCCTGGATGCCCACGGCTTCAACCTCGCCGCCTTTGACGGCGATCCCCGGTCCCCTCTGTCCATGAATCGTCCCGGCTATTTCGGCCAGGGCGACTATTTTGTGGGGGGTCTGCTTGAGTATGCCAACCTGCCCCTGATCTATGTGACCGAGGCGGACAATGGGGACCTTGTGCGGACGCCGGTGCTGGACAACCTCTTTGTGTTGAACCTCTCCGGTGGCTATGCACCCATCCGTCGGCTCCGCTTTGATGTGTACGCACCCATTTTCCTCTCCTCCGTCGGGGATGAAGGGGCGCCACAGGGCTTCGCCTTTGGCGATATGCGGGTCTCGGGAATGGGGGCCATCCTCCAGCCCGGTGTGGATGGAGGCTTTGGCCTGGGCGTGGTACCTTTTGTAGTCCTGCCTACAGGTGCTCCCAAGAAGTTCCTGGGGAATGGCGGAGTTGCCGGGGGCGGATCGGTGGCCGCCACCTACGAGCGCAAGAAGCTGACGGTGGGTGCCGAAGTGGGCCTCCAGTTCAATCCGGGAATCGAGACGGGCAACCTGACCAATCCTGATCGCCTCACCATCGGCCTGTCGGGCGGATGGCTGCTGCGTCCGAACCTGGGACTCAACCTGGAGGCGCACCTCGCCCTCCCCTTCGAGAAAAACGTGGTTGCTGCTTCCGAAGCGCCGGGGGAGATCTTGGCGTCGGTTCGGAACCGCACCGAGAGTGGCATCTATTGGACGGCGGGCGGTGCGGCAGCCGTCAGCCGGGGCGCCGGTGCGGCCCAGTATCGCTTCTTTTTGGGCGGCGGATGGGGTAAAGTCACCAGTCCTGCGCCGGTGGTGGTGGACACCGACGGCGACATGATCCTGGATCCGGTGGATAGCTGTCCGACCGTAAAAGAGACTGTGAACCTTTATAAAGACGAAGATGGCTGCCCGGATGCCCTGGCCAACCTGAGCGTGACGGTTCGTCGGAACCAGCAGAACGCGGCGCGCGCGGATGTGGGAGTCGAGGGGACCGCAGAGCCCTTGTCCGGCGCCTACACCCCCGAAAATCCGGCCCGCTGGGAGGGTCTGATGCCGGGCACCGCCGCCACAGTGACGGCCCGCAATGGGGAGTGCCTCGCCGGTGCCGCGCCGATTACCCTGGTGGAAGGCGACAACAGCCTGGTGGTAGAGTTGGAGCCGCTGCGTGCGGCCACGGTGCGGGTGGAGGTGGTGGATCCCGCCGGGGCCGCCGTTCCGGGAGCCCAGGTCACCTGGGGACGCGAGCCGGGGGGCTGTGTGCCGGTGGAGCCGCTGGCACTCGACGCCACGGGGACCGGCAAGCAACCGGTGGGCGTGGGCCGCCACACCATCTTCGTCACCGCGCCCACCTTCAGCGTGTTCACCGAGGACATTGAGTTGAAACAGGGCGATGATCGCCTGGTTCGGGTTGTTCTGAAGCCTGCCAAGGTACAGCTCGAGCAGAAGCGCATTGTCATTCTGGACAAGGTGTTCTTTGACTACAACTCGGCCACCATTCAGGCGGTGTCCTACGAGCTTCTGGATCAGGTCGCCAACACGCTGAAAGCCACTCCCGAGATCCTGTTGGTAGAGGTGGCCGGGCACACAGACAGTGATGGAAATGATAACTTCAACTTGGAGCTTTCGCAGCGCCGGGTAGAAGCCGTGCTTCAGTATCTGGTGGCGCGGGGGGTGGCTCCTGAGCGTTTGGTGGCCAAAGGCTATGGCGAATCCAGGCCAGTGGCCAACAACCGCAGTCCCGACGGAAAAGCCAAGAATCGAAGGGTAGAGTTCCAGATCCTGAAGCGCGAGGGCGATGCGGAAGGCGCATCGCCGGCCCCAGCCGAAACGCCCGGCGCTTCCCTGAAGCCCGCAGAGCCGGCAGGAAAGTAGTCCAGACTACAATCGGGTGGCGGTGGGGTGCCCCCGCCTCGCGCTCGGCTAGGCGGAACAGGCTCCGTGTTGCGGGGACCAAGATTCGCCACCTTCCGGATCTTTCCCTACCTCGGCCTTACGCGGAGGTTTACGTTCCGTGACATTCCGGCTATGATCGCGGCGCATGCCTCTCCTGATGTTCGCAAGTCTGTCCTGGGCCCTGGACTCCGACACCTACAAGCCTTCGGGTTCCCTTCCTGACGCTCAAGGGGGCCCGCAATTGCAGGCCCCAGAGCTCGGGGATCCGAGCTCGTGGTACGCCGCACTCCAGTTGGTCTACGCCCACAACCCGCTGGTGGCCTCCTACCCGGACGGCACCAAGGTGCCGGTAGTTGCCAGTAATTTTGGCGCACATCTGCTGGGCGGCTTCACGCTTCTTGGAAAGGTCCGCTTTGACCTGGATATCCCCTTCTATCCCTATGTGGGAGCACCCGGAAAAGACTACTCCGGCGTGTCCTTCGGCGACATCCGCCTGGGCGCGATGGTGCCGCTGCTGCGGAAGGAGAAGTTTTCGCTGGGCCTCTACCCCTCGTTGGGCCTGCCCACGGGCGAGCTGAAGGCCTATCAGGCGGCCGGCAGTGTGAGTGGCGGCTTGGTTGCCGCAGGACGAGTCCGCTTTGGAGAGCGTTATTTTGCAGATTTGAACCTGGGCATCACCGGCATGAAGCGCTCGGAGATCGGCGAGCAGTCGCTGGGCTCCAACTTCTGGGCCGGCGCTGGATTTGGTGCGGAGATCACCGACTCTCTGATGGTGGGTGTGGAGTTCGACGGTTTTGTGGCGCTCACGGGCGCCGGCGAAGCGCAGAGCCCCTGGGAGGTGCACCTGTGGGTGCAGGACCAGCTCGACAACGGACTGACGCTGGGCGGCCTGTTGGGCACGGGTGTGGTGGCGGGGATGGGCGCTCCTGCGGTGCGTGCAGGGCTCACGGTGGGCTGGCGCAGCCCCGGGAAGGTCGACACCGACAAAGATGGCCTGGAAGATAAGGTCGATGACTGTCCGAACGAGCCGGAGGATACGGACGACTTCAACGATATGGACGGCTGTCCCGAGCCGGACAACGACGAGGATCGGATCCTCGACTCCTCCGATAGCTGCCCGAATGAGAAAGAAGATCGCGATCTCTTTGAGGACGACGACGGCTGCCCGGAGAAGGACAACGACAAGGACGGCCTGCCCGACGATCAGGATGCCTGTGTGAACGAGCCGGGCAGCTTCGACACCGTGGGCTGTCCGGACCGCGACGGCGATCTTCTCGCGGACAACCGCGATCAATGCCCCGATCAGTTTGGTCCCCGCAGCGACGACGGCTGTCCCGACCGCGACAACGACACCCTCTCCGACCCCCGCGATGCCTGCCCCGACGTGGCCGGCCCGGTGATCACCAAGGGCTGCCCCGATGGAGATGCCGACGAGGTCGAGGACGCCCGGGACAAGTGCCCCACCGAGCCTCGTGATCCGCGCGAGCTGCCCGAGCGCTCCGACGGCTGCCCCAAGCGGGTCTTCGTCTCGGAAGACAAAGTGGTCATCTTGGAGATGGTCTACTTTGATACTGGAAAGTCGACAATCAAGTCCGTCTCCTTCGGACTGCTGGATGATGTGGCCCGGACGCTGAATGGCAATCCGGACCTCACGTTGATCGAGGTGGCCGGGCACACCGACAACCAGGGCAAGACCGACAGCAACGTCAAGCTCTCCCAGGCGCGCGCAGAAGCGGTCGTCCGCTATCTGGTTGAAAAAGGCAAGGTAGACCCTCGTCGATTTGTCGCCGTCGGCTATGGCCCGAATGTACCTGTAGACACCAACTCCACCACAGCCGGTCGTGCCAACAACCGTCGTGTCGAGTTTGTGATTCGTGAAATGAATGGGAAGAAGGTAGAGCCTACCCCCTGAACCGGGCGCCCCCGCCCTTTGGAGTCGCCATGACCCCCAGTCTCCTCCTCCTCCTGCTCAGCTCCGCACGCGCCGCCGATCTTACGGTCAGCGGCGTCACCACCACCCTGGACGGCACCTACACCTACGACAACGTGTATGTGATCAACGGTGGCGTGCTCCGTATTACAGACTACAACGGTACCGGTACCACTGGCACCTTGCGCATCGACGCGGACTACATCTACGTCGATGGCACCTCGTCGATCACCGGTATCGGTGCCGGCTACCGGGGCCGGAACAACGGCAACGGCGAGGGCACCGGCGGTGGTGTGGGCGGCTCGGCCGTCCGCGACGGTGGTGGTGGCGGCGGCTACGGCGGTGCGGGTGGCTACGGGTCGAACGACGGAAACAACGCGCGGGACGGCGCGGGTGGCATCGCCTACGGAACAAGCACGGGCGTGGACCTTTCGATGGGGTCGGCGGGTGGCGCGGCAGGCTCGGCCGACGGTGATGCCGGCGGATCGGGCGGTGACGGCGGCGGCTACTTGTGGTTGCAGGCGGATCGTATCCAGATCGCGGGCACCATCAGCATGTACGGATCGGCCGGGCCCGTGGTCAACAACGACGCGGCGGGCGGCGGCTCTGGCGGCGGCGTACTTTTGTATGCCGGTACGCTGAATTGCACCGGAACCATCAATGCCTACGGCGGATCTGGCGGCAACATCGACGACAACGGTGGTGGTGGCGGCGGCGGTCGCGTCAAACAATTCTACGACATCCTCACCGCCACCTGTGCCACCAACGTGAGCGGGGGTACCGGCCCTGACTACGCGGCCAATGGCACCGTCGGCACTGCCAACGCGGCCGTCGTGGACTACGACGGCGATGGCCAGACCTCCGCCCAGGGCGACTGCGACGTCACCAATGCCTCCATCTACACCGGGGCGGCCGAAGTCTGGTACGACGGTGTGGACCAGGCCTGCAACGGCGGCTCCGACTACGACCAGGACGGCGACACCTACGATTCGTCCTCCTACGGCGGCACCGACTGCAACGACACCAACAGCGGCATCAACCCCGGCGCCTTCGACATCCCCTACGATGGCATCGACCAGAACTGCAACGGCAGCGATGGGGTGGTGGATGCCGATGGCGACGGCTATGACACCCGCACCGACTGCAACGACAATGACATAAATGTCAATCCAGGGGAAGCCGAGATCTGGTATGACGGTACCGATCAGGACTGCGACGGGAACGACACCGACCAGGATCTGGACGGCTCCCCCTACCCCACGGACTGCGACGATACGGACTCGGCCGTGTACCCGGGCGCTTCCGATGTCTGGTACGACGGGGTGGACTCCGACTGCGCCGGTAATTCAGACTACGATCAGGACGGAGATGGCTACGACAACGATGGCTACGGCGGCACCGACTGCGACGACCTGAACAGCGCCATCCACCCCGGCGTTGCGGATACCCCCTACGACGGGATCGACCAGGACTGCGACGGCAGCGATGCGGTGATCGACCTCGACGGCGACGGTGTGGACTCCCGCACCGACTGCAACGACAGCAACGGCTCGATCTACCCTGGCGCAAACGACATTCCCTACGACGGCATCGACCAGGACTGCGACGGTCTCGATGCGACGATCGACGCCGACAACGACGGCTACGACCTGGCGGTGGACTGCAACGACAACGACGCCTCGGTCTATCCCGGCGCCAACGACATCCCCTACGACGGCATCGACCAGGACTGCTTCCGCGGCGATCTCAACGACATCGACCTCGACGGCTACCCGGGCGGCAGCGAGGGCCCCGACTGCGACGACGGCGACCCCGAGATCCGCCCCGGGGTGGAAGACTACGCCGACACCCGCGACAACGACTGCGACGGCGAGATCGACGAAGACGTGCGCGAGGCCGGGCCCGACGGGCCGGTGATCGTGGCGGGCCGCGACGCGAACGCGGTGGGGGGCGCGGCCGGCTGGTCGAGCGCCGGGCCGCTGCTCGCGGTCCAGGCCGACATGCGGGTCAGCCCTGACGTCGACACCACCCAGGGCATCACCGTCGACACCGACGGCGCCGACTGGGGCATCCAGCGCTACACCGAAGACCGCGTGGTGCTGACCACGATGATCATGCGCGGCGACGACCTCTTCGAGGTCACCGACCTGGCGGCGACCGACGCTGGCCACACCTTCGCGGTGGGCGCAATGGCCGGCACCGTCTACTT
>JBEIQS010000322.1:0-5056 GCA_040376425.1 Alphaproteobacteria bacterium | reverse complement strand
CTGATGAGCCAGGACTACCACGGCGACATTGACATCCACCCCGAATTCCATTGGTCCCTCTTCCGCAAAGTGGTAGCCAACCCCACCCGCGAGGATCTGCGTGCCTTCATCCGCTCCGGGGAGCGCTCCACCTGGCCCAAACTCAGGATGATTGAGGACCAGACCCGCATCGGCCGGGTGTTCAAAGAGCTGGTCACCAACCTGAAGCGGGAGCAGGAAGTATTGCGGCGTCAATAGACCAGGATTGCCGCTCCCATTGAAAGCCCAGCACCGGAGCCGAGAAGTAGCACCCGCTGGCCCCGTAGAAGGCGCCCACTCTCCACGGCCTCCATCAGTGTGATGGGGATGGAGGCCGCCACGCAGTTGCCATAGTGGTCCAGGGTGCGCACCATCCGATCCGCGCCCATCCCAAACAAGTGCAGCGAGGCAAGACCCAAGCGGCTGGCCTGGTGGGGTACCACCCAGTCGATATCGCCCAGCCCGGTTGAAAGCCCCGGACGCACACGCTCCAAAAAGGGCCCCGCCAGACCAGAAATCATACGCATCACACCTGCCCCGTCCATCTGAAACAGGTTGTCCTCCGGACGAGTGTCCGGGTGGTTGGGGTGCAGGCGGCTGCCACCTCCGGCAATTTGGGTCAGGTGAGCACCGTCCCCGTAGCTCTCCAAGCGGTATTGCTCCAGGCAGGAGGCCTCGCCGTCGGGCGTTCGCCTTAATATCGCTGCCACCGCCAGGTCTCCGAAGAGACTTGCCGTCTCGGGATGCTGCCAATCGAGCCCCGAGGAAACCACCTCCGTGCTCACCAACACAATGTTCCGGTAGCGACCGGTAGCCAGGAGCGTCGCAGCCAGCTCTACACCCACCAGAAAGGACAAGCAGGTGGCGTGTACAGAAAATGCCGGGATCCCCGAGCCACCCCAGCCCAACGCCCGTTGAATCAACACCCCCGTGTCCGGAATATGCTGCTCCGCTGTTCCTGAAGTATTGATCAGCAGGTCCACATCCTGCCGCCCCATACGCGCGCGTTCCAGCGCGTCCGTCACCGCCCACGCCCCCATTTGCGAGGCCGTCTCCTCACCCTCCGCCCAATAGCGGTGCTGAATGCCCTGGTGGCGCGCGATCCAACCCTCGCGCAGTCCCAGGCGTTCATCCAGCTCAGCGCTGGGTACCTTCCGGCGCGGAATGTATTTTCCCATACTGACGATTTGCAGTGGAAGGCGCATCAGCTCTCCAGTATCTGTCGGAGCTGGGCCACCGACCTGCGGAGTACGGTACGGTGGTCCCCTCCCACATCGAGCACTTCCAGGCCGTCCACATAGTTTTTCCACCCCAGATCAACCTCCGGCGGGCCACCCGGCGGTCCTTCCGTGCTCCGCAACAGCCAGGCCCGTCCCCGGCTCCGCTGAGGTTCATAGCTGGTCCATGCCCGCAGGTGGGAACGAAGCACCGCCTCCACACGCTCCAGTTGTGGGAGCAGTTCCCGCTCCGGAAATAGCTGCTGCGCCCGCAGCAGATCAACCAGCTCCAGTCGGCTACGCACCAGCGGCAAGCCGAAGGCCTCCCCCATCCACTGCAGCACCACTTCGTCCGTCACCGGCATCGCCCGCGGGGCGGCTCCGTCGATCAAGACCAGCTTCTCCACATCGTCCCGAGCGGCCATGGCCTGCGCGACGGCCGCACCAAAGGAGTAGCCCACCAGACGCAGCGGACCATGGGGGACCTCCTTCCGTACCCGTGCAAGAAAGTCCTCCGCCATCTTTGCCAGGTCCGACTGTGGCTCCTCACCTGCTTCAAGCCCCGATGCGCGTAACCCCCAGACCGGCCCACCCAGGCCCGCCGCCACCCCCTGGTAGACGTGGACAGTACCGTGTATGGGCGGCAGAAAAAAAATCGGCCGCCCCGGCTGATGAATCAAAATCGGAACCAGCAGGCCGTGGGTTGGTATTGCCTGCCGCTCTTCCGCCTCCACGATCACCTGCGCCAACTCTTCTACGCAGAGATCCTGCCAAATCAGAGAGAGCGGAAGCCGCACACCCAGCGCCGCATCCAGGCGGGTCCGCAGCTCCAGGCCCATCAAGGAGTCCATCCCCAGCTCCACCAGGGGGGTGCGAGGAGCAGGACGGCGCCCGGTCAGCTTACTCAAAAGATCTACCAGCGCGGCTGTTATTTCCGAGACGGACCGCGCAGACCGGGGCACACTCTCGTGGACCTCTGGCGCCGCCCGAGGCACGGCCTCTACCCAGGCACGCTGCCGCTGCCACACCGTAGTCGGCAGGGGCACCCGGCGCCCACCCTCTGGAAAGACACCCGCCCAATCTACGGCTCCGCCAGCCCGGAACCAGGCCCCGAGCGCCTCCAGCATTGCTACGTTTTCATCCACCCCACCGCGTAGGGAGGGCTGGCAAAGCGGCGGTGGACCGGTGAGGATACCCGGAATCAGAGGCGACCAAAACGCATCCGCGCCAATTTCCAAAAAAGCCCGTGCGCCGGCTGTATCCAGGCGTCGCACCACCGCGTCCAGCCGCTGTGTACCCGCCAACCGGGCCACCCACTGCGCCACCGTCGGAACCAACAGCGCGTCGAAGTCTGAAGCGGCAGAGATAAAATCGAGAAGCGGGGCCCGAAATTTGACTTCACCAACCTCCCGCGCCAGCGCCGCGCCCAAATCCTCAGCCCCATGAAGGTACAGCGAGGACCCAATGGCAACACGTCGCGACACGATAGCCTTGGATGCAAATATATCCGCAAGCGCAGCCGAAGCTTTGGCCTCACCTCCCACCCACACCGACCGTGAGCCCAGGACGGCGACGACGCTCACAAGGGAGGCGTATGGCTCCATTTCCGCACGAACGACCTGCTCGGGTGCCCGCACCTGGTAGATGGCCCCACTCCCGGATCGCGCCTCCAGAAGGCGGGCCCACCGACAGACCAGGGTCGCTCCGTCCTCCAGACTCAACAATCCTGCGGCCGTCGCAGCCGAAATTTCACCCGTCGAATATCCGGCCACCCACGACGGCTTTGCGCCCCAGGAGCGCCAGAGTGCCGTCAATGCCCAGTCCACACAGAAACCTGCGGGCAGTGCAAGGCCGGGCTGCGTCCAGGTTGCAGGCTCCCACAGGTGCTCGGCCAACGGAGTGGCCAGATGGGGAGCACATGCAGCACAAGCATCCATTAGCGCAGCCTGAAATACCGGCCACACCGTCGCAAGCTCTCTTCCTACGCCTGCCCGCGCCACGCCCGCGCCGCTATACAGGCAGGCCAGCGGTAGCTCCGTGCGCGCCGAAGGTCCGGGTCGAAACTTCTGAAGCTTCTCCGCAAGTTCTGGCACACTCCGTGCCACCAAGGCCAAGCGGAAGGGCTGCGCAGTCCGGGTGGTGGCGGTGGACCAGGCCAGATCTCCAAGGGAGTCGGGGAGCATGTGCAAAAGTTTGGCCGCCCCGGCTGAGAGTGCTTCAGCAGAGCCCGCAGAGTACACCACCAGCTCCGCGGTGCGGGCCGTGGGAAGCAGACCGGGCTCCTCGGGCGGGGGGCGCTGCAGGATCACATGTGCACTGGTGCCGGTCAGACCGAAGCTGGATACACCGAGGACCGCTACGCCCTCGACCGGCGTCGTTGCGACCCGAATGGGAATCTCCCCCCAGGGGATGCGAGGATTTAGCGGGAGCGCGTGCTTTGAGGCGGGCAGGCATCCCGTACGCAGCGCCACCAGGGCCCCCGCAACACCTGCCAGTCCTGCGGCCGCTTCGGTATGGCCAAGGCTGCTCTTCACCGACCCGATCCAAAGGGGGCGGGTACGGCCGGGACCAAAAACACCGGCCAGTGCCCCCACCTCGACCGGATCCCCCAAAATGGTGCCGGTCCCGTGGCACTCCACGGCATCGACCTCGTCTGGGCGAAGGGCCGCCCGCTCCAGTGCCACGCGCAGGAGCTGTCGCTGGGCCTGGCCATTGGGAGCCGTAAAACTGCTGCGCCGCCCATCCTGGCTGACTGCGGTGGCGCGAATCACGGCCAACACCGGGTGGCCGCGGCGGCGGGCATCCGCCAGACGCTCCACCACCACCACCACCGCCCCGTCCGCGCGGACGTAGCCATCTGCTTGTGCCGAAAAACTGTTACACCTTCCAGATGTGGATAAAACACCAAGCCGGCTCAAGGCCACGCTCCCCTCCGGTGCCAGGACCACATTCACCCCCGCCACCAGGGCCATCGCGCAGTCGCCCGCCCGTATCGCATTGCAGGCCTGGTGCAGGGCAACCAGCGAGGAGGAGCAGGCGGTGTCAATGGCCATGCTCGGTCCGCGCAGGCCAAGCCAATAAGAAAGGCGCCCCGCAATGGCACTATGCGCAGTGCCAAGCAGGCTGTGGGCGTCCACCCCTCCGGGCTGCCGCAGCAGCCGGGCCTGATAGTCATTGCCAGAGATCCCCACAAAGACGCCCGTCGACGCGTCCACCAGCTCATCCCGCCGCAGGCCAACCTGCTCCAGCGCCTCCCAGGCCGTCTCCAAAAGCAGGCGCTCCTGCGGGTCCACGGCCGGAGCTTCTGCCGGTGATAGGTCGAAAAACTCAGCCTCAAAGGATTCGATTCCGTGGATCCAGCCGCCCCAACGACTGCTGATCTTGCCAGGGCGCCCCGGCGTGGGGTCAAACCACTCCCCGAGGTCCCAACGAGCGGCGGGGACCTCCTCCATCACCTCTCTCTCCGACCGAAGCAGATCTTCCAGCGAGGAAAGGTCGGTGACCCCACCGGCGAAGCGGCAGCCGATGCCGACGATACACAGGCTATCTACGGTGTCGGTGGGGGTCGGAGGAACAAGGCGTGGCGGTCGGCCCGCAAGTAGCGCCGCCATTTCGGCCAGCGTGGGCGCGTCAAAAGGCAGGGTGGAGGCGATGGGGCGGCCCAGGCGCTGCTCCAAACGCTCGGTGAAGTCCACCAACTGCAGCGAGGATGCACCCAGCTCGCCGATGGGGCGGTCGGCGGGGATTCCGGCAGGAGCGCGGCCCAGAACCTGCGCAAGGGTGCCGCGCAGCAGGGCCAGCAGGTCCACAGGGGCGTCCGG
>JBEIQS010000229.1:0-8796 GCA_040376425.1 Alphaproteobacteria bacterium | reverse complement strand
TCGTCGCCCGAGGCCGCCGCATTCACCGCCGCGACCAGGCGGGTCAGCTCCGCGCCCGCTTTGGAGGCCAACAGCACCGATGCCAACTGTAGCGCGTCAATACTGTCCAACTTGACCATGATGTGGAAGTCGCCACCCTTCCGGTCCAGCTTCATAAATTTGATGTCTTTGGGCTTGGCCCAGAGCTGCCCCAAACACAGCAGCTTCTCCTCCCCCTCGCCGTCGATGGCCTCGTTGATGGCGTCCATCGCCTTGTCGGCTGCCTTCTTGGCGGCAGCCATGCTCGGAAAGACAGCGATCAGCGTGGGGAATGCATCGGTGACCCGGCCATAGAGCTCGGCCTTGTCGCCCACCTGCTTGATGGTGAGGCACTTGGTCTCGGCGGGGCGGGTCCACATCTCGTCGCCCACCTGAACCAGCGAATTCTCCTCTTCCTCATTGAGAATCTTAGCGAAGGACTTCAATGCTTTGAGGGCTTCGGCCTGCTTCTCGTAGGTCTGCACACTCAGCAGCCGATCTTCCGACTCCAGCTTGGCCACCACCACCCAGCTCTGCTTCCGGCTGACCGGGACCACCTCCGCCTTCAGCCACAGCCCGTGGACGGCCTCGGCCTTGACGGCCACCTCACCCAGCACCAGCAGCTTGACTTCCGCCTCACCCAGCGTCTCGACGCAGGCTTCCAGCGTCCGGTCAGCCGCGTCCGAGTCCAGTCCGGTGCGCACCTGCACCAGGACATCCTCGCCATCAATGCGGATCAGAACCGAGCGACCAATGGGATCCGGCCGTACGCAAAGGTACTTCACGTCGTCGCCCTTGACGACCAGTCCCTGATCCAGAACCGCGAACATCCGCGCCTCCGCCGGTTCTCTAACCACAAAAAGAACAGGGAGGGAGCCCGTCCGCTCCTCTCCCTGCAATTCGCGCGATTTCCGCGCTCAGCCCATCAGGTGGATTCCAAGCACCACACCGCCGCCAAGGGCCACCGCGATCAGGTCTTCTACCACCGAGATCACGGGGTTGCCCGCCCCCATGGTGGTGCTGGTGCTCCCGACCCGAAGCCCGGCTTTCGCCACATGGGTCATACCCGCCACCGCGCCGCCACCCACCAGGGCCGCCGCCCAGCCCAGCATGGGGGAGCTGCCGTCCACCAGCGCGGCCGAGGCCAAGGCACCCGCCGCCGGCTTCAACAACAGGTGCGCCGTGTCCATGGCATGATCCACAAAGGGAACCTTGTCCGCCAGGATTTCAAGGACGATGGCCACTGCAAGGCTGCCGATGGCCAGCGGTGTGGCCAACCAGGAAAGCTGATCGGAGAGCTGCACCCAGCCCAAGCCACCTGCACAGGCCAGAATAAAAGGGGCGACGAAGGCACGCAAACCGGTGCTCGCCGACAGAACCACCCCAAGACCGACCATCAAAGCCACGGTAGACCAGTCCATGAACGCCCTCCTATGACAGGACAATCCTCAAACGTGTGAGGACACCCCTATATTCACACCGCTAGCGCTTTTGGCGATCGGAATTTCTGGCAATAGCCGGTTATCGTGGGGATGCCCGAGGAGCTTCGATGCGTGTCCTGGTCGCCTACCCGCCCATGGAGAGTGCCAAAGGCAGTCCCATGCTCACCCAGAACCGCCAATTCCAATGGTTCAACGAGCCCAGCTACCTCTACCCCTGCGTGCCCGCCTCGGCGGCCACCCTGCTGGCATCCAAGGGCCACAGCGTCCGCTGGGTGGACTGTATCGCCGAACGGAAGAATTGGGCCGCTTTTGAGCGGATCCTCACCGACTTCCGCCCAGAAGTGGTGGCGATGGAGACCAAGTCGCCGGTGGTGCGCCGGAGCTGGGCCATCGTCAAACGCATCCAGGACCTGCTGCCGGGGGTGAAGTGTGTGCTCTTCGGGGATCACATCGCCGGGAACCCCAAAGAAACCATGGAGTCTTCCACCACCGACTTCTGCATTGCGGGCGGTGACTATGACTTTTCCCTGGAGGGAATTGTCAACTACCTGTCCGGAAAGGGAAAGTTGGGATCGGGGGTCTGGTACCGGAACGACGACGGCACCTATGCCAACACCGGCCCCTACAAGCAGGAAGGGAACCTGGAGGAGCTGCCCTTCTGGGATCGCGACCTGACCAACGCGCACCTCTACTTCGAAAAGTGGAAGTACCGACTTCCCTTTATGTGGACGATGGCCGGCCGTGACTGCCCCTATGGCCGCTGCACCTTCTGCTCGTGGACGGTGACCTACCCCAAGTTCCGGACGGTGAGCCCCGAGCGCCTGGCCACCGAGATGGAGATGCTCATCCAGAAGCATGGAGCAAAGAATATTTTTGACGATACGGGCGCGCTGCCCACCGGCAACTGGCTGCTGCGCCTCTGCGACGAGATGATCGACCGGAAGATCAATGAAAAGGTAGTTTTTGACTGCAACTTCCGCTTCGACTATTTCACGGAAAAGAACGTCCACCGCATGAAAAAGGCGGGCTTCCGCAAGTTGATCCTGGGGATTGAGTCGGCTTCCGAGCGCACCATCGACATCCTGGACAAGAGCCTGACCCGGGAGCAGATTTTCGAAGGCTGCAAGATGGCCTCCAAAGCCGGCCTCCAACCCCATCTTACTCTGATGGTGGGCTACCCCTGGGAGACCCGGGAGGATGCCTACGAGACCCTTCGCCTGGCCCGGGAGCTGATGCTGAAGGGCTATGCCCACCACCTCCAGGCTACGGTGGTGATGCCCTACCCGGGTACCCCCCTCTTCGACCTGTGTGTGCGGAATGGCTGGATCCGCTTTGATCCCAAAGACTACGACCGCTTCGACATGACCGAGCCCGCCTGCGTTCTGACGGACATGAACCAGGAAGAGGTGGTCCAGATGGCGGGGCAATTCTACAAGATCTTCCTCCACCCCAAGTTTTTGATGCACCAGCTCCGCAACCTGGACTCTCTGGATGACCTGGACTACATGCGACGTGGAGTCACCGCGATCTGGGGTCACATCAAAGACTTCGCCTCCATCCGATCGGATCATGGAACATCCGCCTGAAAGCCAGATCGTTTGACCGGGCATCGGATACCAGCGAGCGTGGCCACAGGTTAGGAATCCGGACCATCGGAAAGAGCCACCATGCGCGAGGAAAGTAAGGGTCGCTACGAAATGCTCTGGGACTGCCCGGGCTGCGGCACGGAGAAGTTGTTGGGCGTGACCCACCGCCACTGCCCCAATTGTGGCGCTCCGCAGGACCCTTCCAAGCGCTACTACCCGCCCGAATCGGAAAAAATTGCAGTGGAGAACCACCCCTACCAGGGCGTGGACAAGGCTTGCCCCGCCTGCGACACAGCCAATGCCGCAAAGGCGGGCTTCTGCGTAAACTGCGGAAGCCCCCTGGACGACGCCAAAGCGGTACGCACCCGCAGCGAACAGGTGGGTAAAGACGCCCTTAAGGCTGGAGAATCTGTCTCTGACGCCAAGAAGGACGCCGAGGCGGCGCGGAAGGCCGAGCAGGAGAGCCGGCTGGCCGCCCACGGGGCCGCATCGGGAGCTGCCCCTGCAAGCGGCGGGGGAAAAGGGAAGTTTGCCCTGGTTGCGGTGGGCCTGGTGATGATGGTGCTCTGTGGCCTGTGCGGGCTGTTCTTCTTCTGGCAGAAGGACGACGCCTTCGAAGTGACCGGCCACCACTGGGAGCGCAGCATCGACATCGAAAGTCTGGCTCCGGTCCAGGAAAAAGCCTGGCGCTCCGATGTGCCCGCCGATGCCGTGAACCTGAGCTGCCAGCCCGAGCAGAAGGAGACGGTCAAAGTCGCGGATGGGGAAGACTGTGTGGACAAGCGGGTGGACAAGGGCGACGGCTCCTTCGAGGAGAAGACCGTCTGCACAACCCGCTACCGCGAGGATCCGGTCTACGCCGATAAGTGTAGCTACACCGTGACCAAGTGGTCTACCACCGACAACACCAAGGCCATGGGAGACAGCCTTCAGCCTCCGCCCTTCTGGCCCGAGGTGACCCTGAGCAACCCCGGCACCTGTGTGGGCTGCCAACGCGAGGGAAGCAAGAAGGAACTCTATACCCTCCACATGAAAGACGCGTCCGGGGCGGCGAAACACTGCGACTTCCCGATGGACAAGTGGGCCGGTATGGCCGTCGGCAGCCGCTGGACCGGCAGTGTGGGGGTGGTTTCGGGGGGCGGTGGACTGCCGCAGCCTGCGGCCGGCTCCCTGATGATCCATAGAAAGGCGACTTTCATAGGGAGGTTGTGAGCCTTGTTACTCCTTTTAGGCTGCGTGACGGTGTCCTGGGTGGTGGAGCGGCCCCCGCCGGTCCCCCTTCCAGCCCGCGTGGAGCTGCGCCTGGAAAGTCCAGCTTGTATGGGGCTGAAGCAGGCGATGATCCCGCAATTGGAGCGTGCCACCGGCGTGGTGGTGGTGGAGGAGGCCGAGGTGGCGATCCTCCTCTCTGACTGCGAAGAACAGGTGGTTCCGCGCTTCGAATCCGAGCTGCGCAGCTTCCAGGAGCTGCGCTCCGACAACCTGAACACCGAACAACGCCGGTACTCCTTTGATGGCCGGGCCTCCGCAAACATCCAGGTCGGCGTCTGGCGCAGCTCCAGCATGGTGCAGACCAGCAGCACCACCTCCTGGCGGGAGGCGGATGACCTGATGGGCGCAGACATGGTGGGCGCCACCCGGCGGCTCCAGGAGGAGCTCGCCGCCGCATTGCTGGAGGAGCTGCTGCCTCCACCCGAGGAGATCCTCCGCCGTTGGTATCCGGGGGCCAAGCCCGGATCCGCAGAGGCGCTGCACAACGCGGCCGTGGAGGCCGAGCGCGCGGGCAAGCTGCTGGAGGCGCTGGGACTGGCGGAACAGGCCGCGTCGCTCTCGCCCCGCCAGGCCCATGTGAACTACCTACAGCTCCTCTCCGAACTGGTCATAGAAGAGGGCCTTCTTCCACCCCTTGTGTCTCCAACCCCTTGACCTGTCAATAGCATTTCTGCTTGGCTCAGGCCCCACCTTCTCTATTGTAGGCTGATGTACCACCATGCGCGTCGTCTCTGTCTGTGGCTCTCTCCGCTCTTCCTCCTCCACCCGTTTGGCCCTGAACATCGCCTTGAATGCTGCACAACGGGCAGGGGCCGATGTGTCCGAGCTGCCCCTGGCCGGCCTGCCCTGGTGTGACGGCCGCACCGGCGCCTACGGTCCGGAGGTGCTCAGCTTCCGCGAGCAGCTACGTAACGCCGATGCAATCCTGATTGGAAGCCCCGAATACCACGGTTCCTTCACGGGTGTGCTGAAGAATGCGCTGGACCTTCTGGAGGAGAACGAGCTGCGCGGCAAGCTGGTGGGCCTGGTGGCCGTGGCCCGCGGCGAGGCCGGGGCGGTGAACACGCTGAATCACCTGCGCCACGTGGCCCGCTGGGTGGATGCGTGGGTGCTGCCGGCCCAGGTCAGCATTCCCAATGCCGGAAGTGCATTTTCTCCGGATGGCTCGGTGAGCCGCCCCGGTCTGACCGAGGAGCTGGAGCGCCTGGGCACCGAGCTGGTGCGCTACGGGAAATTGCTGGGCGGCGGCTGATCAGCGGCCGAACAGGCCCGAGGCGACCAGGTTGTGCAGGGCGTGGGCCAGCACGGCCACCCACAGGCTGCGGTCCCGCGCGATGAGCCCGAAAAGCCCGCCAAAGACCAGCATCTTCACCCCTTCAATCGCCAGATACTCCGGACTCTTCCCCATCTGTATCCAGCCGGGGAGGTGGAGCAGCGAAAAGCCGGTCGCGGCGATCAGGTTGGCGACCGGATGGGACCATCCCCCCTCCCGTAGCCGCCCCAATGCATAGCCGCGAAACAGCACTTCCTCCAGCACCGGGGTGAACAGCACTGAGGAGATCAGGCTGACCGGGCCAGGGCGCATCCCCGGTACCAGCGGCACATTCACAAAAAACCAAAGGGCGGAGAGCAGAAAGCCCACGCCCAGCCCCTGAAGGTGGTTGAGGCCCATCCAGGCGAAAAAATGGCCGTGGCGCCAACGCACCAAGGCCACCACCGGCACCAACCACAGCACTCCTTTGATGAGGAGCCACCAAAGAAACTCTTGAAGGTGGTTCAATGGAGGAAGCACCTGACGGAGCTGCCAGGCCAACACCCAGCTTCCCAGCAGGCCCACCATCCAAAGCCCCAACTCCCGCAGGGCGCTCTGAGCCGGGCTCAGCCTGGACCCTTGGCCGGGGCCATCAGTCCCTGCAACACATCGCGGATGAGCTGGAACTCCACCCGACGGTTGCGGCTCTGGTTCTCTTTGGAGTCATTGGGAACTTCGGGCTTGGTCTCGCCGTAGCCCTTGGCTACCAGACGATCGGCCGCCACACCCTTGGAGATCAGGTAATTCACGACCGACTGGGCCCGATCCTGGGAGAGCGTCATGTTCTTCGCGTCGTCGCCCACGTCGTCGGTGTGGCCCTGCACTTCCATCCGCACTTCGGGGAACTGCTGCAGGACGGCCACGGCGGCATCCAACACGGCGTAAGACTTTTTGTCAATCTCGGCCGAGTTGGTCTTGAAGAGGATGCCCTCGATGCGACCGGAGAAGCGCTTGACTTCAGCGGGGACTTCGTCGGGGATACCGTCCCTGTCCTTGTAGCCGTTGAAGGTCTCCGGCTCGTTGGGGGCCTTGTCGGCGGCATCGGCGATGCCATCCTTGTCGTTGTCGGCGTCCGCACAGCCGTCCCCGTCCTCGAACTGGTCCATATCTTCCAGCTCGGTGGCACACTTGTCCGCGGTGTCGGCAACGCCATCCTTGTCGTTGTCGGGGTCGGCGCAGCCATCCACGTCTTCAAAGCCGTCGATGTCCTCCTTGTCCCCCTGGCAGCGATCATCGGCGTCCATCACGGTATCGCCGTCGTTGTCCGGGTCTACACAGCCATCTTCGTCCTGAAATCCATCTTTATCCTCGGGCACTTCCCGGCAGCCGTCGACCTTATCGCTCACGCCGTCGCCATCGCTGTCGCGCACGCGGGGATTGTGGAATTGCAGGCCGATCGCAAAATCGGCGCTGGCCGCAGTCGCAGGTTCAATGCCGGACACCCGCAGGCGAAGGTCTGCGCGCAGGTCCAGGATCGACACGAGCTCCACGTCCAGGCCGCCGCCCAGGTTGCCCATCCACCCGATGTCCCCGTTCTGCACCAGCAGACCAGGGCCCACCGCCACGAAGGGCGTCACGCGAGCTGAGGGGTTGTCGAAGAAATAGAGAAGCTCCAACCTTGGGTCAAGGGCGGTCGTAGACCCGCCATCGTCCACCACATTGGTGCCGGGTGCGATACCCACCGCCGCTTCTACACCCCAGGCCGGGGACCAACGGAACCGCAACCTTCCGCCGGCCTCAAAGCCGGGAGAGACGGCCTGACCGTCCGGAAGCATCAAATAGCCGCCATAGCCGCCAAGACCAATTTCCAGGGCGGAGGCGGGAGTCGAGAGCAGAAGTGCGAGGAGCATGTGTAAGGATGCCTTCAGGGTAGAGGGTCACGCTGCGACCCTACCACGGCCTGAGCGTCCCGGGGAGCCGCCGGTCCGCCTATCTGTCAGTGGGGAAGTAGAAATCCACCCGAACACCCGCCTGTTGCGCGCGATGAAGCTCTCCTTCTGAAACTCCCGTCAACAATAGTGGGCGCCGGTGTTCCCAGGCCCTTAGCAATGCCTTTCCGCAGGCCACTTCGTCTTCAGCGTGGTGCGGGCCATCGGGCACATGGTAGCGCCCCTTCCAGCGCAGTCCCCACAGGTCCAAGCAGGGGCTGCCGTTGGGCAGCTCTCCGACGGGAGACACCGGCCAACTCAGCTTCCCCGTCGCAAGCATTCCTGCAAGGCGATCGGCTGTCCACTGCTGACGCTGCATCCCCTGCACCCGTCGCCTTGGCCCCCCGTGAAGCAGCCACTCCCCCTCCTCCTCCAGCGCACCCACCCGCGGCGGTCGCCCGCCATAGCCGGGCCCCCGGTGGATCAGCAGCCAGGCCGCTGCATGGGCGTCCAGCATGGCCCGCGCTGCGACACGCTGGTCGGGACCGTACCATGCCGCTTCCTCAATGATCCCATCAAAAACAAGCCAGACTCCTACCCGTTCTCCCAGATCCCGCAGCACCCGATCCACGTAGCAGCCCCACATCGCGCCCACATCGGGATCCAGCCAGCCGCCACGGGCGATCTGCCAGTCTGGCATGGTCTTTGCATGCAGGCAGATCACCGGCTCGATCCCCCGCTTTCTGGCCAGGCCCAGGGCCGTCGCCGCCCGTTCCAGCTCAGCGTCGGAAAAAAGACCCCGCTCCGGCTCAATCCGGGTCCAGCTCAAAAACAGCAGAAGCGCCTGCCCTTCCGGGCAGGACTCCACTGCGGGCCCCCACGCACCCCTGCCAATCCGCCCCCAAAGCATGGCCACCCCGTTAGACTGGCGTCTTATCCGAGGCAGGGATGGGCAGAAAGATCGGCATTCTCACCGGCGGCGGAGATGCCCCGGGTCTGAACGCGGTGATCCGCGCGGTGGTCAAGTACGGCGTGGGCCAGAAAGACTGGTCGCTCTTGGGGATCGAGGACAGCTTCAACGGGCTGCTGACCGATCCTCCGCGGGTGCGCCCGCTGAGCCTCCAGCACTGCAAAGGTCTGCTCCCACGCGGCGGAACGGTATTGGGGACTACCAATCGTGCCGATCCCTTCCATTGGCCCAAGACCGGGGCGGATCGCTCCGGCGAGGTGGCGGCCACCTTCCGCGCCTTGGGGCTGGAGGGTCTGGTGGTGCTGGGTGGGGACGGTACCCAGGCCAT
>JBEIQS010000388.1:0-3311 GCA_040376425.1 Alphaproteobacteria bacterium | reverse complement strand
TGGAGATGAGGCCCTGGTGGAGCTGGAGGCCGCCGAAGCCCGCGCTGAGGCCGGATGGGTGGCGCTTCGGTTGGGGCATGGAGGCCGTGCTTTGGGACACCTGAGGGCTGCGCTGGTGGACAAGCCGGGGGATCCGTCGCTGCTGGAGGCCTACGAGCGGGCAACACTTCTTGCAAACGACCCTGCGGACCTTTACTTCCCACTCTCGGCACGCCACCCGGACTGGCTGTGGGGGCGGTTCCGGGCGGGTCTGAAGCAGCCGCCACTGTGCGACTCGCCGCTGATCAAGGCCGCGGAGGCGGGCATGATCGGGCAGGAACGCTCTATTTTGGGGAGCTTCCCGCCCTCCTCTACCGACCCACTTCCGTCCTGGCTGCGGCTGCTCGGGCTGTTGTTGGATCGCACTTTTCCAGAGGCCGAACGCCAGTTGACGGACATGATCACGCGATGGCCCGCCCTGGCGGTGGCCCGGGCACTGCTCGCGCAGTTGCAGGCCGATCGTCCGGCGCTTGCATTGTCCTCGGCGCTCCGTTGGACCGAGCTGTCTCCCCATGATCCCGAGGCGTGGGAGGCGCTCGGGGACAGCCACTGGGCCGGCAAGGCCCCCGAGGCGGCCCGCGCGGCATGGCTGCGTGCGGAGACGGCGGGCAGCGAGACGGCCACCCAGAAAATTGCCTTGGCGGCTCGTCTTCAGGGAAGGGCAGGCCTGATTCTGGCCCTGGGTTGGCACCCACGGGGGGGCACCACCATTCCCGTTCAGGCCCTGCGCGTACCGGGCGACGGTAGCCTGCAAGTGACGGGCAACATGAGCCACCTGTGTGAGGAGGCCGCAAAGGTGGCCTGGACCTGTCTGCGGGGGCGGGCCAGGGAATTCTCTATCCCGACGGAAGGCGTCTCCCTTCACCTGCACTTCTCCTCCCTGACCTTGGAGAAGGACGGGCCATCGGCCGGCGTTGCCTTCTTTCTCGCTGCCCTCTCCGCCATGCAGGATCGGCCGCTTCCCCCTGATCTTGCTGCTACGGGTGAGGTAGACCTTATGGGGGGCGTTCGGCCGGTGGGAGGCCTGGAAGAAAAGCTGCGGGCTGCGGCCTTGGCGGGGGTGCGTCGGGTGATTGTGCCGCGCCAGAACCTGCCTCAGCTACAAGCTCTGCCACTTGACCTTCGGTCGCAATTAATGTTCCACTACGTCAGTACAGTGGTAGAAGCTGCCGGCTTTGCCTGGCCCTAAGGAGTTGGCATGGACGAGCAGAACCCCTATGTGCGCCTTGGGGTGGAGCGGGACGCCGATGCGAGGGCGATCAAGAAGGCCTATGTGGGGTTGATCCGCCAGTTTCCGCCTGAGACGCACCCCGAAGAGTTCCAGTCGATCCGGGCCGCCTATGAGCTGCTGAGCGATCCCGAGGCCCGTGCCGCCTTTGATCTGGCGCAGAAGGCCTATGAAGCGCTACCGGAGATCGAAGCTCAGGCGCTGCGCACCGCCCATGACCTGCTTCGGCGGGGCCTGGATCGGGAAGCCGAAGAGGTGTGCCAGGCCCTGCTGCTTAAATGTCCTGCCAGTGTTCAGGGTAGCTTGCTTCTGGGGCGGCTTTTGCTGGGGCGGGGAGAGCTGCGGGGTGCTGAGCAGGTCTACAGCACCCTGTTGCAGCAAAATCCAGACCAGTTGGAGGCCCTCACCACGTTGGCACAGCTTAGGATGCGTCGGAACGCACCCGCAGAGGCTCTGCCCTTGCTACGGCGGGCCGCCATGCTTCGCCCAGAGCTGGCAGACCTCCATTTTTTGCTGGCACGTTGCTGTGTGCAGATGACCGATCGCGCTGCGGCGTTGAACAGCTTGGAGGGGGCGCGGAAGGGCGCGGTCACAGCGGATCAGCGGCTCCGAATCTTGGAAATGGAGCTCTACATCTGCTTGAAGCTGCCCGTCCCTGCCTCTCTACATCCGCCACACGCGGAAGCAGCACACCGGACCGGGCACCAGGTCCTCCATGACTACCTCAGCCTGGCCCGCTCGGCCGATGAGGTGTTCTTGCAGTATGCCAGCGAGGTGTTGGCGGGCCTTGCCGCTCGACTGTTTCATGAGAATCGGAGTGCTGCCGCGAACCTGGTCCTTGAGGGGTGTGGGAAGCTACAGCCGCACCGGGTGCTGTATCACCCGCTCCGCCCGCAGTACCGGCTGGCCTGGGATCAGGTTCCGAAAGAGCTGTGGCAATGGCTGGCGACGCAGACGCCCAAGGATAGGTGGGTAGGGCCAGGTTTGGGGCCGCACTACCGGCGGTGGGCATGGGGGCTGGCCATGCTGGCGGGCTTTGTTTTCCTGGTGCACCGAGTGATAGTCGCCGAGGCAACTCCCTTGGACATCATGCTGCTGCTGTCCATGGTCTATGCGGGAATGGCCGCGATGGTTGGCAGCTTCACGAAGGACGGTCTGCACCCACCACCGACGGTGGTATTTCACCCCTTCTACCTCATCGAAGTGAAAAGGGAAGGTCTGGCCCTGTGGCCGTGGTTTTGGCTGGTCCCTGGCGAGCTCCCTGGCACTGTTTTCCCGACTCTGATGCTGACCTTTGGTGAATTCTTCGCTCATCTCTCCTTCCCAAGCCATGCGGAAGCGTCCGCCTTTTTGAAGGGGGTGCGCCAATGGCGGCCGCGCTTGCTTCATGCCCTTGCCGAGGGCAGCCTACACGAGATTCCCGGTATCCAGGTTGCCCCGCCGCGCGCGCTCCCAGAGGAGCCCAGCCCACCGCGTCGTTCGTACGGGTGGCCGATCTATACACTACCGGCCATACTCGGGCTGATTTGGATCGTTGGCATGGGGGGCGATTCGAGCCTGCGCCCGGTAGTGGTGGAGGACGACCCCTTTTCCTATCGGGACTGGCTGGGGGACCACCGATCGGAGCCGGAGCGGCACCTCGTTAAGGCCCGGTTGGACCAGCTTGTGGAAGAACGAAAGGCGTTGTTTCTGGATCTGGTCGATGTGGCGCACCCGGGTACGGCTGCCCTTCTTGCAGCTGCCGAGGCTCAGAAGTCCCCGCCCACGCTCCCCCTCCACGGGCAGGAGCTGGTTCCAACGGTGGTGCAGGAGCTGCAGGCGGTGCTCAGTCTCTATGGAGGCTACCTGCAGGTGGTCGGTGCCCCGAAGCGCTCGGTACCCACGGCGCGGCTCTCCAGTGTCATCTTGATACGTCAAGAGAATGGTGTTGTCATTCAAATATATGTAGAGAAGAACATACGTTTTGAACATGTGCTGGAGGGAGATCGGCCTGGTCCGGGGCAGGTGCTGGAGGCACTGGGGCTTGGTTCAATACCCGCCCCGG
>JBEIQS010000050.1:0-30727 GCA_040376425.1 Alphaproteobacteria bacterium | reverse complement strand
CGCGATTCCGGCGTGGAATTTTGCCCGGGCAGCCAAGGAAGCATCCAGAGTTTTTGACTGGTATGAGCAGCACAGTCAGGGCTGGGTCGCCTGGGTGTACGGCTTCAACAATCCCAACCTGCTGCGTCGAGGTCCGTTGAAGGTGGCAAGGAAGCGATGGGACCAGCTTCCGCTCTCCGACTACGGAGACTGGTTGGCTGCGAGGCTTGTGCCACCGAAGCAGGGGGAAACGACACCATGAGTTGGTCAAAATCGATTAAGAAACTCTTTGATGAGCAATCGATGGTGGTGGTGCAGCTTACCCTTGGTGTCCTTTCCCTGGTCGCGTCCCTGGTTGGTAGCGGCGTGGGTGCTTTTCGCGCCGCCGACCAGATGAAAGAAGCGCAGGAGATCAAGCAGGAGTACAACATCGAGTCTGCCCGTCAGCTCAGCACCCTTGTACAGCGGGTATCGGACCCGGCTACACCCGAGAATCTGCGTATGGTTTCGGTTCTTGCCGTATGCCAGACCGAAAACGACGACATGCGGGGAATCGCCTATGCCATGGCGCTGGGTTTTGCCCATACCTGCCAGGAACGTTGCGAGACCGAGCAGGCTCGGCGAGAGCCGGAGGAGCCGGACCAGGATCCGCTGTTTGAAGAGTGCCAGGTTAATTGTACGATGTGGGCGGTGATTGCCGGTGTGGAAGATCCGGATTGTATGAGAGTGGTTGCTGCTGACCCCACCCAGAAAATTGGGCGTTGCGGTAAGGATGGCGAAAAAATGCCTCGCCAGTGGAGCTACCCCGGCCTTTGGGCGAAATGTGAGCTTCCGGTGAAACATCTAGGATTTTTCGACCGTTACTTTTGACCACCACCTGTCCGCCGTACCTCCACGCCCGCTACTCGTTCCACCCGCGCCCGATATCGGCCGCCTCCGAAGCTCCCAGAAAGTCAGCGGGCTGGATCTCGCAGAGAGCACCCCAGCGGCGGGAGATCTCGGAGGCGGCGGCTCCGACATCTGCCAAGCTCTGGGTGCTGGGCGCGGCATCGCCCACATGACCGGCTGACCTCCGCAACAACCGGGCTATCTGGAAAAGGTAGAGGAGAAGGAGGGCTGGCGGGTGATCTTCGACCAAAGGCGGGACCTGTCCCGGGAGGCGGAGCTTTGGGAAGAAGAGGGGAAGCGGCGGCATGGGCGGGGGAATAGGGGGACTATTTGCTCAGTTTGGTTCAGCTAAACTGAGCCCAAAGTGCCCGTCGGCCCGCGAAGAGCCCTTCCCGGAGCGCCTGTTGGCCAAGGTGCGGATAGAAGTGCGCAGCTTTGAATCAACAGGAGCGAGCGTTGGCGGTTTATTTTTTTCTATCCTTCGGCGAATAGAGTGCTCCGGCCCCTTCCTGAGATCCAGGCGCAGACCCCGGCCCGGGGAGGTGCTTCGCCTTGACCTGCGTACCCACAAACTCAATACCGTTCTGGTCTAACCTTCGGCGGGCAATCTCCGTATTGGCGAAGCACACCCTGCCCGAAGCCACCCAAAGCCAACGCGAGACCTTTGCAGTTGGGCGCAGGTGGCCCTTCAGTTGTTCGCGTGCAGACGCGCGCTTGTTGATGACGGTCGTGATCTCGTCGTCTTTTGCAGAGTGAGGCTCGACCGCGATCACAAGTCCACTGGGGGTATGCCCCAGAAGGTAGTCCCAGCGGTTCTCCTGCTCACGGCCCGCCCGGAGGCCTTCGTCGATGTCGATGCTGTCGGCAAATTCCGAGCGGATCGCGGCGTCCAGATAATCTCTGTGCGCTTTCTGCACAGCGTTCAGGCCAACCTGCACCGATGGTTGAAGCGGAGACCTATCCTGCAGGGCGGCGCGGATGGGGGTGGTGGTCCGGGAACTCACAGCTCGCTCTCGTTTACGGCGGTTCGAACGGCGTCACCGAAGCGGGAGGAATACTCCGTCAGGCCGCCCCAACCGGCAATGCGGGGATCCCCCGCGTCGGGGTCGAGGGTCGATATGTCCACGGATCGCACCAGCCCATCGCTGCCGAAGTCTAGAAGGTAGGCCCGATAGTCTTTCTGCAACGCCTCTTTTGCCACAAGGTGCATGGATGTCGGCGCCACTGCGAAGGCATCACAGACGAGCTGCCACCTGGCTTTGTGCTCCTGCAAGCGCTTCAGCATCCACAGGAGGGTCAAAACATGGGGGGAATGGGTGGACATCACCACCCGGTAGCCGCGCCAGAGAAGGTCAAGGACGAGCAACATCAGCGCAGTCACAGCTTGGGGGTGCAGACCCATCTCTGGCTCCTCGATCACCACCCAGTCTGTGTCCTCGCGCTTGCGGAGCTTGGTGGGTGGAAGGAGGTGGTAGAGACCAAGAAGGAGGGGGGTGAACTCGCGTTGGCCCGCGGTCCAGGTCATAAAGGGAAGGTGCATGTTGCCGTGGATCAGGCGAAGGCGGCGCGCGTGCTGTGCGTCCTCCTCAATTCCGACCCGACCACCGTGGAAAACGGAGGCATCGATCTGATCGCGAATCTCCTTTTTCAGGCGGCGCTCCATGGGGAAGAGCGGCCCGGCGTCCTTGCCGCTAAAGCGATCAAAAAGGTTCTGGCTGAAGAGGCGGGCGACGGCGGGGGTGTCGGCGTTCAACTTCTGGAAGGGAGCGGCCCAACCGTCGCTGATGAGCATGGAGCGATGAGCGGGGACGAAGAAGAGGCGTTCGGCTCCGGAGCCGATCCGGCCGATGCTGCTGAGGAGGATCTTTTTTCGGCCCAGCTCCACGGTCGTCTCACCGGCCCGCCAGGCGGGTGCCATGCCGGAGCCGAAGATGAGGTCGATCAGGACCTCGGGGCGGTCGGTGGGATGACCTGCGGTTCGGAGGGCATCGACGAGTTGTTTGCCGTCCATGGCGACTTTCAGCCACTGGAGGGCCAGGCTTTTTCCGGCTCCTTGGGGGCCAACGACAACGGTGAGGTCACCGAGCGTGAGGTTCACGTCCGCAAGGTGGGCGAAATTCTGGATGCGGAGGGACTCCGGCTTTGGGGGAGGGGGGGCTTGGCCTGGTGGCATGTGGATCACTCTGCCCGCGGGGCAAGGGGACGAAAGAGAGGGGACGGGTGGGCATTATCGTGCTGGAGCGGTGGGCATGCTCCCGTCGGCACTATTTTTTCGGCTTGCGGGGGAAGCCAGTGGGGGTGTTTCTGGGGTGGACCGGGGAGGGGACTTTTCGCTCAGTTTGGACGGTCCAAACTGAGCGAAAAGTGGCCTCCAGCAGGACGCCGCTAGTCCTGGACCCCGGGCTCCGCCCCAAAAAGGTGCCGGAGGCCCACTTCCCGCAGGCGCCACAGCCAGTCGTGGATCTGGGTCTTGGGGTAGCCAAGCTGCTCCGCCGCGCAGGCCAGGGCGGCGTAGTCATGGTAGAGCTCGGCGCCGAAGATGGCTGGATCATCCGAGCCAACCACCACGGCGGGCCCCTGCCCGTTGAAGGTGGCATCCGGCGGAAACCAGCGGAAGATCGGGTGGCTCTGGTAGCGGCTGATGGGCGCAATCGCCACGTTGGAGCTGGGGTTGGCTTCGATAGCGATGCCGCGCCGGGCCAGATCCCGCAGGGCATCGTCCTGCACCTTTCTCAGTGCATCCGGCCACTCCCCGCCCACATTCACCTCGATCACCTTCTCCCCCTCCTCAAAAAAGTCCTCATCCTCCAGGTAGATCTTCCAAAGATCCCGCGCATCCCCAAAGTGTCGCAGCCCCTCCGCTTGCATCCGCCGGATGAGCTGCATGAGAGGTGTTTCAGCAGGTAGTTCCTCCTCTTCCGGCAGGTACTTCCGCAGCTCCCAGGCCCGGTAGAGCTGCCGCTGGGTGGGAAGCTGCGTCCGCGTACACCGCTTTCCGTACAGGATGGAGGCGTGTTATTTCAGGCGATTGAGCCGGAGTGGTTCGGTGACGAAATGAACTTCTTCCGAGCGATAGGAGGTTACCTGCGGACTGGCCAGCATCCCACAGATCCGTTAGTCAGCGGTGGGAGTGTTCATGAAATCCACCGAAGGCCTGCAGGAGCAACTTGAACAGCAGCGTCAAAAGGTCGACGTAGAAGTGTTTGATGTGACCGTCCGCGAGTTGACGCGGATGGCAGCTGAAGGCGAGCTGGTTCGTGCACCGGCGTACCAGCGCAAGTTTCGCTGGGCACCTGAAGACGAGTCTCGTCTTGTCGAGTCCGTTTTCCTCGGGTTGCCGATTCCGAGTATTTTTGTCGCCGCCAACAAGGATGGGAAGTGGGAGCTCGTTGATGGCTTGCAACGTATCTCAACGCTCATGCACTTTGTAGCCGGTGGGCACGTTTCTGATAGTGACCCGGAAGCGAAGAAAAAGCTCCGTGCGTCTGTTTTGTTAGAAGTCATGAAGGAGAGTCCCCTTACCCTTAAAAAACTCCGTAAGCTGTCCAAGCTGGACGGGTTCGCGTTTGACGATCTGCCGCGCCCTGTTCAACTGGCCTTTCTGAAACGTGGACTCAAGGTGACCGCGCTTTCGGACAAAAGTGACTATTCTGTCCGTTTTGACGTGTTTGAGCGACTCAATCGTGGTGGGGTTGCCCTTACCGAACAGGAGGTTCGCTCTTGCATATATCGCGGTGGATTTGCGGATCTCCTTCGGGAGCTCAGTGACGAACCTCGCTTCGTGGAGATGGTTAAGTTACAGGAAGCCCATCAGAACGATGGCACCCGTGAAGAACTGGTGTTGAAGTTTTTTGCCTATCGTGATCGGCGAGAGAGTTTCAAGGGAAACGTGCGTGGATTTCTCAACGATTACATGGAGTTCGCCACCAAGTCATGCGACCTTACAACTGCGCGTAGGGATTTCCTCGCAGTCGTCGAATCGCTTTGGGGGTTGTTCCATGGGCCGATCGTGCGCAAAGGTTGGTCATTGACACCACTTAACCAACTTGAGGCTATTTTGGTCGCGTGTTCTGATGTGCAGGCAGCGAAACGGAGCATAGAGGTTGCCAGCCCGGATTGGTTGAACGACCGAGAGTTGGTAATGTCTAGCACAGGCGCGACCAATACCTATCGGATGCTCGAGACTCGAATCAATCGTGCGATTGCGTTGCTGAGTGGTTCGCCTCCGGATGTTACTGAAAGTAGCGGCAGTCGGGGGGGGCTCGACGACAGTCTACGAGTACGCCACGAAAGCAGTCAAAGGCCGAGCCGTGAGCGTGCCGAACGCGCTGGATTTATCTCTTTCCGAGGCCTCTGGACGACTTTCCGGCCTCCGGATGGAAATCGCAGCACTTGAAGTCGATTGGCTCAAGGCAAGTATGGCACAACGGAAAGGGATGGCCCGCTACAAAGCGGGTGCGTATATTTGGGTCGCCGCTTGCTTGGAAGCATATATTAAGGCATTTGTGCCTGCTGTTGTTCGTGAGATCAATGAGTCTTCCATCTCGGCAACACAGCTTCGACCGTCCTTATTGACTTTGCTTTTCGATGATACTTTTAAAAGTATACAAAATAAAAGTGGTATTGATATGTGGATAAGACGCGTTGAGTTGATGCAGTCGATTTCTGATGGGGGTCCGGTATCATTTAAAAATGTCCCGGTTCCGACTGATGGTGGCACTGTTCGTCCCAAACATTTGGAGACTCTCTGGAAGGTGTTTGGGTTTAAGGGTGAGGCGCTTGTAAGTCCCGTTCACCGGATGGCGCTTACGGAAGTGGCCGACTGGCGAAACTATCTTGCCCATGGCAGCGAGGATCCGGTAAAGTTCGGCCTTGGAAAGACTGCTACAGATGTGGTTAGAATGGTCACAAAAATTGAGGATATCGTAATTCATGTTGATCAGGCTGGGCGTGACTATATAGTTCATCGTCGTTATCGCCGATGAACTCACCTTGTGGTATCCCTGCCTGGGTTTCACCCATGGCCGGGCCGCCAGTCCTCTCCCAAAGGCGCTCCTACCTCCGTCGCCCCCTACTGCTTAGCAATCAAAAATGACGAAGCCCTCTCCGTGGTTCTTCAGTACCACGGCCCTGCCCGGCCATGGAGTGTCGGCCCGACTTGCGGTGATATGTAGAAAACAGTATTTGGGGTCGCACGCGGTGCAATGCGCTGGAAAAACTATGGCAACGTTCGCTTGAACCAAAAACCCGCGCGGGTTGGACCATGCGGTGCCGTAGGTGACGCTGAAGGATGGGCATGGGTTACCGTGACGGGAAGGCTGAGCCCATCTGGTTGAAGGCCATGAAAGGTGCCGGGCGCGGGTTACCCCCAAGCCCCGGGTGCCCGGGCCGGACACCGCCATGGCCGCGGGCGCCCCATCCCGGCCGCCCGCTCCGTGTTTGGGCCGCGCAACCTCCGCCGCGACGCCCTCCCCAGCACCAACGTGGAGCTGGACGGGAAGCATCGGCCCGGGCAGCCCCTCACCCCCTCACTTCCGCAAAATCCCCTCCAGCGCCTCGATTTTCCCCTTCAGCCTCCCCAGCGCCTCCTCCATCCGCGCCCGCTGTCCGCTGCTGAGCTTCTTTCCCGACACCTGGGCCCATTGCTCGCTCAGGTCATCCAACTGTTCGGCTGCCCGCTCAAAGCGGCTGACCACATGGCCCAGTGCGGGAGCTTTGGCGGGAATCACCTCGGTGACCTCCGGTGGCTGGAGACCCGGCACCTCGGGCTTGGCGTCGATCCACCGGTTCTGCTCGGCGGCCAAGGCGGCGTCCCGGAGCTGCTTGCTGCTCCACTTGTTGTCGATGGTGGCCCTTGCCAACACCAACCTGGTGGCGCTGTCCTCCACCCTCGCCAGCTCCACCACCTGCGAAAAGACCAACTGCCGCACCACCTCCGGGGGCAGTCCGGCCACGGCGATGTACGCGGTCAGGCAGGCCCTCAGCACCTGCTCCCCCAGCCCCAGCTCCCGCATACGGTCGCCACACTGCCGCAAAAACTCGGCGAAACGCACATTTTTGTGATGATCCCGGCTCAGGTAGGCTTCGGCGTCGCCGCCAAACAGATCCTCCAACAGGATTCTCCCCACCTCCAGCCGGAAATACAGCAGGTGGTTTCGGGACAGATCGTCCATTCGTTGAAGGGTGCTTTGGAAGTCGGGGCTGAGGTCGTTCATGGGAGGCTCCGGGGGGAATTTCGCTCAGGTTGGTCCACCTAAACGGATCGGAACGGGGTGGCCACGGGGTTTTGGGGGCTTTTCTCTCAGCGCCGCACCTTCTCGGCCCAGCTCCGGTACTCGCTCAGCCGCAGCCCGAAGTGCGCGATGTTCCCTTCGTGGAGCTTGTACAATTCGTGGATGGCCACGGCCACCACAGCATCCATAGCCGCGGCTTCGACGATGCCCTGGCCCAGTTTTTGCTGCCCCTCCCGGTCGATGGGCAGCCTTTCCCGCACCGTTTCCCGCACCAGCTCTGCCAGCGCGGCCCGGTACTGCATCCGCAGAGGGTCGGGCAGCACGTCGCGTAGCACGGTACCGTCAGCGTGGGGGATGGGGGGCGTCATGCTTCTACCGGGGTGGCCTGAGTCCCTTATCGCGCCACTTCCGGTGGCGCGATTGGCGCGATCCCGCCAGGCCATCCTCCTCTCCGCCCTACGCCGCCTCCTCCACCCGCCCCTTCCACCAAAACCATACCGACACCAGCAGAATGGTAATCCCCACCGGCACCATCGCCAGCCCCAGGATGGTGCTGTTCATCGCCACACTGATCCCTTCGGACAGGGTCTTGGCCTTGGCTTCCGGAGCGGTGCTGCCCACGGTGTGAAAGGATTGACTCAGCCCGATCACCGTTCCCAACAGTCCACAACTGGGGGCCACCACGGTGATACCCAAGCCAACGAGCATGCCAACCAGGGCATTTACTTTTCGGTCGGTCATACCACCACCAAACCCAACCCCCGGAGCTGCTCCCACAACCGAGGGGGCAGCTTGATTTCTTTCGCCTGGATCTTCTCTCCCCCCGGTCGCACCGCCGTCAGCAGCTCGCCCAGGTAGCCGGCCTGGGCCTCGCCCATCTTCAGCTTGGCGACGGTGTCCATCCCGTGCAGCACCAGTCCGTGGTCGTCCCCAAAAACTTCGCCGCCCAGCCACAAAAGGCGCCCCTCGGGGGCTTTGGGGGAGGTCTTCAAGGCGCGGGCGATACGGTCAGGGGCCACAGTGGTCTTGGGTAGGCCCGCCTTCCGGGAGTGTACAGGAAGATCCAGGGACTCCCCGCGCATCCACGCCGCCAAGGACCGTGGTAGGACCTCGTCAAAGCGGTCGGCGTTGGCGCCGGTGGGATCCCGGTGCTCCACGTCGTTCTGGGCAAAGGAGTTTTTGTCTTCGATGGCGGTGATCCCGAAGTCGGCAAGGCGCGGGTACATGCCCGAGTGCCGGGTCAGCACAAAGCGGTGCCAGAAGGCCGAAGACAGCACCTCCGCCTCAAAAAGCTGGCGTACCACCTCCATCGCGTCTACCGTCTCCTGCTCGGTCTGCGTGGGAAAGCCGTACATCAGATAGGCGTGGACCATCACCCCCGCATCCCGGAAGGCCTTGGCAGCCCGCGCCACCCCCTCCACGGTCACCCCCTTCTCCATTTTTGTCAGCAGCCGGTCCGAGGCCACTTCCAGTCCCCCGGTCACCGCCACCAGCCCCGAAGCGGCCAGCAGCTTGCAGAGATCGGGGGTAAAGGCGCTGTCAAAGCGGATGTTTCCCCACCAGCTCACCGACAGGCCGCGCCGTAAAATCTCCTCGGCCAGCTCCCACATTCCCTTGGGGGGAGCGGCCTCATCGGCAAGGTGAAAGCCGCTCTGCCCGGTGGCCTCCACCAGCTCCTCCATCTGGTCCACCAACTGACTTGCGCGCGAGGGCGCATAGCGACGGATGTAGTCCAGTTGAATGTCGCAAAAACTGCACTTTTTCCAATAGCAGCCGTGCGCCAGGGTGATCTTGTTCCAGCGTCCGTCCCCCCACAGTCGGTGGGCCGGGTTAACCCCATCCACCAGTTGCAGGTAGCGGTCCAACGGAAGATCCTGGTACCAGGCGGCACTTTCGGTGGGCATATCTTCGTGGGGCTGCTCGATCAGCCCCGTAGAGCTGCGCGTCCGATGCCGCTTGTCCGCCCCTCCGCCACGCTGCTCCAGAATGGCCAAAAGCGGCCCCTCGCCATCGTCGTAGCAGAGCTGGTCGATACACTCCCACAGGCGAGGCTCTTTGACGTTCCGAAGCTCTGTATTTACATAACCTCCGCCCAGAATCACATGCCCGCCCCGCGCCTTGATCCGCCGCCCAATCCGCAGCGCCCCATACAGGGTCCCCGGAAAAGGTACCGAAATTCCCACAACCTCGGTCTGGATGCTGTCGGTCAGCGCATCCAGCATCCCGTCGATCAGCGTTGTCTTTTGCAGCCGCTTGTGCAGCGGATCATAGGCGCAGGGGCCCACACCCAGGTGGTGCTGGTAGCGCGCCAGTCCGAAGCCCTCGTCCACACAGCTTGTCACCAGATCCGCCAGATCCTCCAGGTACAAGGTTGCCAGGTGCCGGGCGGCATCGTCCGAGGACATCGGTCCGAAGCGGTCCAGCACCGCCCGCTCCAGCCGGGGGCCTTTGGGCAGAAAGGGCGTGTCCAGGATTCGGGGCGCCAGCGTCCGATCCCTGCCTTGCAGGAAGCGAATCACCGGCTCGATGGCGGCTTCGTGCTGCCGCCGCAGCGACAGCGCCCGCCACGCGGGCTCGGGCAGGTCCTCGCGCCCGTCCAGGCTGTCGAAGACCTGCGCCAGCCCTTGACGAGAGAATAGTTTTAATGCAAGTTCCAGGCCCAGATCGCGCAACGAATGGGGGATGCCCGCCCGCCGTAGCGTACGCGAAAGATAGGCGATGGAAGGGTAGGGGGTGTTGAGCTGGGTAAGGGGAGCAAGAACCAGGGTGATCATGCTGCGGGCTCGCCGCCGCTCTCCACCCGCACCCGCAGCACGGCGACGGCGGTGGCCTGTGGGTCGCTGGGCAGGTGCCGTGCGGAAACGCGGTGCCGATGCTGAAAGAGCCGCTGAAGGAGGATGGCGGCAGCTTTTTGTGCAGGCAGTGTGCTGGTGAACTGCACCTCGTCGATGTAGCGGCAGCCCTCGGGGGTGGCCTCGAAGCTGTGTTCGTGCCGGAATGCGGAGTAGAGCAGGTTCTTCGAGCTGTCTACAAAACGGACGCCCTCCTCCCACACTTCTATCTCCACCGGCCAGTCCATCAGCGGCAGTCCCGGCGGCCCGAAGCGTGCTTTGTAGCTGCCTACGCCGTGAAACTCACCGCCGTCCAGCCGGAAGGAGGCCAGCGGTGAGAACTCCTCGGCAATCCGCTTGGGATCGGTCTTCAAACGCCACACATCCTCGACCGGAGCGAGGAAGCGGGTCCACACGCGAAGCTGAAAGGGGGTAGGCATGGCGCGGCTCTATCGCAGTGGGCGCCCGCCCGCACCGCTTCCCTCCTGCCCGATTTTCGTGATAGCAGAAGGGACTATGCTTCCTGATTTTTCCCGTACCCTCCGCCAGCTCGATGCCGACCGTGGCCAGGGTGCGGGTTGGATGATGGGCTTGGGCGTGGGGGTGCTTTTGGCTTGGGCTCTCTGGGGTTTTTTGGGTGAGCTACCCAGAGAAGTGCAGAGTGTGCAGGCGCAGGTACAGGCGGTGGGCACAGCACTTCCCCTCCAGCTCCGGGCTTCGGGTACGGTTGCATCTGTACACGGAAGGCTGGGCGAGAGGGTGAAGGAGGGGGATCTACTCTTACAAATCGATGATACGCCCCTACGCCTGAGCCTTGCAGAGGCGCAGGCGCGGCGCGGGGCGGTGGCCGCCCAGCTTCGGGTGGGGCAGCAGAGCAGCGCTACGGAAGTCCAGGCGTCTGCGGCGGAGATTCAGGTGGCGGCGGGGGGGCGTGCCGAGCTTCAGGCGGCCCTTCTCGCCTTGGAGCAGCGCCGTGCGCGCCTCCTCTCCGATCGCGCCGCCGGCCTTCGTCTGGTCGAGCAGGGGGCTCTGGAGCGTCGGGAGGTGGATGCGCTCGATAGTGAGCTTTCTCTGCTGAGTGGCGAAGAGTTGAAGCTGCGCGAGAGTATCCGCCGTGCCGAGGCGGGCACCACCGCGGCCAGCCGCAGTGCCGAGCTGCGCGCCTTGGGAGGCCAGGCGACGGCGGCGGATCTGGCGGCGGATCTGGCGGCGGCCGAGGCCGCAGTGGGCAGGTTGGAACGGCAGATTTTGGACAGTCGGGTGCTGGCACCGGCGGACGGGATTCTGGGTGAGTGGAGCGGGGTGGCGCCGGGGGCCTATCTGGGGGCGGGGGAGCGCTTCGGGGCACTGGTTCCCGATGGGCCTCTTCAGGTGGTTGCTTGGTTTCCGCCCATGCAGAGTGTGGGACAGGTTGCGACGGCGCAGCCGGCGGTGGTGCGCCTGGATGGCTTTCCGCAAACCCGCCTTCGCGGACTGCCGGCCACGGTGGCGCGGGTGGGCAGCGGCGCAGAGAGTGCGGGACTTCGGGTGGAGCTGAGCCTGGACGGCCCGCCGCCCCTGCCGCTCAGTCACGGCATGGTCGCGACGGTCGAGGTGGAAGTGGAGCGTTTGAGCCCATTTTCTCTGCTCTGGCGCCTGGTCCAGGGATGAAGCGCGACATCCCCGAGGTGCTCCAGACCTCTGCCATGGACTGCGGGCCCGCCGCCCTGGCGGCGCTGCTGCAGGGTTGCGAGATCCCGGCATCCTACGGGCGCTTACGCGAGGTCTGCCAGACCTCGGTGGATGGCACTTCGCTGGACACCCTGGAGCAGGTGGCCCAGAAGCTGGGCCTGGACGCCCGCCAGATCCTCCTCCCCCGCGAGGTGGTGCTGGAGCCGCAGAACCTCCCCGCGCTCCTGGTCGTACAAAAAGAAGATCAGGGTCTGCATTTTGTAGTGGCCTGGCGTCGGAGCGGGCAGCAGGTGCAGGTGATGGACCCCTCCCGGGGCCGCATCTGGGTGAGTGTAGGCAGTCTTTTGCGCCGTATTTATGTGCATGTGCAGCCTATGCCGGGGGTGGCATGGCGGCGTTGGGCCGCCGGACCTACGGGGCTGGAGCTGCTCTGCGGCTGGATGGATGGCCTTGGTTTTACGCAAAAGCAGCAGGAAGAACAGTTGGAGGCCGCGCTGGCCGACCCCGGCTGGGAGGGGCTCGCTGCCCTTTTTGCCTGCCTTCGCCTGGTGCGGCTTTTGAAGGAGGAAGGGGCGCTGCGGGAGGGCCCGCCGCTGCTGGCCCGCCTTCTGCCGCTGGCCCGCGCCGAGGCCCACGATCCCCGCAGCGTGCCCTACGACTTCTGGCCGGTCCATCCCGCCGACGAGGGCGTGGTGGCGGTGGGGGTGGTCGGGCTGGTCGTGCGCGGACGCCACCCGACGGCTGCTGCCGTCGAATTGGGCGGCGAGCTGGCCGCCGTGCTCCACCATAAAGAACCTTCTCCCTGGCCTTTGGTGGCACAGACCCTGCGTGCGGCCGAGCCCTACCTGGGCCTGCGCGTGGGTACATTGGTAGCCGGACTCGCAGGGGGGGCGCTGCTGGAGTTGCTCTTCTGGCGCCTCCTTTTGGAGCTGGGCACGGTGTTGGGCAGCCCTCCGGGGCGCGTTCTGGCGCTGGGGGCGGGAGCCTTGCTGGCGGCGGCGCTGTTGGGGCTGCGCTGGGCGGCCGACAGCGAGCTGCTGCGGCTGGGGCGGCAGTTGGAGCTGCGCCTGCGGGTGGCCCTGCTCTCGCACCTTCCCCGCTTGGGAGAACGGTATTTCCACAGTCGGCCCGTCTCCGACCTCGCCGAACGCGCCCATGCGCTGCACCTGCTCCGCAACCTGCCGCCGGCGCTTTTTCAGGGGCTCCGTGCCGGGGTGGATTTAGTAGTCACCATTACCGTTCTGGGGCTGCTGCTGCCCGCAAGTTTGCCGCTCACGGTGGCGGTATCCTTGATCAGCTTGGGAATTCCCTGGGCGCTTCAGCGTGGGATGCAGGAGGCCGCGCAGCGCCAGGGGGGGCTGGCGGGAGCGGTCGCACGGGTGGGCCTTGACGCCCTTTCCGGCGGGGTGGCCCTGCGCACCCACGGTGCAGGATCGGCGTTGGAGGTGGAGTATGAGGGCCTTTTGGTGGAGCTGGTGCGCGCGGGACGGGCCCTGCAGCGGGTGGCCGTCGGCAGCGCGGTGCTCGGCAGTGCCGTGGGCAGCCTGGGGGTGGCCGCGCTGTTGAGCCTGGGCGCCTATCAGGAGTCTCTGTCGCTGCTCTACCTGCTCTTTGCGATGCGCCTGCCGATGATCGGGCAGAGTGTAGGCTCGGTCTTCCTTCAACTTCCGGGAACCCGGGCGCACCTGCTGCGGCTGTTGGAGCCGCTCTCCACCCCGGTGGAGCCCACGGTCGAAGGGGAGGCGACGCCACTGATAGAAGGGGCTTTAGAACTGGAATTGGTGGGGGTACAGGTGGAGGCGGCTGGCCATCCGCTGCTGGCCGGGGTGGATCTGCGGGTGGCACCGGGGGAGCATGTGGCCGTTGTGGGGCGCAGTGGGGCCGGAAAATCCACCTTGCTCTCCCTTTTTCTGGGCTGGAACCGGGCATGTGCGGGCGACCTGCGGGTGGGCGGACAGCGCTTGGACGCGGCACTTCTGCGGCGGCTTCGCAGTCGGGTGGCCTGGGTAGACCCGGCGATCCAGCTCTGGAATCGCAGCCTTTTAGAGAACCTTCGCTATGGCAGCGAAGGGATCAGCGGAGACGACGCCGCCCTGCTGGAGCGGGCGGAGCTTCGCGACCTTCTGGGGCGGCTGCCGGAGGGCCTGCAGACGCCCTTGGGCGAGGGAGGAAGCCGACTTTCGGGGGGAGAGGGGCAGCGGGTGCGGCTGGCCCGCGCCATGCGTCGACCGCAGCCGGGCCTGGTCCTGCTGGACGAGCCCTTTCGCGGGCTGGATCGGGCTGCGCGGCAGCGCCTGCTGGGCGAAAGTCGCCGCACCTGGGCGGGGAGTACCCTTCTCTGCGTGACCCACGATCTGAGTGAAACTCTTGACTTTCCAAGAGTATTGGTGGTCGAAGAAGGCAGAATTGTGGAGGACGGTGCTCCGAGAGAGCTGCTCCAAAAGCAGGGTCGCTATGCGACGCTCCTCCGCGCGGAAGAGCAGCTCCGCGCCGAGCTTTGGGAGGGCGCTTCTTGGCGCCGCCTGCGCGTAGAAGCGGGGCAGTTGCATGAGGATCGGCCTTGAACGCGTTCCTCTGGCCGGAGGCTCGCCTTGCCGAGGCGGTGCTGGCGCTGGCCCATGCGGCGGGCTTGCCCATCCGCTCGGGCTCTCTGCCACCGCTGCCGGGCGGTACGCGCACCGTCGCGGAGCTATTGCCATGGTTAAATGCGGCCTCTCGTGGCATGGGTCTGGAGCTACAGTCCGTTCAACTGCGGATAGAGGGGCTGGAGGACTTTTTGCGCGGGGCGGCCCCGGCGATCCTGGCCCTGCCGGGCGGCTATGGGGCCTTGTTGCCGGGAAATCGGCTTTTGGGGCCAGAGCTTCAGGTGGTCCGCCTTCCGGTGGCTGAGCTGAAGGAGCTGCTGCTTCAGCCCAGCCTCGCGGCGGTGGCCCGCGGCTACCCCGACCTGCTGGATGCCCTGGGGCCGGAGTTCGGGCCGGTGGTGCAGCGGGTGTGGATGCGGGACATGGAGCTTTTTCCTGGCTTCTTGCTGCGTCTGCCTTCGGATGCGCCCGCGCCGGCGCAGGCACGAAGCCTGGGGCTCCACCGGCTGCTTGCGGGACTGCTTGGTTTACAGGCGGGGATGACGCTCCTGGGTGTTGCCGGTGCCTGGCTGGGGGCCAGCCGCGCGCTGGAAGGGCAGATGAGCGGCGGGGACGTTCTGTTGTGGTTATTGTTGAGTTTATCATTGCTGCCGCTGATGGCCCTGGCGGTGCGGCTGCGGGGAGAGCTGAGCCTGCGGCTGGGGCTGCTGTTCCGGCGTCGGTTGCTGGCGGGGATTTTGAAGCTGGAACCGGATGAAGTACGGTCCGAAGGGGTGGGCGGGCACCTGGGAAGGCTGATGGATGCGGCCGAGGTGGAGTCCCTGGCGCTGGGGGCGGGCTTGGGGGCGCTTACGGCGCTGGTGGACCTTGCGCTGGCGGCGGGCGTTCTGGTGGCGGGTCCATTGGGTGCGCCGGGAAGTCTGGTGTTGTTGGGGCTGTCCCTTGGAATTGTGGTGGGGTCCGTCCTACTGTGGCGATGGCAGCAGGTCTGGACCCGGGCGCGTCTGGGGTTGACCGGGGCGATGATCGAGCGGATGTTGGGGCACCGCACCCGTCTGGCGTTTTTGAGGCCTGAGCGATGGTTTTTGGAGGAGGACGCCGAGCTGGAGGACTATGGTCGGGTCTCCGCCGGCCGCGACCGCTTTGCGGCTGGACTCGGGGCCTTGGGGGGCGGGTTGTGGCCGGTGGTCGCTCTGCTGTTTTTGTTGCCGGTGGCGTGGATGGGCCTGGAGCCCGCCGCGATGGCGCTGGGCTTGGGCGGGATCCTGCTGGCGGGTGGCGCGCTGGGCGGACTGGTGGGCGGCTTGGATCGCCTGTTGGCGGCGGCGGTGGGCTGGGAGCGGGTGGCGCCGCTGTGGCGGGCTGCGGACCGTCCGGCGCTGGGGGGGGAGGTGGAGACGGGCCTCGCCTTGGCCAAGGAGGCCGCAGGGCCCGGTCAGCGCATTCTTGACGTGCAGGGGCTCGCCTTCCACTTTCCAGGCCGACAAAATCTCTTGACAGGGGTAGGGCTGGAGCTGTGGAAGGGGGACCGGGTGTTGGTGGAGGGGCCCTCGGGCGGGGGGAAGTCCACCCTGGCCTCTCTTCTTGCGGCGCTGCGGCGGCCGCAGGAGGGGATTCTCCTGTTGCGGGGCTACGATCTTCCCAGTGTGGGCGAGCGGACGTGGCGACGGATGGTGGCCACGGCGCCTCAGTTCCACGAAAACCATATCTTCTCGCAAAGTCTGGCCTTCAACCTGTTGATGGGGGCAGGGTGGCCCGCCTCCCCCCAGCAGCAGGCAGATGCTGCCAAGCTCTGCGAAGAATTGGGCCTTGGACCGCTGCTTCAGCGCATGCCCGCGGGGCTGCGGCAGCAGGTTGGAGAGACCGGCTGGCAGCTCTCCCACGGGGAGCGCAGCCGGGTGTACCTGGCACGCGCGCTCCTGCAGGGGGCCGAGGTGGTGATCCTGGACGAGAGCTTTGGTGCTTTGGACCCGGAAACTCAGGTGCAGGCACTGCGTACGGCGCGTCGGGTCGCGAAGACATTGGTGGTCATTGCTCACCCCTAGTGCCATTTCCCTGCGCGCCTTTCTGAAGCCCTACCAGGATCAGGTTCGGAAGAGCACTTTTCCCACCTGGGTGGTGGCCACGCTGGCGGATCTGAAGCTGGATGGGGGCATGGGCACATGCACCCTGGTGGAGTACGAGCAGGGGCGCGAGGTGGCACGCTGCCGTGGGGTGATCTGGGCGCAGAACCTGCAACACATCCGCGATAACTTTCGGCGTGTGACCAATGGAGGGAGCCTTCAGAGCGGGCTGACCGTGATGCTGAAGGGGGAGGCGCAGCTCACCGAGCGCTTCGGCTTTCAGGTGGTGATCCAGGACATCGACCCGCGCTACACTCTGGGGGAGGGGGAGCGGAAGCTGGGCGAAATTCGTGGTCAATTGCAGAAAGATGGGATTTATTCAAAAAATCGGGAGCTTCCGGCTCCGTTTGACTACCATCGGGTGGCGGTGGTTGCGCCGACCGGGGCGGCCGGCCTGGGGGATTTTCAGGCGGAGGCCAAACGCTTGGAGGGCGCGGGTGTCTGTTTTTTTGACTATTTTGAAGCGCCGTTTCAGGGGGACCAGACCCGGAAGCTGCTGCCCGAGAAGCTGCGGGAGCTGTATCGGCAGGCGCACCACCTGCCTGGCCAAAAAGCGCGGCGCCTGGCACCTTACTACGATGCGGCGGTGATCCTTCGCGGGGGCGGCTCGGCTGTGGATCTGGCCATGCTGAATGAGTACGAGATCGCAAAAGCGGTGTGTCTGCTTGGTATTCCCGTGCTGGTGGGGGTGGGCCACGAGCACAACCGGGGCATTCTGGATGAGGTGGCCTGGCGCAGCCTGGGCACTCCTTCCAAGGTGATTGCCCACGTGGAAGAGACGATTGTCCACAACAGTCGCCAGCTTTTAGAAATGTATCAAAAAATACAAAATGATGCGGAGGGGCGGCTGCTGCGCTGGGAACAGAGGGTGGAGCGGGAGAAACAGGCTCTCATTTCCGCCTCGGATCGCGTTCTTATGGAGGGCGAACGGGGAGTGAACGAAGCATTCCGGGCGGTGGTGGGTTTGGGCCCCAAAGCCACCCTGGAGCGGGGCTATGTGCTGGTGCGTCGCTCGGATGGCAGCGTGGTGAGTCGTGCGGCGGGCCTGGCTTCTGCCCAATCGCTGCGCCTGAATTTTGCGGATGGAGAGGTGAACGTGCGGGTGGAGGAAGAATGACTGAGGAAACATCCAATTTTAAAGCACACTACGAGCGCCTCCAGAAGATCGCGGAGGGCCTGCGGCAGCAGACCGAACCGGATCTGGACCTGCTGGTGCAGCAGGTGGATCAGGCGATGGAGAGCTACCATTTTTGTAAGGAGCGCATTGCGCGGGTGCGGGGACTGCTGTCGGAGAAGTTTGGGGAGGGGTGATCAGACGATCCGCTCCCGCCTCCCCATCAGCAGCTCGGCCAGCTCCTCGGCGATGGGAAAGCCCAGTACATCCTGTAACCAGAACCACTCCCCCGTGGGCGTCACCTCTAAAAACACATGCTCTCCGGAGGGGCGCACGATGAAGTCATAGGCGCCGTAGTTCAGGCCCAGGCGCGCCTGCATGGCCAGCACCGCCGCCTCCACCTCGGCGGGGAGGGTCCAGGGCTGCCACCGGCGCAGATCCCGCGCCCCGGTGCGGCGCCAGTCCACCTGGCCCTCCTCCACCTTCAGCGCCCCCGCCCACACCCGCCTTCCCACCGCGATCACCCGCAGCTCCACCTCCCGCTCCACGAGCGCCTGGAGCTGCATGGGGCACCAGACCAGCCCATCGAGGGCCTCGGCATCCTCCGCCCGGATGCGGTTGGTGTACACCGTCGCCTCGGCCTCCCCCTGCTGCACCCGCACATCGTGCAGCATTTTGGCCACCACCCCTCCCGGATTCTCCGTGATAAAAGCGCGCGCCTCTTCTGGGTCCGAGGTGATGAGCGTGGGTGCCACCACCAAGCCCACCTGCGGCGCCAGAACCAACTGCCGCACCTTGGACGCCCCCCGCCAGCGCTCCGGCGGGTCCAGTAGAAAACCCGGAAAAGTATCGAGCATCCCAGAAAAAGTCCGATTGGCCTCCTCGCGGGTGGCCGCACGGTGCTCCGGGTCCAGGGCCAGCACCGCGCGCTGTCCCACCACCGCACGGCGCAGCCAGATCGCATCCACCTCTGCCAGATCGACTGCTTCTCCCTCTACCTTCAGGCTCCCCCCTCGCGGAAAACGAAGGGTCAGTTGTTGCGCGGGCGAGGGATAGAGATCCGGGGGAAAAAGCACGCAGCGCGCCCCCCGGGCACGGAGCGCCGCCACCACACGCGGCGTCACATCCCGATCGTCAGAGAAGGCGGAGATCAGGATCGTCGGCATCGGGGATTCCTAACGGAAAAAGCCCTCCCGAGGTTGTCCTCGGAAGGGGCTTTTTGGGGAAACCTCCTCGTTGAGAAGGCGCCGGGGGCTAGTACTCGTAGTCCAGGAAGCCGGAGTTACCCGAATCTTCCCCGTCGGAGGGGTACTTCTTGGTCTGGGGGTACTGGGTGGTGCCACCGCCGCCCGCGCCGGCCTTCAGATCGGTTTCAACCCGCAGCTCGGCAGGGGTCTCGGTTTCCAGGTAGCGGGTAAAGAAAGGCTTCTTGCTCATGTTTTTCTCGGGGTTGGTGTGGCGTCACAACCACATCCTCAATCTACAGCCCCCCCGGGCCTGCTGCACCCATCGTCGATCTTACATCGCTCCCAGAAGTGCCCCGGCCAGCGCATCCGCCACCGGCAACCCCAGGGACTGCTCCAGCATCCCCCACTCCCCAAAGGAGTTTACTTCCAGAAAAACCACCTGTCCATCGGGCTGAACGATGAGATCCACCCCTCCGTACACCAGCCCCAGCTCCCCCACCAGCGCTGTAAGCTGTACTACAATCTTGGGGTCCAGGCTCCAGGGCTCCCAGTCGCCCCCCTGCGCCTGCGGATGCCGCCAGTCCACCGGCCCCGACCCCACCGCTGCCCGAATCCCCCCGGTAAAACACTGTTTTCCCACCACGGCCACCCGCAGCTCGATCTGCTTGGGGATCTCCGCCTGGAGCAGCATGGGCGAGAGGCTCAATCCTTCCAGATCTTCCAGGTCGGCGGCCTGGATCCGCTGGGTATAGGCACGGGAGCCCCGCACGGCGTTCACGGTCAACAGCTTGGTCACACTTCTGGGATATTCTTCGACAAAGCGTCGGATTTCCTCCGGGTCATTGCTGACCAGGGTGGGCGGAACCGCCAGCCCCACCCGCTGCGCCAGTCCCAATTGCATCAGCTTGCCTGCTGCGGCCCGATCGGCGGCAGGGTGGTTCACATGATGAAGCCCCGCTATGCCGGTGAACAGCCCCTCCAACATGGCCTCCGACTCCAAAAGGCAGACCATAGCTACATTTTCTTCCAGATCCGCCGGCTTCTGCGGCCAGATCCGCCGCCACCACACTGCGGCCACATCCTCCAGATCGAAGCGATCGCCGCCGATCTTCAGGAAGCCGGCGTCTGGACCCCGCCGCAGGCTGAACAACGACGTACCCGGAAAAAGATCGGTGTCCACCCGCAGCGGCCGGGCTCCCCGATGTTGCAATGCAGCATAGACCCGGTCGGGTACAAATTCGTCCCGCCGGTGGGTCAGCAGCAGTACCTTTGAGGCCAATTTTGTAATCAAGGATACAGCTTTCGTTGACGGACGTTCCCCAACAGAAGATCCGCGTAGGCTTCCTCCATCGGTCCGGCGTGATGTTCCAGGACCCAGCCGTATTCTCCGGCGGGGTTCCACTCCAAGAACACATAGCGACCGTCGGGAGTGATGATGAAGTCCACCCCGCCATAGTTCTGGCCCAGGCGGTCGCCCAAACGGAGGAGCTTTGCGGCAATTTCGGGGGGAAGGGTGTCGGCCGACCAGATGGAGTCGGCGCTGCCGGTGGAGCGGCGCCAGTCCACCTGGCCGCGCTCGGTGGAGGCGGAGTTGATGCCAATGGTGAAGAGCTGATCGCCCACCACGGCGGTGCGCAGTTCGCGTGCTTTGGGTATTAATTCCTGAAAAATCATCGGGCTCTGCGCCAGGCCGTCCAGGTGCTCCAGATCTTCGGGCTTGACGCGGTTGGTGAAGACCACATCCACCTCGACCCCGCGGCGCACGGAAAACATGGTCATCATCTTGGTGACCGCACCGTGGGGGCAGGAGGCGACAAAAGCGCGTGCTTCATCGGGGTTGTTGGTGTAGAGGGTGCGTGGCACGTCCAGGCCGACCTGCCTCGCTAATTTTGCCTGGCGTGCTTTGACTTCATTCCGACGAAGTACATAGGGCGCATCCAGCACAAAAATATCGCGGCTCTCCACCAGACCGATCAGATGCAGGCGGGCCTCCTCCACACAGGCATGATGTACGTCCGCGCCAAGCTCCTCTTTGTCCAGACGTAGGGCCGGGCGCATACGACGGTACCAGATGGCGGTCAGGTCGCTCAGATCGTGGCGGCCGTCGGCATCGTCCAGGTAGATACGCTCTCCCTGATCATCCTGGTGATAGGCCAGCTTAACGATAGACGGGAAGTCGTCGGTGTTGAGACGAATCACCTGCGCACCCCGGCGGCGGATGGCAGCGGCGATGCCTTCGGTCCCCGGGTGGTCGGCGTTCCAGGTGACGATCAGAACTTTTTTCATGGGCATCTTCCCCCGCCCCAGTGTGCCCCGTTGGCGGGCAGGTGGCACCTTACAGCGATCTGAAGCGCCGGTGGGTGGTAAGCATTTATCGCGGCGCTGGCACGGTGGGGGCCGTGGGGTTATCCCCCCGCCCTGGTTGCCTCGGAGTTCCATGCGTTCCCTGCTTCTCTTCCTCGCTCTCGTCGGCTGTAACGGGGGTTCTACCTCCTCTACCACCCCTGCTCCTGCGGGTGGCGGCGCGGCCGTTCCGGCTGCTGCGGCGCCCAAGGGCGGCGATGTGCCCGCCGTGGTGGCCACCTGGGACGGCGGCTCCGTCGCCTACGCGGACTTCTCCAAGGAAATGGCGCCAAAAATGGCCCGTCTGGAGGCCGACTACCTGACCCAGCGCTACGAGGCCGAGACCGCCGCGCTGGAAGAGAAGATCAACACCGCCATCATCGAAGCCGAGGTAAAAGCCCGGGGAATGGCGGATAAGGATGCGCTCCTGAAGGCGGAAGTGGAAGCCAAGGCCGGCGACCCCACCGAGGCGGAAATCCAGGACGCCTACAACCAGCTCTCCCGCCGTCTGGGTGGCAAACCTCTGGAAGAGGTGCGCGACCGGGTGGTTCAGATGGTGAAGCAGAAGAAGGGTGGCGAGCGCTACCAGACCTACATCGAAGAGCTGCGGACCAAGTACAAGGTCAATGTGGCCCTGCCCTATCCCGATCTCCCCCGGATCCCCGTCTCCGCGGACGATGACCCCTCGATGGGCTCGCCCACCGCCAAGGTCACCATCGTCCAGTTTGCCGAGTACCAGTGCCCCTACTGCGGCCGCGCCCAAGAGGTGATGGAGCGGGTTCTGAAAGAGTACGAGGGGAACGTTCGCTTTGTCTTCCGTGACTACCCCCTGGGCTTCCACGACCGGGCCATCCCCGCTGCGGTTGCCGCCAACTGTGCGGGCAAGCAGGCCGAAGAGAAGTACTGGAAGTTCCACGGAATCCTGATGGCCAACCAGCGTGCGCTTCAGGACGCGGACCTGGAAGCCGCGGCCACTGCGTCCGGTGTGGACATGGCGGCTTGGAGTGAGTGCCGCAAGGATCCGGCGATGGAAGCTGAGATCCGCAAGGATATGGCCGACGGCGAAGAAGCGGGTGTGAGTGGTACGCCGGCCTTCTTTATCAACGGCGTGTTCCTGTCCGGTGCGCAGCCCTTCGAAAAATTCAAGGCGATCATCGACCGGGAGCTGGGGAAGGGCTGATTTTTGTACCTGTTGATCCTCCTGCTGGGATGTCAGAAGGCCGCTTCGGGGCCACCGGCCTTTACGGTGCCGGTGGTGCTCGGATCGGTGCAGCGTGGCCCGGCAGTGGTGCGCCAGCACCTGCTGGGTGAGCTGACGTCGCTGGCGGAGTCTTCCGTCGCGGCTGAGACCGCGGGTACGGTCGAGGCGGTGCCCGCCCGCGTGGGCAGCCCCGTCGCGGTTGGAACCTTGCTGGTGCAGCTCGATCCCGCGGCGGCGCGGATCGCGCTGGACGCGGCGCAGGCGCGGCAGGCCGCGGCCGAGGCCGACGTTGCCGGGCGCATCGCCGCGAGGGACCGGCTGGAGGCCGATCGGGCGCGCCTGGGGAAGGTTCAGGGCAGCCAGCCAGACGCGGTCTCCGCACAGGCGCTGCAAGACGCCGAGCTGCGGCTTCAGGAGGCGCAGGCGGCCCTGGATGCCGCGTTGGCGAACCGGGAGCTGCGGCGGGCCGAGGTGGCGGCAGCGCGGCTGGAGCTGGCACGTTGCAGCCTGCGGAGCCCCGTCGCCGGGGTGGTGGCGCGCCAGGATGCGCGCATCGGGCAGCGGGTCGCCCCGGGGACCGTACTGGTCGAGGTGGTGGCCACCGGCGAGCTGGAGGCGCTCCTGGATCTGGGCGAGGGGCAGGCGGGCCAGATTCTGCAAGGATCTCCGCTGGTATTGCAGGTTCCGGGTCGAGTGGAACTCGGTTCTTATGAGGGGCAAGTGGGTGGGGTGGTGCCCGCCGCGGAGAGTCGCTCCCGCAACCAGAAGTTGCGCGTCGATCTGGCAATTCCTCCCACCGGCTGGCTTCCGGGTATGGCAGTGGAGGGAGAGGTGCAGGTGGCGGCGCTTAGCGACGCGGTGCAGGTCCCGCGCGACGCCGTTTTTGGCGGAGCGGTGTTTGCGGTTGCCGACGGAAAGGCCAAAAAAGTACCGGTGCAGCTTCGGTATGATGCCGGGGCGATGTTGGTGGTCGAGGCTGAGCTGGCCGGTGTGGATCAGGTGGTGGTGCGCGGGAACGAGGCCTTGCAGGACGGCAGCCCGGTCACCGTCGTCGGCACGCCAAAGCCCTGATTCCGGCAGCCAAAAAAGAAGGTGGCCGACCCAACGCCCGTCAAGGTCGGCCACACGGCCCGGTGGCACTCTTCAGTCGGGAGACTACAACAGCCCCCCGCGTAAGGGAAGAGGCGGAGGAGGGGGAGCTGTCATTGAATGTCACAGAGGGCTTCTCGGGATGTGACCGGGGACAAGGGGGCTCCGCCATCAGGACACCCCGCCCGCTCCGCGTTAATCGCCGCCCCTGGGAGTCCCGATGATCCTCTCCGCCCTGCGGAATCCCTATGCGGTGGCTGCGGCCGCCATCCTGCTGGTGCTGGTGGGGGTGGTCGCCGCCTTTGAGCTGCCCTTGCAGTTGCGTCCGACCGTAGAGCCGCCGGAAATCCAGGTTGCCACCACCTATGCGGGTGCGGCGCCCACGGAAGTGGAAGACCAGATCACCCGCCGGATCGAGCAGCAGCTCACGTCGGTGACCGGTCTGCGCGAGATGGTGAGCACCTCTTCCAACGGTCGATCCAATATCACCCTCCGTTTTCTGGATGGTATCGACCGCAATGCGGCGATGGTGGATGTGCTCAACAAGCTGGGTGGGGTGCAGGGCCTGCCGCCGGACGTTGATCCGCCCGAAGCAACCGCCACTTCTTCAGATCAGCAGGCACCGGTCATGTGGTGGGGGGTGCGGGCGCCGCCCGATCTTCCGCCCACACCGGTCGCGCTCTTGCGGCAGGTGGTGGACGACACCGTCTCGCCCCGCCTTCGTCGTGTGGATGGCGTCGCCAACCTGATCATTTCCGGAGGTGCGGAGCGGGAAGCCCACCTCGTTACGGACTTTGAGGCGCTGTCCGCCCACCAGATCTCGGTGGGCAGCTTCCTGGATGCTGTCCAACGCGACAACCTGAACCTTCGCGGTGGCTCTCTCTGGCTTGGAAAGCGCGAATATACCGTCCGTACCCAATCCCGCGCCGCCACCACTGAAGAGCTGGAGAACATCCTCCTGCGCCAGGACCCCAGCGGAACCGTCCGGGTGCGGGATGTCGCCGATCTGGAGCTTCGACCTTCCCTTCAGGCCTCGATCATGCGCCAGAACGGCATCCCCGCCGTGGCGATGGGGGTGCAGCGGCAGACCGGCTCGAATGTGCCAAGCACGGTCGAGGGGGTGCGCGCCGCCATCGGCGAGCTGCGACAGGCCTTTCGGAATTCCGGCGTTCCAGTAGACTTTTACGAGCTCTACTCTGAGACCACCTACATCGACGAGGCGTTGTCTCAGGCTACCGGAAACATCCTCCAGGGCGCACTGTTTTCGGCCATCGCCCTTTTTGTGGTGGTGCGGTCCCTGCGCGCCGTGGGCCTGGTGATCGGCTCGCAGCCCTTGGCGGTTTTGGTGGTTTTTCCAGCCCTGTGGCTGATGGATCGCTCGCTGAACCTGATCACCCTGGCCGGGCTGGCCTTCGCGGTGGGCATCACCCTGGACAATGCCGTGGTGGTGGTGGAAAACATCCACCGCCATCGAAAAATGGGCAAAGATGCCGCCACGGCCGCGCGCGATGGCACCAGCGAGCTGTGGGGGGCCATGCTCGCGGCGACGGTGACCAACATCTGTGTCTTTGCGCCGGTATTGATGCTGGATGGGGAGGCGGGCCAGCTTTTTCGTGACCTCGCCATTGCCATCTCCGTTGCGGCGATCGGCTCGTTGGCGGTGTCCATGCTGGTGCTCCCCGGCGCCTGCGAGCGCTGGCTGGGCGCGGTGGCCGAGGATGCGGGGGCACAGGGAGCCTTCAGCCGCTTCTATGGCCGCCTCGTCGATGCGATGACCGGTCCCAACGCGCTGCCGCGTGTCCTGATGGTGCTGGCGGCCCTGGGCGGCAGCGGCCTGGGCCTCGCCCTGGTGCCGGACACCAGCTACCTGCCCGAGGGAAATCGTAACCTCATCCTCACTTTTGCCCGGCCTTTGCCGGGCACCTCTCCCGCCGCTGCCTCTGAGCTGCTCAGTCCCATCGAGCAGCAGGTGTTGAAGGATCCCCGCGTGGAGCGTACCTTTGTGGTCTTCTCCTCGCGCTTTCAGGCGCTGGGGACCGTGCTGAAGCCGGAGTATGCTGGTCCCGCCGCTTTTTCGGCCTTCCTCGGCGAGCTGCGCGGAAAAGTGGGCGGGGTGCCGGGCTTCCGCTTCCTCTTCCCCCGCCGCGCGAGCATTTTCCAGGATCCCGGCAAGCAGCTTGAGATTTCTCTGGCGGGCCACGATCTTGCTGTGCTCTCCAAGCTGGCGGGCGAGGCGATGGGAATGCTCAAGGCCCTTCCCGGGGTGGTTTCGGTGCGCTCCGACTACGAGACCGGTACGCCCGAGCTGCAGGTGCTGCCGGATCGCCGCCGCCTCACGGAGCTGGGCCTGCGCCCGCGGGAGCTGGGCACCGCGGTCGAGGCGGCCGTGGGCGGTCGCCGGGTCGGCACCTTCTTGGATGAGGGCCAGGAACTTGATCTTTTGGTGATTGGTAAGGAAGACTACCAAAGTGATCCGGCGGCCCTGCGCGCCTTGCCGGTGGCACCGGGGCTGCGTCTGGACGCGGTGGCGCGGCTGGAAGAGGGGGTTGGTCCCGTCACCATTCCCCACCGCGACCAGGAGCGGGCCATCACCCTGCAGGTGTCGCTGGGCGAGGATCGGGCGCTTGGGGCCGCGCTGGAGCAGGTCAAAAAAGAGATTTTTCCGGTCATTCAGGCGAAGATGAAGCCGGGCTATCTGATCTCCACCGGCGGCACCGCGGACCGCCTGACCGAGACCCTGGCCGGACTACAGTCTTCGTTTATATGGGCGATCGGGCTCATCTATCTGCTCCTGGTGGCGCTCTATCGCTCCTGGGGGCTGCCCGTGGTCATCCTGATGGCCGTGCCGCTGGCCGTATGCGGGGCCCTGCTGACGCTGGCCGGAGTCAACCTGTTCACGCGCGTGGATTTTGATACGATTGCGATCCTGGGCCTGATTCTATTGGCGGGGGTCGTAGTGAATACTTCGATTCTCATCGTGTCGCAGGCGCAGGAATTTGTGGCCCAGGGCCATGCCCCTCGCGCGGCGCTGCGGGAGAGTGCGACCACCCGTCTGCGACCGATCCTGATGTCGGCGGTGACCGCCGTGGTCGGCATGCTGCCGCTCGCGGCCGGTCAGGGCTCGGGAACGGAGCTGTATCGCGGGCTGGGGGTGGTGATGGTGGGCGGGATTCTGCTCTCCACCCTGGTCACACCGCTGGTTGTGCCCGCGATGATGGCATTTTCGGCAAGCTGGCGTCGGGAGGCCTGAGCGCTCCCGCACCGGTGCGTAGCGGCGGACGCAGCCCTATTGGGGTGCGGAGTGGTCCTTCAGGTCCTCGGTCACGAAGTCCAGCAGCGTGGTGGACAGCTCGATGATCTGCTGGTGCGTAAAACCCTCGGTGCGAAGCTGCCGATAGAAGCTACGAGCGACAGCGCGATTGCGATTGCGGAGGAGGTGCTCGTTGGTCGAGGGAGATTGCATGAGGACTCCAGGGGGGAAACCCGGGGGGTGGGAGAGCGAGACGTGAAAGAGACATGCAAGAAAGATGCCAAGTCCAAAATGGAGCTTCGCCCGTCGTTGAGGATTCCGACCGTGTAGAAGATTTCGCGCTTCGGTGCCCCGGGGTGCGAACAGTTCTACGCGCCCTGCGTCTTCACTCCGTCGCAACTGCGACGATGACCACTGTTAGGAAGGCCAAGAACCAGAAGCCCAGGCCGCCCACCACCCCCAGAATCAGGTTGGGCCCGACCGCCACCCACCATTTTCGTAGTCCAGCATACATTGCCAGCGTAGAGAGGGCCACCCCGAGCATGGGCCAGATCGGCAGGCTCAGGATCATCCAAATGCCCGCCTTGTCGATCAGTCTGGGTTGATCCTCTGCAAAGCTGGTGACGAAGGTCGCACCTCCCGCGCAGCAGAGGCTGCTCGCCAGACAGATCACGATGACGGTTCCGGGCAGCATCCACGCCGCCCAGCCTTGCTCCCCCGTCGGGGCAGCTTCATCCTGATGAAATCCGTAGGGATCCCGCGCCATCTCCCCCCTCTCCCAGATCAGGTTATTCCGTTGGTGAATGAAGGACGAGGACCGCGTGCTGCGTGTGGTGTTGCTGGCTGCGATTGCGGCGGTCTTTGTGCTGTTTTCGCCCTTTCTCACTACACTGTTGGTGGCGTCGGTCACGGCGGTGCTGGCATGGCCGGTCCACCGCCGGGTGCTGGCCTTGGTGGGTGGAAGGCCGGGGCCCGCCACCCTGCTGACCGTGTTGGGGCTGACGCTGGGGGTGGTGGGGCCCGCCAGCCTGTTGCTGCTGTTGGTGAGTGGGGAGCTGCGGGCGCTGCTCGCCACCGCGGCGGCGGCGGTGCAGGGAGGGGCGCTGGACCGCCTCGTCGAGCGACTGCTGGACAGCCGGCTCAGCCAGCAGCTCATCGCCTGGAGCGGGGATCCGGATGTGGTGGTGCACACCCTGCGGGAGAGTGCGCAGGGGCTGGTGCTGGGCACCATGGGCGCGGTCACCCAGAACCTGCCGGACCTGATCGGAGAGGCGGCCCGGTCGGCGCTTGGCCTGATCATCTTCTACATGACGGCGGGAAGCTTGTTGTATTGGGGCCCAGAATTTCTGGCCTGGGGACTACGAATCAGCCCACTCAAGCAGGCGCATACGCAGCGCCTCTACGAGGTGTTTGCCACCTTTGCCAGCAATGTGGTCCTGGCGGGTCTGGTGTCGGGTGTGATCCAGGGGGCCACCGCGGGTTTGGGCTACCTGGTGATGGGTGTGGAGCGCCCTCTTTTGTTTGCCGTGCTCTCGGGTGTGCTGGCCTATATGCCCTTTGTAGGCACCGCTCTGGTCTGGGTGCCGCTGTGTCTACTTTTTGTGGCTCAGGGACACTACACCTCTGCGCTGGGACTCCTGCTGTGGTCGGTGGTGCTCACCGCTTCGGTGGACAACGTGATCAAGCCCTTCCTGGTGCGGGGCCGCTCGGACATTCCACCGGTGTTGATATTTCTGGGCGTCTTCGGCGGTCTTTTCTGGCTGGGGGTGATTGGGATTCTGGTGGGGCCGGTGCTGGTGGCCATGCTGCTGGCGCTGTTGAAGATCTATGAGGAGAGCCTGGCCGAGGCGGTCTGAGGGACTGTGCAGCCACTGTGTACGGCCCTGTGTATGCCTGGCGCACCGTGGCGCCGGCAGGGCGCTTTCTTGCCTCTCCCCGGCATTTCCGGGGGAGAGTATTGTAGAGAGTTGGTCAAATGGAGGTCGGGTTGGGTTGGCACGCTTCTTGCGTGAGCACCGGGTACAACCTGGAGCAACCCCGATGATCTCTCTCCTTTCCGCCCTTCTTTTCTCCCAGCCCAGCCAGCTGCCCGCCCGTAGCGCCGCCGAGCGTGCGCTGGCCGAATTCCTGGTGGAGATGCCGGTTCGCCAACAAGTGGGCTTCAACGGTCGTCTCTTCATCCTGGATGGCCTGATCGGCCCCGAGGGGCTCTCCATCGATCTGCTGGACAAACACCTGCGGGTGGCGGGCAGCCTGGACATCGACGGGTCGGGACGGATGGATCGAAGCGGGATTCTGATGTCGGCGACCCTGCGGATGGCCGAATACGGTGAGCAGACCGACCTCTGCATTCCGGTGCGGGACAGCATCGTACACTGCATGGGTCACGATGGTACCCTGGTGATTTATGAGGGTATAAGCGGGGAGCCGGTAGCGCTGGACCTGAGTGTCCCCGGTACGCCGGCCTCTCCCAGTGGGCGCTTCTACTGAGTCCGGGCCACGGCGATGGCGTCCACCGATCCGTCTGGCCTCAGGCTTTGGTAGGCGCCCAGGAGACCCGACGCAAAAAGCTGCCACGCAGGTACTCTTTTTCGATTACTGCCGCCATGTCCTCTACCGAGCGGAAGGTGTCCCAGTCCACCCGGATCACCGGCACCGAGCGCGAGATGTCGCGCATGAAGTTCTCGTACTCGTCGTAGAGTGCGGTCAGATACTCCAGGGAGATACCACCTTCTACGTCACGCTGCCGCAGCTTGATCCGCTCAAAAGAGCGCTCGGGACTGACGTCCAGGTACACAATCACCGAGGGGCGGCACATGAAGTTGGACATGTGCTTGAACAAGGACAGGTAGGTGTCGTAGTCGCGCCGTTCCATGATCCCAAGGGAGACCAGGGTTTTGGCGAAGACCGCATCCTCGTAGATGGTGCGATCCTGCACCCCGCCACCCCCGCGCCAGATGATCTCCTGGTGCTGCTGAAAGCGGCGATTGAGCAGGTAGATCTGGGTGGAAAAGGCGTAGCGCGGCGTGTCCCGGTAGAAGTCCGCGAGGTAGGCGTTGTCCTGGACCGGCTCATAGTAGACCGGCAGGCGCAGGTGTTGACCCAGGGCGGTGGCCAGCGTGCTCTTTCCCGCGCCGATCATGCCCGCAATGCCGATAAAAAGTTCCTGGAGACGATCCATTGGCGACCTCCGCGATATTCAGTAAGGTTGACTACACATTGCGCCGGTATTCGCCGCCCACTTCGTAGAGGGCGCCGGTGATCTGGCCCAGGCTGGCCACCCGCACCGCCGACATCAGCTCGGCGAAGAGGTTGCCACCCTCGCGTGCCACCCGCTGCAGGCGGGCCAGAGCGGCCGGAGCCTCGGCCGCATGGGCCTGCTGAAAGCGGCGCACCGCCGCGATCTGGGCATGTTTTTCTTCAGGTGTGGCGCGGCGCAGCTCCACCGGGGGTGGCTCCCAGTCCGCGCCCAGGGTGGTGGGATCCTGGAAGGTGTTGATGCCCACCAGCGGCAGGCTGCCGTCGTGCTTCTTCTGCTCGTAGTACAGGGATTCTTCCTGGATTTTCCCGCGCTGGTACATGGTCTCCATCGCGCCCAGGACGCCGCCACGGCTGTCGATGCGCTCGAACTCGGCCAGGACCGCCTCTTCCACCAGCTCGGTCAGCTCTTCAACAATAAAAGAGCCTTGGAGCGGATTTTCGTTGCGCGCCCAGCCCAGCTCCTTGTTGATGATCATCTGGATGGCCATGGCGCGGCGCACCGACTCTTCGGTGGGGGTGGTCACCGCTTCGTCGTAGGCATTGGTGTGCAGGCTGTTGCAGTTATCGAACAGAGCCAGCAGCGCCTGCAGGGTGGTGCGGATGTCGTTGAACTGGATCTCCCTGGCATGAAGCGAGCGTCCGGAAGTCTGCACATGGTATTTCAACATCTGGCTGCGTTCGTTGGCGCCGTATAGTTTCTTCATGGCCACCGCCCAGATGCGGCGGGCCACCCGGCCAATCACCGTGTACTCGGGATCCATGCCGTTGGAGAAGAAAAAGGAGAGGTTGGGAGCGAAGCTGTCGATGGGCAGGCCCCGGGCCAGGTAGTACTCCACAAAGGTGAAGCCGTTGGAGAGGGTGAAGGCCAATTGTGAGATGGGGTTGGCCCCGGCCTCGGCGATATGGTAGCCGGAGATGGAGACCGAATAGTAGTTGCGAACATCATTTCGTACAAAATACTCTTGGATGTCG
>JBEIQS010000361.1:0-3918 GCA_040376425.1 Alphaproteobacteria bacterium | reverse complement strand
GCAGGCCGCCGTTGACCGTCCAGGCATAGGTGTAGCTGACGGAGTCACCCTCGGCATCGGTGACGGCGCCGGGGGTGCAGGTGAGGGTGTCGCCTTCCACGGCCGGATCCGGCCCCAAGGTGACCGAGCTCAGCTCGGGTGCTTCATTGTCCAAAAGGACCGCACTCAGGCTCACACTCGCCGTCTCGGTGGAATTGGCGGGATCCCGGACTTCCAGGGTGATGGTGTGCTCCCCCAGTGGCAGCGAGGTGGTCCAGGTGGTCCGACCATCGGCGTCGGGTGCTGTGGTGGCGCAGATGGTCTCCGCCCCATTGTACCAGGTGACTTCCAGCTCCTCCTCGTCATGGTTGCCGTCGCTGACGTTGCCCCACAGCTCGATCGGGCTGTCGGAGGCCACTTCGTCCCCATCCCGATGGCTGCTGATGTCCGCCTCCGGCTTTGAGTTGTAGACTTTGATACCGCCATCTACAGTACAACCACCGCCCATCAGGAGAACAACTGTGAGCAGGGGGATGCATACCGCATAAACACACTCCGAGGATCCGAACGGATAACACTCTTCGTAGCCGATGGCGCGCATCTCGCGAAGGAATACACTGTAGCCGACGTTACTTCATTCATTTCCAGTAAAAACACACATCAAAACCACCTCTTCTTGTGGTCACGCAAGTCCATTCGTTACCTTCCTGGAAGAAGTCCTCCAACCAGGGGGTGGCGCCCTGGCAGGGCTCGCAGCACGCCAGGGAGAGGTGGATGATCACCATTGCCCCCAACGTCCATCCGCTCGATCTCGTCTCCGTGCGGGTGGGTCAACGTCCCGCTCCGGTTGACGCTGCCCACCGCAAAAGCCCCGCCCGACGTGGCAACCGACCTTCCGGCGATCAAGAAAACTCCATTCCGCACGGCCCGCCGTCCCCCTATTCTGTGGGAGCGACTCCCCGCATTCCACAGGAGATGGACCCGATGTCCCGACTACCGTACCTGCTCCCCCTGATCACCCTGGTGGCCTGCTCCGGAAGTGCCAAGGACACCGACTCCAACGCCGTGGAAACCGACAGCGAGACCGACGCCGACACCGACGCCGACACCGACACCGACACCGATGCCGATGCCGACACCTCCATGACGGTGGCCTTTTCCGATCTCGCCACCCATGCCGCCATCGCCAATACACCCGCCACGGTGAACGGAGCGGCCTACACCACCGACGCGAACGGGGACATCGTGGTGGTCGGGGTGCCCGCTACCAACCTGCACATCCGCATGGCCCCGGAGAACTATCCCCCCCTTCAAGCCTACCTTATCCAGGCCTGGACCAATGGATCGCAGAAGATAGGCATCCCCTCCAACGCGACGCTGGCCGGGCTCAGCGGAGCCCTCGGGATTACGCTGGACCCGGGCAAGAGCATGGTGGTGATCGGCGTCTTCGACCGCGCCGGCCATACGGGCGTCTCGGAGTTCCTGGAAGAAGTAACCATCTCCTTGAACGTCGCCTACGACGTAGCGTTGGTGTCAGACAGCAACAGTCCCTATGGCTTCACTCCCGGCAACACCACCCTGGTAGGCTCCATGTCGAGCGTGGTGTTCGTCAACGTCGACCCCGGAACGGTGAGCCCCAGCTTCAGCGTGCCGGACGGCCGCCCCTGCGACATCGGTTGGCCCAGCTTCGACGCGCCGGCGGGGGCCTACACCGCCCTGATCTATCACTGCGAACGCCCCTGATCGCCGCCGGCGGGGCTCCTCCGCCACGGCGGGCTTCTGAGCCTCAGGTCTCGCGGTCCAGGAGCCCGGCGCGGAAGGCGTAGAGCAACACCTCCCCGTTGGTGCTCACGCCCAGCTTCTCCCGAATCCGCGCCATGTGGTTACTCGCGGTGGAGGCCTGGATCTCCAGCTCCTCCGCGATCCCGGACACCGACATGCCGCGCACCAGGAGCTGGAAGACCTCCACCTCCCGCACGCTGAAGCGCTGGTGCGGCGCCCCCTCCGGCTCGCCGACGGCCTGAGTCTCCAGGTTGCGCAGGGTGGCGCTCAGGTAGCGATCCCCGCGGGCCACAGTGCGAATAGCGCGCAGCAGCTCCTCCACACTGCGGTCTTTGGAGAGGTAGCCCGCTGCGCCGGCATCCAACAGGTGCAGACTCAGGTGATCCTCGGGTTGAACGCTGTAGATCAGGATGCGCAGGGTTGGGTGACGCTCTGCCACCGCCCGCACCAGATCCAGCCCGCGCAGGTAGGGCAGCGACAGGTCCAGGATCAGCACATCGCAGGGATGATCGGCGAGACGGGCCAGGATTTCTGCCCCATCCTGCGCCTCGGCCACCAGCTTCATGTCAGGCTGCGCCTCGAAGACCCGGCGGAGTCCGCTGCGAAGGAGGGGGTGATCATCGGCGACAACAATACGGATCATGGCTGCTCCAATGGTAATTGCACGCGAAGGAGGGTGCCCATTCCCACCTCCCAGGTGGCCTGCCCCCCCAGCTCAGCGGCCCGATCTCGGATGTGGGTCAGGCCCCGCCCCTGGCTTGTGCCCGCAACCAGACCCCGCCCGTTGTCCTGCACCTCCAGGATCAGGGCGCGGTCCCGGTGGTGCAGCCGCAGCGTCAGGGCTGAGGCATGGGCGTGGCGCACCACATTGTGGATGGCCTCCTGAGAGATCAGGAAGATCGCCGCACAGATCGGAGGGGGCAGCGGGTCGGGGAGGGCCCCGATGTCCAGGGTGTAGGGCAGACCCCAGCGGCGCTCCGTTTCCGCCAGAAGGGTACGCAGCCCATCCACCAGACCCTGCTCGTCCAACAGCCGCGGGCTCAGGCTCTGAAGCACCCGGCGCAGGCTGAGCTGTACCCGGCCGATCAGGCCCTCCAGCTCCACAAAAAGCTCCCGGGGGGCCTCCTCCCGCGACAGACTCTGCCCCAGACCCACCAGCAGGCGCAGGGAGCTCAGCTCCTGCCCCAGCCCATCGTGCAGGTCGCGGGCGATCAGGCGTCGCTGCTCGGCACCCACCTCCTGAGAGCGGCGATGAAGCTGGCGAAGCTCCGAGGTCTGCTCTGCCACCCGGCTTTCCAGGCGACCGGCCAGCTCGGCGAGGTGCGCCCGCTGCTCGTCCACCCGCAGGCGCATCAGAAAACTGCTTCGCACCAGCAGATAGACCGCATGACCCAGACCCGCAGCCATCAGGCAGGTGAAGCTGAGGTAGCTCAGCGCTGCCCGGGTGTCCGGCGAGGCGAAGGCGTCCCCCGGGGCCAGCAGGAAGCCCGCCGCCGCGGCCGCACCCACCACCAGCGACGACAGCAGCCGCCCGGCCAGGGGCTGCAAAAAGGCGATAGAAAAGAGAGGGGGCGACGTAAAAATAGGCCAGCCAGAAGGCGTTGCCCTCCTCCATCTGGGCCAGATTGTAGGAGGTCAGAGCGGTGGCGATCGCGGTGATGGGGACCCCGAAGCGGATCGGGTGGCGACGTGCCAGCGCCACACGCGGCAGGCCCAGGCTGGCCGCGGCCAGAAAACAGGCCGTGGCGAGCCGGGCCTTGGCCATCTGAGCCTGAAGTGCGGGTTGACCGGCATAGATCAGCACATCCGAGGGCCACCAGAGAAGCAGTGCCAGGACCACCCCCAGGCCCACGCGGGGCGCATACCACCCCATCGTTGACGCGCACCAGCACTCAAACTGGAGCCGCTCGTTCTCATCGCGCGGGGCTTCCAGGAGCGGAAGGCGACCGGGCGTGGGGGAGAACAGCAGGTTGGGCAAGGAAGCTCCAAGCTCGGGTGGGGGTCGGACGGAGGGGCCATGCGGGCCACAAGGAGTATACGCCCTATCAGAAGACCACAAGGTGCAGCCGCGGTCGATAGAGATTGCTGGAGCGTCGGGTGTGGCGCCCGACCGGCCTTGAGGAAGGCCCTTGCTACTGGCTTGCACCGAGTGAGCGT
>JBEIQS010000475.1:0-1718 GCA_040376425.1 Alphaproteobacteria bacterium | reverse complement strand
GGCCACCCCCTCCGATGTGGTGGAGCCTCTCTTGGGCGATCACCCCCTGGCCCGGGTGGCCGCAGGCTTCCGCCACTTCCCCACCCACATCGTGGTCCACCGGGATCCCTCGCAGATGCCCCGCGATCGCTTCCGCTGGAGCAACCTGAACGTCCGCTTTGATGGCACCCACGCCTGGACCACGGAGTGGGGAGGCCGGGATTTGGGGGTGGATGCCTTTCGAACCTGGCTGCCGCCCGGCCACCCCGAGCCGGCGCGGGTGGAACATCGCCGCAGCTTTCGTCACCTGATCGTGGAGGGCCAAAGCCGCGCCCGGCAACTGGAGATCGCCCGCCTTCAGGGACAGGCCGGCGTCTATCTGGCGGGAATGTACACCTGCGATGTGGACAACCACGAGAGTGTGGCCGCCTCGGCGGTGGCGGTGGCCGAGCGCCTGAGCCCGGAAAGCCCCCAATTGGCGCAGCTTCGGGCGCAGATGCAGGGCGGGCTGCAGACGCGCTGAGCGGTCCCGGCTCAGCGAGCCCCGGGAAGCCAAGAGTCTGCGATCATCCTACAGCAGCCGGAGGAGGCGCCTCAGCGCTTCATCGCCACTGCCAGCAGCTTTTTCCGCTGCTTCTCGTAGGTGTTCAGAGCGCTCTCCAGGATGGAGAGCCCGCCTTTCAACGGCGCCAACATCCGCCGCCCCTGCTGCACATCCGCCCGATCCCGGCCCGCCGGCCGGCGGAGGGACCGGGCGCTCAGAATGCGCCGGTCCAGGGGGAGCTGGTCCAGGTGGCTCCGCACCACCAACCGCATGTCCGCCACCGACTTTTCCAAGGCCTGTAGGTCCTTTTCCGCCTGCTCCTTGACGGTCTGGGCCGAGCTGGACCGGAGCGTCGGCAGGGCGGGCATGGCCTCGTCCACCTTCTCCAGGAAGCTCAGGTACTTCTCCAGGGTGGCGCCGAAGTGGCGGAAGGTGGGAACATCCAGGACCTCGGGGGGCTTCGTCAGATCCCGCTGCCGCCGCTCGATCACCGTGCCCAAGGCCTCGGGCAGCGGATCCACCCGCTTCACCGCCTCATCCAAGGCGCTGCGGTAGGGGCCCGCCTCGCCCTTCCAGCCCTCCACCTCCTCCCGCCGCGGACCGGGCTTCAGGGTCTTCAGCTCCTTTTCCAGCGCCTCCGTTGCCTTGACCAACTCCCCTGCCCCTCCGGGCGTGACATGGATCCAGCTTCTCTGCCAAAAAGACTCCCACCACTTGGTGTGCTCCTGCCATGCTTTCTCCATCGGAACGGAATCTGTAACCTGACGTTGCTGCGTAAGTTGAGCCAACCAATCCTCAGGGGTTTTTGTTTGAGCCGTGAGCGCATGAATGCTCAAGTGAATGTTTCGGGTCGGCTCCGTGGTCACCAGCGTTTTATCGTCTTTTCCCTTGAGTCCCTCACCAACGATGAGCCCCCCAAACGTGCGATTCAGGAGTGGATCTTGAAATTTATCCACAAAATCTCCCATGTGCTGACTTTTCAGGCTCTCGACAAATATCGTGCGAGCATTCCTCTGGTACCACCTGACCGTCTGACCATCCGTCGGCAAGATGACATCTTTTTCTGCTCCCCCTCGCAGCCATTTCCCCTCGGCGCGCCAACTTTCGAGGGCGATCTCAGCCGTGCATGGGGCCGAGCTCTGGATATCCACATGAACGACTGGCCGATTCGCATCGATCCAGAAACGAATATCTC